>NZ_JANFAK020000135.1 GCF_024721315.2 Streptomyces sp. Isolate_45
CGTCCCGCCGGCGGCGACCGTCCTTCCGGCGGTGGCTACCGCGGCGGTGGCGACCGTCCCTCCTTCCCGCGTCGTGATGACCGTGGTGGCGACCGTCCCTCGTACCCGCGTCGCGACGATGACCGTGGTGGGCGTCCTTCCGGTGGTGGCGGCGGTTTCCGTCGTGATGACCGTGGTGGCGACCGCCCGTCGTACCCGCGTCGCGATGACGACCGTGGTGGGCGTCCTTCGGGTGGTGGCGGCGGTTTCCGTCGTGACGACCGTGGTGGGGACCGTCCGTCCTTCCCGCGTCGTGATGACCGTGGTGGCGACCGTCCCTCGTACCCGCGTCGCGATGACGACCGTGGTGGGCGTCCTTCGGGTGGTGGCGGCGGTTTCCGTCGCGACGACCGCGGTGGCGACCGTCCGTCCTTCCCGCGTCGTGATGACCGGGGTGGCGACCGTCCCTCGTACCCGCGTCGCGACGATGACCGTGGTGGGTTCCGTGGCGGTCGTGACGACCGTGGCGGGGACCGTCCGTCGTACCCGCGTCGTGACGACCGGGGTGGCGACCGTCCCTCGTACCCGCGTCGCGACGACGAGCGCGGTGGGTTCCGCGGCGGCCGTGACGACCGTGGTGGCGACCGTCCGTCGTACCCGCGTCGCGACGACCGGGGTGGCGACTGTGGTGGGTTCCGTGGCGGCCGCGATGACCGCGGTGGTGACCGCGGTGGCTTCCGTGGTCGCGATGACCGCGGTGGCGACCGCGACTTCCGGGCCGACCGCGACCGGGACCCGGTCAAGCGGCTCCCGATCGACGACGACATCACCGGCCACGAGATCGACGCCGATGTGCGTCAGGAGCTCCTGAGCCTGCCCAAGGGCCTCGCCGAGGAGGTCTCGCGCAACCTGGTCATGGTGGCCCGGTTGATCGACGAGGACCCCGAGCAGTCGTACGCCTACGCCCGCATCGCCCTGCGTCTGGCCTCCCGCGTCGCCGCCGTCCGCGAGGCCGCCGGCTTCGCCGCGTACGCCACGCAGAAGTACAGCGAGGCGCTCGCCGAGTTCCGTGCGGCGAAGCGGATGACCGGTTCGGTCGAGCTGTGGCCCGTCATGGCCGACTGCGAGCGCGGCCTCGGCCGTCCGGAGCGGGCGCTGGCCATGGCCGGCGAGCCCGAGGTGCAGAAGCTGGACAAGGCCGGCCAGGTCGAGATGCGTCTGGTCGCCGCCGGTGCCCGCCGTGACATGGGCGAGCTCGACGCCGCCATCGTCACCCTGCAGAGCCCGGAGCTGGCCTCCAGCTCCGTGCAGCCGTGGACCGCGCGCCTGCGGTACGCCTACGCCGACGCCCTGCTGGCGGCCGGTCGTGAGGACGAGGCGCGCGAGTGGTTCGCCAAGACCCTCGAAGCGGACAAGGACGGGGCCACCGACGCCTCCGACCGGCTCGCCGAGATCGACGGCGTCGAGTTCGTGGACGCCGCGACCCTCGCGGACGAAGCGAACGAGGACTCGGACGCCGACTTCGATGACGAGGGCGACGACGAGGACGAGGACGACGACCAGGACGAAGCCGAAGTCGCCGCCGCCGAGCGCGCGGGCGACCAGGCCGAGTACTACGACGAGGACGACGACGAGTACGAGCCCGTCGAGGACTCCGACGTCGACGTCACCGACGAGATCGTCGTCATCGAGGATGACGAGCGTGATGACCGGGACGAGCGCGATGACCGGGACGAGCGCGACGAGCGCGACGACCGTGACAACGTCTGAGCGGTCTGACTGACGACGAAAGGGCGGTACCCCCACCGGGGGTACCGCCCTTTCGTGCGTTCGGGGCCGATCGGCGGGGCGGATCAGTCCAGGCTGCGCAGCACCAGGCCCGTCGCCGGCTTGGGGCCGAAGGACGTGGACTTTCGGGGCATGGTGACGCCCTGGCGGGCCAGGTCGCGCACCACGTCCTCGCGTACGGGGTGCAGCAGGACGGCGGTGCCGCCGTGGCGTTCGGCCATGGCGACCGTCGCGGGGGCGTCGTGGATGTACGTGATGTGCTCCGGGGCGTCCGGCACCTGCCACAGGGTGTCGAGCAGGGAGGCGTGCAGCACGGTCGCGTCGAGCCGGCGCCAGGCCTCGGGGCGGTCGCGGCGTACGGTGCGGGCGATCAGCTCGGGGTCGGGGTCGGTGACGAGGTGGAAGGTGCCGTCGCCGGTCAGGAGGAAGGCGTTGCCGCGTTCAGAGGCGTCCGCGAGGACTTCCAGGGCGAGCGGCAACGGCCCCTCGACGGGGCGGACGCGGAAGTTCCCTTCGAGCGCGGCCAGCGCGTCGGCGAGGGGCAGGCGGCGCAGCATCCGGTGGATGGCGCGGACCTGGAGCGGGTAGCGGGCCGTGTCGACGAGCAGGACCAGACCGAAGTCCCACGGGGTAGGGGAGCCGTGCTCCTCCTGGAGGCGCAGGTACGTCGCCCAGCGGTGGTGGCCGTCGGCGATGAGGGCCTGGCGGTGGCCGAGGTCGGCGGCGACGGCGGCCAGTTCGGCCGGATCGGTGACGGCCCACAGGCGGTGCAGGAAGCCGTCCTCGGTGACGGTCGACAGGAGGGGGGTGCGGGTGGCGGCCGCCTCCACGACGGCCGCCGCTCCGGTGCCCGGTCCGTCTCCGCGGTAGGTGAGCAGCAGCGGTTCGAGGTTCGCCGAGGTCGCTCGCATCAGGCCGGCGCGGTCGGTGACGACGTCCGGCATGACGTCCTCGTGGGGCAGGACGATGCCGGCGTCCGCCGTCGACAGGGCCAGGGCGCCGACGACGCCGCGTTGCAGGAGGGAGCCCTTGCGCTGCTCGTAGACGTAGAGCGCGGCGTCGGGATCGGCGCTGAGGACGCCCTCGGCCAGCCAGTCGTGGAGGGTGCGGGCGGCCTGCTCGTTGCGGGCGGCCGGGGTCTCGGCCTGCGGGAGGATCAGCCGGACGATGTTGTGCGGGTCGGCGGATTCGAGGTAGTCGACTCCGTCGGGTCGTACGACCACGTCGTACGGCGGCGAGGTGACGGCGGCCAGGCTGCCGACGCGTTCCGGGACGTAACGCAGTCCGTGGAAGGGGATCAGGCGCAGCCCGTGCTCCGCGTTGCCAGGTGTGGTCATTGGTGCATGGTAAGACGCGTCTCGCGATGCGGGATGATCGGGGGAGTAATGGGGTAGCGCAATATCGGACAAGTTCGATCATGTGAGGAGCGGACCGGATGACCCGGCAGAGCAGGACCAGTCCCGCGGGCAGTGAGCGGAGTCTGCACCAGGCGTACGACACGGCCCTGCTGGACCTCGACGGGGTGGTGTACGCGGGTGGGCGGGCCATCGCGCACGCGGTGGACTCCCTCGCGGTGGCCCGGGAGGAGGGGATGCACCTCGCGTACGTCACGAACAACGCGCTGCGGACGCCGGAGGCGGTCGCGGAGCACCTCGGTGAGCTCGGGATCCCGACGGACGCGGGTGAGGTGATCACCTCGGCGCAGGCGGTGGCCCGGCTGATCGCGGACCAGGTGGAGCCCGGTTCGAAGGTGTTGGTGATCGGTGGCGAGGGGCTGCGGGTCGCGTTGCGCGAGCGCGGGCTGGTGCCGGTGGACTCGGCCGAGGAGGAGGGCCTCGCGGCGGTCGTCCAGGGGTACGGCGGGCCGGACCTGGCGTGGGGCCGGTTCGCGGAGGCCTCGTACGCGATCAACCGGGGGGTGCCCTGGTACGCGTCGAACACGGACCTGACGATCCCGGGCGCGCGCGGGATCGCGCCGGGCAACGGCGCGGCCGTGGAGGTCGTACGGATCGCCACGGGCGCGGAGCCGCAGGTGGCGGGGAAGCCGCTGCCCCCGATGCACCGGGAGACGGTGCTGCGGACCGGGGCGAAGCGGCCGCTGGTGGTCGGGGACCGGCTGGACACGGACATCGAGGGCGCCCACAACGGGGACGTCGACTCCCTGCTGGTGCTGACCGGGGTGACGGACGCGGCGCAGCTGCTGCGGGCCGAGCCGAAGCACCGGCCGACCTACGTGGACCGCGACCTGCGGGGGCTGTTGACCGGACAGCCGGAGCCGACGGAGCGGGACGGCGCCTGGCGGTGCGGTGGCTGGAGCGCCGTGGACATGGGCACGTACTTGGACGTCTCGAAGCTCGTGGACACCGACGGGACGTCGCCGGTGGAGGCGGACGGGGACCCGCTCGACGGGTTGCGGGCGCTGTGCGCGGTCGCCTGGTCGGCGGCCGGCGACGGGTCCTACGCGCACGACGTGGCGAAGGCGTTGGCCAAGCTGGGGCTCTGAGCCGGCCTCCGAGGCGGGCCTCCGAGACGGGCCTTCACCTGGGCCGTTCGGATGAACGTATTGTCGGCCGGCTAGGTTAGCCTAACCTTCGTGTTGGTCGACAGTCCCCCCGAATCCGAACGGAGCGCCGCGCCGGTGCCCGCCGCCCGCCCGCGCCACGCGGCGCGGGCCGCCGGTCTGCTCGTCGCGGTCGCCGTACTGGCCCTGGTCATGGTGGCGAGCATCGCCGTCGGGGCCAAGCCGATGTCCCTCGACGACGTCTGGCACGGCCTGTTCTCGTACGCCGGAACCCCGAACGACGTGGTGGTGCGGGATCTTCGGGTCCCGCGCACCGTCCTCGGGGTACTCGTCGGGCTGGGCCTCGGCCTGTCCGGCGCGGTGATGCAGGCGCTGACCCGCAACCCGCTGGCCGAGCCCGGCATCCTCGGCGTGAACGCGGGCGCCGCGGCCGCCGTCGTGTCGGCGATCAGCTTCTTCGGCGCCGCCTCGCTGACCGAGTTCGTGTGGTGGGCCTTCCTGGGAGCGGGGACCGTATCGGTCGTCGTGTACGTGCTCGGCGGCAGCCGCAGCGCGACGCCGGTGCGGCTCGCGCTCGCCGGTACGGCGGCCAGCGCGGCGCTCGTCGGCTATATCAACGCCGTGCAGCTGATGGATTCCAAGGCGCTGGACAAGCTGCGTTTCTGGACGGTCGGTTCGCTGTCCTCCGCGACCATGGACACCGTCGAGCAGGTGGCGCCCTTCCTGTTGGTCGGCGCGGCCCTCGCGCTGCTGCTGGGGCGCCCGCTCAACGCGATGGCCATGGGCGACGACACCGCTCGGGCGCTCGGCGCCCACCTGACACGGACCCGGATCGCCGCCATGGTCGCCATCACCCTGCTGTGCGGGGCGGCGACCGCGGCGTGCGGGCCGATCGTGTTCGTCGGGCTGATGATCCCGCACCTGGTGCGGGTCGTGACCGGGCCGGACATGCGCTGGGTCCTCGTGTACTCGGCGGTGCTCGCACCGGTCCTGCTGCTGGGCGCGGACGTCATCGGACGGGTCGTCACCCGGCCGGCCGAGCTGCAGGTCGGCATCGTCACCGCCCTGATCGGCGGCCCGGTCTTCATCCACCTGGTTCGGCGCAAGAGGATGGCCCAGCTGTGACCGCGAACGGTACGAGGACCGCGGCCGGCGCCGTCGCCGCCACTCCGAAGGCGCGGCTGCGTGCGCTGCGCGGACCCGGGCGGACCTCGCTGCGCGTGGAGCCCCGTGCGCTGCTCACCGGAGTGGTGCTGGCCGCCGCCACGACGGTGCTCGCCGTCGTGCTCATCGGCACCGGCGACTTCGAGATCGCGCCCCTGGACGTCGTACGGACCCTGCTGGGCAACGGCAGTCCCGCCCACGCCTTCATCGTCAACGACCTGCGGCTGCCCCGGGTCCTCGTCGCCGTCCTGGTCGGCGCGGCCCTCGGGATGTCCGGCGCGGTCTTCCAGTCCGTCTCCCGCAACCCGCTGGGCTCGCCCGACCTGCTGGGCTTCGGGCACGGTGCCTCCGTGGGCGCGCTCACCGTCATCGTCGTCCTCAAGGGCGGGGCCACCGAGGTGGCACTGGGCGCGCTGGCCGGCGGTCTGCTCGCGGGCGCGGCCGTCTACCTGCTCGCGTACAAGCGGGGGATCCAGGGGTACCGGCTGGTGCTCGTCGGCATCGGGTCCTCGGCCGTCCTCGTCGCCGTGATCCAGTACCTCATGACCAAGGCCCAGGTCGTCGAGGCCACCCGGGCGATGGTCTGGCTGACGGGTTCGCTGGCCGGCCGGGACTGGGCACAGGTGTGGCCGCTGCTGGCCACCTGCGCCGTGCTGTTCCCGGTGGTCCTCGGGCAGAGCCGGGCGCTGCGCACGATCGAGATGGGCGACGACGCCGCGTACGCGCTGGGCGTGCGGGTGGAGCGCACCCGCATGGTGCTGATGCCGGCGGCGATCGTCCTGACCACCGCGGCGGCCGCGGCCGCCGGGCCGATCAGCTTCGTCGCGCTGGCCGCGCCCCAGCTGGCGCGGCGGCTGAGCCGCTCGACCGGCTCGAACCTGCTGACCGGCGCGCTGATGGGCGCCGTACTGCTGCTGGCCTCCGACCTGGCCTCGCAGCGGGCGTTCGGCGCGGACCAGCTGCCGGTGGGCGTGGTGACCGGGCTCATCGGCGGTCTCTACCTGCTCTGGCTGCTCGTCGCCGAGCGCAAGGCGGGCCGCATATGACCGCGCGGACGGGCGGCCCCGACCCCGGTCCCGGCCCCGGCGAGGAATCAGGCAGCGACCAGCCCGGCAACGGGACGGGCAACGGGACGGGCAACGAGCCGGGCGACAAGTCCCGCAACACGAGGAGTACGCAGGTGCAGCGGCTGACCGCGGAGAACGTCACGCTCGGGTACGACCAGCGGATCATCGCGGAGAACCTGTCGGTGGAGATCCCCGACAACTCCTTCACGGTGATCGTGGGCCCCAACGCCTGCGGGAAGTCGACGCTGCTGCGGGCCCTGTCGCGGATGCTGAAGCCCTCCGCGGGGCGGGTGCTGTTGGACGGGCAGGCCATCGCCTCGATGCCCGCGAAGAAGGTCGCCAGGACCCTGGGCCTGCTCCCGCAGTCCTCGATCGCACCCGACGGCATCACCGTCGCCGACCTCGTCTCGCGCGGCCGGTACCCGCACCAGGGCCTGCTGCGCCAGTGGTCGCCGCAGGACGAGCGGATCGTGAACGAGTCGATGGCGGCCACCGGGGTCGCCGAACTCGCCGACCGGGCCGTGGACGAACTGTCGGGCGGTCAGCGACAGCGGGTGTGGATCGCGATGGCGCTCGCCCAGCAGACCCCGTTGCTGCTGCTCGACGAGCCGACGACCTACCTGGACATCCAGCACCAGCTCGACGTCCTCGACCTGTGCGCGGAACTCCACGAGGAGCAGGGCCGGACCCTGGTGGCGGTGCTCCACGACCTGAACCACGCGGCCCGCTACGCCACCCATCTGATCGCGTTGCGCGGGGGCGTCGTCGTCGCCGAGGGGCCGCCGGCCGAGGTGGTCACCGCCGGCCTGGTGGAGGAGGTCTTCGGGGTCCGCTGCCAGATCATCGAGGACCCGGAGACGGGTACCCCCCTGGTGGTGCCGGCGGGCCGCTCGGCCCGTGCGCGGGCGACCGTCGGAGCGCTCTGAGCCGGACGGGTCCCGCCCTACAGGAGGGACTTCAGGCGCAGCAGGTCACGGAAGCCCGCCTCCAGCCGGACCCGGCCGGAGGCCCAGGCCTTGGGGAACCTCAGCTCGCCCGCGACCAGCGCGAGCAGGTCGTCCCCGGTCATCGCGAGCCTGATCTCGGCCTTCGCGCGGGGCGGGCCGGGCGCGACCGCGTCCACCCTGATCCGGCCGTCGTCCAGCCGGCCGGTGAAGGTCCGGTCGAGGTCGGTGATGTGACAGCTCAGGGAGCGGTCCAGGGCCGCCGCGCCGCGCACGTCGCCCTCGGCCCGCGCCAGGTTGTCGGAAAGTCGGTCGAGTGCTTCGCGGCACTCCTCGATCGTAGCCATGGTGATCACGACCGTACCGCAGAGCCGTGCGCGGCCGTCCACCCGCTTCGCGGTAGCGTCGGGCCATGACCGACGAACGACCGGAGAGCGCCGAGGACCGCCCCGAGGACCGCCCCGAGGGGCCCGGGACGGCGTCCGGGGAGGACCTCGCGGCGGAGTCCGCCGAACCGTCCGCGCCCGCCCCGCTGGGCGTCGTACGCACCCCCACCGGGCACGCCGACGTCGACGCCCACCTGGAGCGGCTGGCGGACGCGGACCGGCTGGCGGCGGACGGACACGTCGAGGTGTACGAGGATGTGCACAGGGGACTGCGCGAGGCGCTGACCGCGCTGGACGCACCGACCGTCCCCGGACCTTACGAAAACAGGAGCTGAACCGATCGTGGCAGGAGTGGCACGCCGCCGCCTGGACGCCGAACTGGTACGCCGCAGCATGGCCCGCTCGCGGGAACACGCGGCCCAGCTGATCGCCGCCGGCCGGGTGACGGTGGGCGGCACCACCGCGACCAAGCCGGCCACCCAGGTCGAGACCAGCGCGGCCCTCGTCGTGCTGAAGGACGACAGCGACCCCGACTACGTCTCCCGGGGCGGCCACAAGCTGGCCGGCGCCCTCGCGGCGTTCGGGCCGCAGGGGCTGGTCGTCGAGGGTCGGCGGGCGCTCGACGCGGGCGCTTCGACCGGCGGCTTCACCGACGTGCTGCTGCGCGCGGGCGTGGACCACGTCGTGGCCGTCGACGTCGGCTACGGGCAGCTCGCCTGGTCCCTGCAGAGCGACGACCGGGTCACGGTCAAGGACCGCACCAACGTCCGCGAACTGACCGTCGAGCTGATCGACGGGATCCCGGTGGACCTGGTCGTCGGGGACCTGTCCTTCATCTCGATCGGGCTGGTGCTGCCCGCGCTCGTGCGGTGCACGGCACCCGGCGCCGACCTGGTGCTGATGGTGAAGCCGCAGTTCGAGGTCGGCAAGGACCGCCTCGGCAGCGGCGGCGTGGTGCGCAGCCCCGAGCTGCGCGCGGAAGCGGTGCGCGACGTCGCCGCGCGGGCCTGGAAGCTGGGGCTGGGCGTGGTCGGCGTGACGGCGAGCCCGCTGCCCGGGCCGTCGGGGAACGTCGAGTACTTTTTGTGGCTGCGGGCGGGGGCACCGGCACTCGACCCGGGGGATGTGGACCGTGCAGTGGCGGAGGGGCCTCAGTGACAGATTCGTCGGCGTCAGCGGGTTCGGGATTTCCGACGGGTCCGGGAGAACCGGATCCGGCAGGAGCGCGCACCGTCTTCCTGGTCGCGCACACCGGGCGGCCCGCGGCCATCCGCAGTGCGGAACTGGTCGTGCAGGGCCTGCTCAAATCGGGCCTCGGGGTCCGCGTCCTGGAGCACGAGGCGGTGGACCTGCCGCTGCCGCCCGAGGTGGAGCTCGTCGCCGAGTGCACGCCCACTGTGCTGGAGGGGTGTGAGCTGCTGATCGTGCTGGGCGGCGACGGGACCCTGCTGCGCGGGGCGGAGTTCGCGCGCGGCTCGGGCGTTCCGATGCTCGGCGTCAACCTGGGCCGGGTGGGGTTCCTCGCCGAGGCCGAGCGCGATGACCTGGACCGGGTCGTCGACCGGGTCGTCACCCGGGAGTACGAGGTCGAGGAGCGGATGACCCTCGACGTCCTCGTACGGACGAACGGTGACGTGGTCCACCGGGACTGGGCCCTGAACGAGGCCGCCGTCCAGAAGGTGTCCCCGGAGCGGATGCTGGAGGTGGTCCTGGAGATCGACGGGCGCCCGGTGACCGGCTTCGGCTGTGACGGGATCGTCTGCGCGACGCCGACCGGCTCGACGGCGTACGCCTTCTCGGCGGGCGGACCGGTGGTCTGGCCGGAGGTCGAGGCGCTGCTGATGGTGCCGATCAGCGCGCACGCGCTGTTCGCGAAGCCCCTGGTGACCTCGCCCGACTCGGTGCTGGCGGTCGAGGTGCAGACGGGTACCCCGCACGGCGTGCTGTGGTGCGACGGGCGGCGGATGCTGGAGCTGCCCTCCGGGGCCCGGGTGGAGGTCCGCCGGGGCACGGTGCCGGTGCGGCTCGCCCGGCTGCACCACGCGTCCTTCACGGACCGGCTCGTCGCGAAGTTCGCGCTGCCGGTCTCGGGATGGCGCGGCGCGCCCCACTAGAGAGCGGCCCACTGGGGCGCGCCCCGCTGAGCGCGCCCCAGTGGAGTGCGCCGCGCTGTCGGCCCTCCGGGGCGACCGGACGGGTCGACCGGTTGGACCGTCCGGCCGTCCCATAAGTCTGTATTGGTACACGCGTTCGAAAGGCCCCGGGCGGGTGCTGTCCCATGGCACCGGTGAAACCTCGGTATCGTCGTCCCGTGCTTGAGGAGATGCGGATACGGTCGCTCGGGGTCATCGACGACGCGGTGGTCGAGCTGTCGCCCGGATTCACCGCGGTGACCGGCGAGACCGGCGCGGGCAAGACGATGGTCGTCACCAGCCTCGGCCTGCTGCTCGGCGGCCGCGCCGATCCGGCCCTGGTGCGGATCGGGGCCAAGGCCGCGGTGGTCGAGGGACGCATCGTCCTGCGCCCGGACTCGCCCGCCGCCCTGCGCGCCGAGGAGGCCGGGGCGGAGCTCGACGACGGCGTCCTGCTGATCAGCCGGACCGTGTCCGCCGAGGGACGCTCGCGCGCCCACGTCGGAGGCCGCTCCGTGCCCGTCGGCCTGCTCGGCGAGCTCGCCGACGAACTGATCGCCGTC
Source organism: Streptomyces sp. Isolate_45 (assembly GCF_024721315.2). GTDB lineage: Bacteria > Actinomycetota > Actinomycetes > Streptomycetales > Streptomycetaceae > Streptomyces. The sequence continues at coordinate 10,545 of NZ_JANFAK020000135.1, forward strand.
CACGGCCAGACCGACCAGCAGGGCCTCCTGAGGCCCGCCCGGCAGCGCCAGGCGCTCGACCGGTACGCCGGGGACGCGGTCGCCGTCCCCCTGGAGAAGTACGCCGGCGCCTACCGCAGGCTGCGCGCCGTCGCCGTGGAGCTGGACACCCTCACCACCCGGGCCCGGGAACGGGCCCAGGAGGCGGACCTGCTGCGCTTCGGGCTCGACGAGGTCGCCGCCGTGGAACCGCTGCCCGGCGAGGACGCCGAGCTGGCGGCGGAGGCCGAGCGGCTCGGTCACGCCGAGTCCCTCGCGTCGGCCGCGCAGGTCGCCCACGCGGCCCTCGCGGGCAACCCCGAGGACCCGGAGGGCATCGACGCGAACACGCTCGTCGCGGGCGCGCACCGGGCCCTGGAATCCGTACGCTCCCACGACCCGGTCCTCGGCGCGCTCGCCGAGCGGATCGGGGAACTCGGCATCCTGCTGACCGACGTGGCCGGCGAACTGGCCGGGTACGCCGACGACCTCGACGCCGATCCGCTGCGACTCGCCGCGGTGGAGGAGCGCCGGGCGGCGCTGACCCAGCTGACCCGCAAGTACGGCGACTCCATCGACTCCGTACTGCAATGGGCCCAGCAGGGCTCCGCCCGCCTGCTGGAGCTGGACGGGGACGACGGGCGCATCGCGGACCTGACCGCCGAACGGGACGGGCTGCGGGAGGAACTGTCCCTGCTGGCACAGGCGTTGACGGATGCGCGAGGTGAGGCCGCCGAACGGTTCGCCTCCGCCGTGACCGCGGAACTGGCCTCCCTGGCCATGCCGCACGCCCGCGTGACGATCGACATCCGGCAGACCGAGGACGCCGAGGGCGTCGAGGTCGGCGGCCGCCCGGTCGCGTACGGGCCCTCGGGTGCGGACGAGGTCGAACTGCTGCTGGCCCCGCACCCGGGTGCACAGCCGCGGCCGATCGCCAAGGGAGCCTCGGGCGGTGAGCTGTCGCGCGTCATGCTCGCGGTCGAGGTCGTGTTCGCCGGGTCCGACCCGGTGCCCACCTACCTCTTCGACGAGGTCGACGCCGGTGTCGGCGGCAAGGCGGCCGTCGAGGTCGGGCGGCGGCTCGCGAAACTGGCCAAGTCCGCGCAGGTCGTCGTCGTCACCCACCTCCCGCAGGTGGCGGCCTTCGCCGACCGGCAGCTGCTGGTGGAGAAGACCGTCGACGGGTCCGTGACCCGCTCGGGCGTGACCGTGCTGGAGGGCGAGGACCGGATCCGCGAACTGTCCCGGATGCTGGCCGGGCAGGAGGACTCGCAGACCGCGCGGGCCCACGCCGAGGAACTCCTCGACGCGGCGCGCGCCGACGCCTGACGCGACCGGAGGGGCCCGGGACGGACACCGACCCGGGCCCCTCCGGCACGTCCGGGGCACGTCCGGGACGGATTCCGAGCGGGTCGCCGGCGGGTCGGGGCACGCCTGCGGAGCCGGGTCCGGGAGGCCCCGGGGTGACACGGTGATAGCCCGTGTGGGTGAGGCCGGCGGGCGTCGCGCGGTATCCCGTACGGGATCCGCACCCGTATGGTCCCGGAACGCGCGTGCGGACTGGCATCCTGGGCGACGTCTCTGACTCCTCCCCCTGGAGCTTCGGCCCGTGAGCAGCTCCCCGGTTTCGTTCCCCGCCCCCGCACAACCGTACGGGCGGCCACCGCTGCGTACCGTCCAGGTCCTCGGCGGTGCCGGCGCGGGCAGCAGCGCCCACGTACGGTCCCTGACGACCGGTCTGGCCGCGCGCGGAGTGCGCGTGACGGTCTGCGCCCCCGTCGCCGCGGAGGGGGAGTACGACTTCACCGGCGCCGGCGCGCAGTTCACGCCCGACGCCGCGAGCGCGCTGCGGGCCGCCTGCGCCGGCGCGGACCTGGTCCACGCGCACGGGGTGCGCGCCGGGATGCGGGCCGCGCTGGCCCTGCGCGGCGGCGGCCTGCGGGTGCCGCTGGTGGTGACCTGGCACGGCGGCACCCCCGAGGCGCCCGGCCCGTTCGGACGCCTCGGCCGACTGCTGGAGCGGCACGTGGCGCGGACCGCGGCCGTGGTGCTCGGCGCCTCCTCCGACCAGGTGGACCTCGCCCGGCTGCGCGGCGCGCGCGACGCCCGGCTCGCGGCCGTGGCCGTACCCGTGACCGCGGTCGACGGCCCCGAGCCGGTGGCCGACGCGGACAAGACCCGGGCGGAACTGGGCGTCGTGGAACGGCCGCTGGTCATCGCGATCGGAAGCCTGGCGGCCCGTCGCGGGTACTCCGTCCTGCTGGACGCGGCGCGCGCCTGGCGGGCCCTGGACCCGGTACCGCTGCTCGTCATCGCGGGGGAGGGCCCGCTGCGGGCCGAGCTGTCCCGGCGCATCGAGGAGGAGGGCCTCCCCGTACGGCTGCTGGGCCGGCGCCGCGACGCCGACCGGCTGCTGGCCGCCGCCGACGTCGCGGTGCTGCCGAGCCGCTGGGAAGGGCGCTCCCTGCTGGCCCAGGAGGCCCTGCGGGCCGGCGTGGCCCTGGTGGCCACCGAGGTCGGCGGAGTGCCCGAGCTGGTCGGGAACGCGGCCGTGCTGGTCCCGTACGGGGATCCGGGCGCGCTCGCCGGCGCCGTGGCCGCGCTGCTGGGCGACCCCGGGCGGCGCGCCGACCTCGCGGAGGCCGGTCGGGCCCAGGCCGCGACGTGGCCCTCCGAGGACGAGACGGTCGCCCAGGTCCTTTCGGTGTACGACGAACTGATGGAACGCCGGCGCTGAGCCCGGACGCACGGGCCGCCGGACCCGGAGCGGCCGCCGGGTGCCTCAGGAGGGCACCACGTGCCGGCGGGCGCGCAGCGCCAGGCTGAGGGAGAGCACCGTCTCCGGGTCGTCCAGGTCGGCGCCCAGCAGCTCGGAGATCCGCGCCAGCCGGTTGTACAGGGTCTGCCGGTTCAGGTGCAGCTCCCGGGCCGTCTCCGCCTTGCGCCCCGCGTGCGCCAGGTACGTCTCCAGCGTCGGCAGCAGCGGCGGCCGGGAAGCGGCGTCGTGGACGCGCAGCGCCCCGATCGCCCGGTCCACGAACGCCGCCAGGTCGGGGTGCTCGCGCAGTCGCCACAGCAGCAGGTCGATGTCCAGGCGGCGGGCGTCGTACCAGGGCCGGGGCGGGAGCCCGTGGGCCGCGGTGGCCGTCTCGGCGGCGTGCCGCAGCCCCGCCGAGGCGGCCGCCCAGCTGCCGGAGACGCCGACGACCACCGCCGGGGGAGCCCCGGCCCGGTCCAGGCCGGCCCGCTCGACGCCCGCCCGAAGCGCCGCCGCCACCCGGTCGGCGACCGCGGTGCGTTCCGACTCCGCGCGCAGCGACACCAGCAGCGGCACCCGCCCCTCCACCGGACGGACGCCCAGCAGCACCGGGACCCCGACCGACGCCAACTCCTCCAGGACCGCCCGGGCCAGGACCGCCCCGTTCCCCGAGGCCCCCAGGTCGGTGGACAGCCGCATCACCATCGGCAGCAGCGGCCCCGCGCCCGGCCGGAAGCCCAGCACGCGTGCCTGCGCCGGCGCGTCGTCCGCCGAGATGCGGCCCTCCGCCAGGTCCGTCAGGAAATCGCCGCGGCCGCGCGCCGCCAGCTCCTCCTCCTGCCGGGCCTGCATGAGGACCACGGCCAACACCCCGGCCGTCCGCTCCGCCGCCATCCGGTGCACCGGCAGCAGCGGCGCCGACACCCCCGCCAGTACGAGCCGGGCCCGGACCGAGCCCGTGCCGTGACCACCCCCGGGAACGTCGATGACCACCGCGTTCCCCGAGGGCTCGACCTCGCGCTGGCCTCGCAGCCCCTCCCACACCTGGAGCGGGTCCGCCGCGGCGTCCCCGGCGACCGGGCCGGCCGCGTACAGCAACTGTCCGTCGGTGGTCTCCAGGAAGACAGGGTTCGCCGTGAAGTCGGCCAGGATGCGCAGCACCTGCGGGATCCCGCCACCGCCCAGGAGGGCCTCCGTGCAGCGCCGGTGGACCTCCTCGGCCCGCTGGAGCAGCGCGTAGTGGCCATTGACGATCTCGGTGTGGACCTCCTCGGTGACCGCGACGAACGGCACCTCCCGGTGCAGCTGCACCAGCGGCAGGCCCGCCGCGCGGGCCGTCTCCACGAGGGTCGCGGGCAGCCGGGTGAAGCGCGGGCCCAGCTCGACGACCAGCGCGGCGATGCCCCGGTCCGCGAGGCGGCGTACGAAGGCCCGCTGCTCGGCGGGCCGGGTGCCCAGGCCCAACCCCGTGGTCAGCAGCAGCTCGCCGCCCTTGAGCAGGGAGGCGATGTTGGGGACCTCGCCCGCGTGCACCCAGCGGACGGTCCGGCCGAGCCGGTCGGCGCAGGCCACCACTTCCGGAAGGCCGCTGCGCAGCCCCGGCAGCTCCAGCGCCCGCTGAACCGTGATCCCGCCCTGGTTGTCCATGTCGCCGGACGCTACCAGGGGGTCAGGCGGGAGGAATGTTGTGGTTGAACCGGAAGACGTTGTCCGGGTCGTACTCCCGTTTCACCGCCCCCAGCCTGCGCATGTTCTCCGGGCCGAGCCCGGCCACGATCCGCTCCGAACCCTCGTGCGCGATGAAGTTGAGGTAGACGGCGCCGGTGGACCAGGGCGCCGCGTCGGCCCGTACGTCCTTGACCCACTGGCGGCACAGCTCGTCGTCCGCCGGGTCCTCCCAGATCGCGAACGGGTGCACCGCCCACGCCGCGTCCCGGTACGGCACCGGGTAGTCGGCCGGACCGTCGGCGATCGCGCCGCCCTGCGGGAACACCAGGTGCTGCGTGCCCGTCGGCACCGGCATGGTGCCCGCCCGCGCGCAGAACACGTCCACGAAGGCGTCCGGGACGCCCGTCAGGTACTCCGCCGACCAGTAGTTCCGCATCCCCGGCGGATCGTCGATCATGCACTGGAGGTCGGCGTACGGGATGGCCGTCACGATCTCCGACTCGTGCGGCAGCGCCAGCAGCGGTTCGGCCAGCCTGCGCATCTCGTCCTCGGGACCGGCGTACGTCAGCAGCGCGCCCGCCATCAGCCGCCCCACCAGGTGCGCCGGTACGAAATCCTCCGGCGGGCCGGTCAGGTACAGGGCCGCCCCGCTCGCCTCGCGCGGGCCCGCCTCGACGACGGCCCGGAACGTACGCAGCACCTCGGGCCCGTACTCGGGCAGGTACAGCACGAACGCGATCGACATGGCGGGCAGCTCGTGCAGCCGCAGCGTCATCGACGTGGCGATCCCGAAGTTCCCGCCGCCGCCGTGCAGCGCCCAGAAGAGCTCCGGACGGTCCTCGGCGGTCGCGGTGACCGTCTCGCCGTCCGCGGTCACCAGGTCCACGCCCAGCAGGTTGTCGACGGCCAGCCCGAACTTCCGGTCCAGCCAGCCCGATCCGCCGCCCAGCACGAAACCGCCGACCCCGGTGGTCGAGGCCCGGCCGCCGGTCGTCGCCAGGCCGTGCGGCTGGCAGGCCCGGTCCAAGTGGCTCATGGTCGCGCCGCCGCCCACCCGTACGGACCTGGCCCCCGGATGCACCGTCACCTCGTTCATCCGGCGCAGGTCCACCACGAGCGCGCCGTCGCCCAGCGACATCCCGGCCACGCTGTGCCCGCCGCCGCGCACCGCGATCGGCAGGTCCACTTCGCGGCCGAACCGGACGGCCGTGACCACGTCCGCCTCGCTCTCGCACTGGGCGATCACGGCCGGACGCCGGTCGATCATGGCGTTGAAGACCGCCCTCGCCTCGTCGTAACCGCCGTCCTCCGGGGTGAGGACGGGGCCCGACAGGTCCTCGCGGAGCGCGGCCAGGGCCGTGGTCGCCTTCGATGGGGAAGCCATGACAGGCCCCCTTCGGGAAAGGGCAAGGGACCACTCCAGGCTAGGCGCGGCCCAGGCCCGGGGCATCCCGGGAGCGGGCTGCGGGACGGGCCGCCCACGCGCGCGTGGTGCGCGCGCGTGGGCGGCCCGCCCGGAAACGACCGCCGAGCGTCAGCCCCCGTACGCCCCGCTCGCCGTCAGGCGCAGGGCCGTGTCGATCAGGGGGACGTGGCTGAAGGCCTGGGGGAAGTTGCCGACCTGGCGCTGGAGCTTCGGGTCCCATTCCTCGGCCAGCAGCCCCAGGTCGTTGCGCAGGGCGAGGAGCTTCTCGAAGAGCCGCCGGGCCTCGTCGACCCGGCCGATCATCGCGAGGTCGTCGGCCATCCAGAACGAGCAGGCCAGGAAGGCCCCCTCGTCGCCCTGGAGGCCGTCGACGCCGGCCTCCTCGCCGGCCGTCGGGTAGCGCAGGATGAAACCGTCCGGGGTCGACAGCTCGCGCTGGATCGCCTCGATGGTCCCGATGACCCGCTTGTCGTCCGGCGGCAGGAAGCCCATCTGCGGGATCAGCAGCAGGGAGGCGTCCAGCTCCCGGGATCCGTACGACTGCGTGAACGTGTTGCGTTCCTTGTCGTAGCCCTTCTCGCACACGTCCGCGTGGATCTCGTCGCGCAGCTCCCGCCAGCGGTCGAGCGGACCGTCCGCGTCCCCGCTCTCGATCAGCTTGATCGTGCGGTCCACGGCCACCCAGGCCATCACCTTGGAGTGCACGAAGTGGCGGCGCGGGCCGCGCACCTCCCAGATGCCCTCGTCCGGCTCGCTCCAGTGCGTCTCCAGGTAGCGGATCAGCTTCAGCTGGAGCACCGACGCGTAGTCGTTGCGGGCCAGGCCCGTCATGTGGCCCAGGTGCAGGGCCTCGGTGACCTCGCCGTACACGTCGAGCTGGAGCTGGTGGGCCGCGCCGTTGCCGACCCGGACCGGGCCGGAGTTCTCGTAGCCGGGCAGCCAGTCCAACTCCGTCTCGCCCAGCTCCCGCTCACCGGCGATCCCGTACATGATCTGCAGGTTCTCCGGGTCGCCGGCGACCGCGCGCAGCAGCCAGTCCCGCCACGCGGAGGCCTCCTCCCGGTAGCCGGTGCGCAGCAGCGACGACAGGGTGATGGCGGCGTCCCGCAGCCAGGTGTAGCGGTAGTCCCAGTTGCGGACCCCGCCGATCTCCTCCGGGAGGGAGGTGGTCGGCGCGGCGACGATCCCGCCCGTGGGCGCGTACGTCAGGGCCTTGAGGGTGATCAGGGAGCGCACCACGGCCTCCCGGTAGGGCCCGTGGTACGTACAGTGCGCGACCCAGTCCCGCCAGAACTCGGTGGTGGCCTCCAGGGCGCCCTCGGAGTCGGGGCGCTCGGGGGCGCTGCGGTGCGAGGCCTGCCAGCTGATGGCGAAGGCGACGCGGTCGCCGGGGCCGACGGTGAAGTCGGAGTACGTCGTCAGGTTCTTGCCGTACGTCTCCGCGTCGGTGTCCACCCACACCGAGTCCGGGCCGGCGACGGCCACGGTACGGCCGTCCACCTTGTGCACCCAGGGCACGATCCGTCCGTAGCTGAAGCGCATGCGCAGCGACGAGCGCATCGGGACGCGCCCGCTGACACCCTCCACGATGCGGATCAGCTGCGGCGCGTGGTCCTCGCGCGGCGGCATGAAGTCGATGACGCGGACGGTCCCCCGCGGGGTGTCCCACTCAGACTCCAGCACGAGCGATTCACCGCGGTAGCGGCGACGGTCGGCACGCGGCGGCTCGGTCCCGGGCGGGACCGCGGGGCCGACCCGCCAGAACCCGTGCTCCTCGGTACCGAGAATGCTCGCGAAGGCGGCAGGGGAATCGAAACGGGGCAGACACAACCAATCCACCGCCCCGTCCCGGCAGACCAGCGCCGCGGTCTGCATGTCCCCGATCAGTGCGTAATCCTCGATGCGCCCGGACACGTTGCATCTCCAGTCGAACGGCCACGTCCGCCCCTGAGGGCGCTTGCATTGCGCGGATGCGCGGTCCTGCTGCGCGGAAGGGATTTCCGCGTCGAGCTCCAGACTGCCGGACGTGGCGCGGTGACGCCGAATTCCGGCCTGCTCGGCGGCGATGTAACAGCAGTATCCGAGCAGGGTATGACGGGCACCCTAGTGATCTCCTGAAGTCCCGGGGGAATGTGGCTCGACTGAACGGGTGACCTGCGCGAACGGCCCCTCCGGGCTGCGCCACGACGGTACGGCGCGGGCGGCCCGCCGCGCGTCCGGAAGCGGACCCTCCCGGGCGCTGATAGGCTGGTACCCCGTGGACCGGTGGTCTGCCTGTGCGAATCAGGAGCCCCGAAACCGCAGCTTCGGCGCCCCCTGAGACCCGATCCGGATCTTCGCGGAACGGCGCCGGACGCACCTCACCTCGCGACCACGGGAGCCCCCTCTTGGCGATGCCGCCCAAATCCATGACGACCAAGCACATCTTCGTCACCGGGGGTGTCGCTTCGTCCCTCGGCAAGGGGCTGACCGCCTCCAGCCTGGGTGCGCTGCTGAAGGCGCGCGGCCTGCGGGTCACGATGCAGAAGCTCGACCCGTACCTGAACGTCGACCCCGGCACGATGAACCCCTTCCAGCACGGTGAGGTGTTCGTCACCAACGACGGCGCCGAGACCGACCTGGACATCGGCCACTACGAGCGCTTCCTCGACGTCGACCTCGACGGCTCGGCCAACGTCACCACCGGCCAGGTCTACTCGACGGTCATCGCCAAGGAGCGGCGCGGCGAGTACCTCGGTGACACCGTGCAGGTCATCCCGCACATCACCAACGAGATCAAGCACCGCATCCGCCGCATGGCGACCGCGGACGTCGACGTGGTCATCACCGAGGTCGGCGGCACCGTCGGCGACATCGAGTCGCTGCCGTTCCTGGAGACCGTCCGCCAGGTCCGTCACGAGGTCGGCCGCGACAACGTCTTCGTCGTGCACATCTCGCTGCTGCCCTACATCGGCCCCTCCGGCGAGCTGAAGACCAAGCCCACCCAGCACTCCGTCGCGGCCCTGCGCAACATCGGCATCCAGCCCGACGCGATCGTGCTGCGCGCCGACCGTGACGTCCCCACCTCCATCAAGCGCAAGATCTCGCTGATGTGCGACGTGGACGAGGCCGCCGTGGTCGCCGCGATCGACGCCAAGTCGATCTACGACATCCCGAAGGTGCTGCACACCGAGGGCCTGGACGCCTACGTCGTGCGCAAGCTCGACCTGCCCTTCCGCGACGTCAACTGGACCGTGTGGGAGGACCTGCTGGACCGGGTCCACAATCCCGACCACGAGGTCAAGGTCGCACTCGTCGGCAAGTACATCGACCTGCCCGACGCCTACCTGTCGGTGACCGAGGCGCTGCGCGCCGGCGGGTTCGCCAACAGGGCCCGCGTGCAGATCAAGTGGGTCACCTCCGACGACTGCAAGACCCCCGAGGACGCGGCGGCGCAGCTGGCCGACGTGGACGCGATCTGCGTCCCCGGAGGCTTCGGCGACCGCGGTGTCAACGGCAAGGTCGGCGCGATCACCTACGCCCGCGAGAACAAGATCCCGCTGCTCGGCCTGTGCCTGGGTCTGCAGTGCGTGGTCATCGAGGCCGCGCGCAACCTCGCGGGCATCGCCGACGCGAACTCCACCGAGTTCGACGCCTCCACCCCGCACCCGGTCATCTCGACCATGGAGGAGCAGCTGGCCTTCGTCGAGGGCGCGGGCGACCTGGGCGGCACCATGCGTCTGGGCATGTACCCGGCGAAGCTCGCCGAGGGTTCCATCGTGCGCGAGGTCTACGGCGACCAGGCGTACGTGGACGAGCGCCACCGGCACCGCTACGAGGTCAACAACGCCTACCGCGGCGAGCTGGAGCAGAAGGCCGGTCTGGTCTTCTCCGGCACCTCCCCGGACAACAAGCTCGTCGAGTACGTCGAGTACCCGCGCGAGGTGCACCCCTACCTGGTGGCCACCCAGGCCCACCCGGAGCTGCGCTCGCGCCCGACCCGGCCGCACCCGCTGTTCGCGGGACTGGTCAAGGCCGCCGTGGAGCGGCAGCAGTCCGCGAAGTGAGCGCCTGACCGCATAACGTAGACAGCCGGGGTACGGAAAGATCCGTACCCCGGCTGTCGCGCGTTGTGTGGAGGCTTGGGGCATGGGGATCAGCGATACGTCGGAAACCTGGGAAACCCTGTCGTCGAGGCGGCCCTTCGAGGGCGCCAAGACGGCGGTCGCCTCGGACATGGTGCGGATGCCGGACCGGTCGGTGGTCCGCCGCGACTACCAGGTCCACCCCGGCTCGGTGTGCGTCCTGGCCCTCGACGCGCAGGACCGGGTCCTGGTGATCCGTCAGTACCGGCACCCCGTACGGCACCGGCTGTGGGAACTCCCCGCAGGGCTGCTCGACGTACCGGGGGAGAACCCGCTGCGCGCGGCACAGCGCGAGCTGTACGAGGAGGCCCACGTCAAGGCCGAGGACTGGCGGGTGCTGGCCGACTTCTTCGCCTCGCCCGGCGGCTCCGACGAGGCGATCCGGATCTTCCTGGCGCGGGGCGTCTCCGACGCCGAGGGGGAGCGGTACGAGGAGTCCGACTCGGAGGAGGCCGACATGGAGGTGGCCTGGGTGCCGCTGGCCGACCTGGTGCGCGGCGTCCTCGCGGGCGAGCTCGGGAACCCGGGCCTGGTGACGGGCGTCCTGGCGCTGGCCGCCGCCACGGCCTCCCCGGAGGGCCCCGAGGGCCTGCGCCCGGCCCAGGCGCCCTGGCCGGCCCGCCCGTACGAAGCGTAGTCGGGCCCCGCGCGGGTCGGCCCCCGCGCCG
>NZ_JANFAK020000136.1 GCF_024721315.2 Streptomyces sp. Isolate_45
ACGGAATAAGTGTTTTGTAATTTTTTAGTTTTTTAAGAGTTGTGTTGTGGAGTTGTGGGGGGGCCGGGGGGGGGGGGGCCAGCGCCGGGGGGCGGCGCGGGGCCTCCCCCGACCTGACGGAACTGCTGCCGCAGTGGCTCGCCACGGCGGCACGGCACGGCTACCGGGCCCCGTCGGCGCTGGTCCCGGCACTGCTGGACGCGGCCCGGGCCCGGACCGACCTGCGCCCCCAGGCCCTGGCACTGGCCGGGGCGCGGGGGCTGTGGCTGGCCCGGTTCAATCCGGACTGGCGGTTCGCGCTGCGCGGCGGGACGGGGGGCGCGGGCGAACTGCCCGACCCCGCCGACCGGGAGGCGGTGGTCCGGCTCTGGGAGGAGGGGCTGTTCGCCGAGCGGGTCGCGCTGCTGGGCGTCGTACGGGCGCACGAGGCGGCGGCGGCGCCGCGCCTGCTGGCCACCACCTGGTCCACCGAACGGGCGGAGGACCGCCTGATGTTCCTGGATTCCCTGCGAACGGGCCTCTCCCCCGCGGACGAGCCGTTCCTGGAATCCGCGCTCGGGGACCGCAGCCGCAACGTACGGGCGACCGCGGCCGAGCTGTTGTCCGCCCTGCCGGGGTCCGCCCTGGCCGGCCGGATGGCGGAACGCGCCCTGGCCTGCGTCGGTCCGCGGTCGGTGACCCCGCCCGCGGAGTGCGACGCGGGGATGCTCCGCGACGGGGTGGTCAAGCGTCCTCCGGCGGGCCGCGGCGAGCGGGCCTGGTGGCTCGGCCAGCTGGTGGAGGCGGCTCCGCTGGATTGCTGGCGGGACCGGTTCGGCGGACTCGGCCCGGCGGAGATCGTGGCCCTGCCGGTGACGGAGGGCTGGGCGGAGGAACTGCACGCGGCGTGGTGCCGGGCGGCCGTCCGTCAGGGCGACGCCGAGTGGTCGAAGGCGCTCCTCGGCCCGCCGTCGGCACCGCCGGCGGCGGGGCCGGGCACCGCGTCCCTGGCGGAACGCGCGAAGCTGCTGGAAACCCTACCGGAGGACGAACGGGCCTCGTGGGTGGCGGAGTTCATACGGGCCCACGGGCTCTCGGAGGCCTTCCAGCTGCTCGGCGTGTGCGTGGTCCCGTGGTCCGGGGCGCTGGGTCGGGCCGTGGTCGAAGCCCTCGACTCCGCCCGCGAGGCGGGCAGCTACCCGTGGAGCTTCAGCGGGGTGATGGGCCTGGCCGAGCGATGCCTCGACCCGACCGAGGCCGCCCACCTGGAGGCACTCACGTCCGGCTCCCAGGACCCGCCGGACGCCTCACCGGGCGCGGCCGCCTACTGGGCGGAGGCGTTCCAACGCCTGGTGGCCACGCTCCGCCTCCGCGGCACGATGCTCGCCGAACTCGCTCCCGCCCACGCCTGAAAGGGCCCGCGCGGGAGCGCGCCGCAGTCGGGGCGCGCCCGAAGCCGACAGGCGAGGCCTACTGGCGGACGTTCCCGTTGACCCACTCCACGATCGCCGTGGTCGTCGCACCCGGCGTGAAGATCTCGGCGACACCCTTCGCCTTCAGCGGAGCGATGTCGTCCTCCGGGATGATCCCGCCGCCGAACACCTTGATGTCCTCCGCGTCCCGCTCCTTCAGGAGCTCCAGCACACGCGCGAACAGCGTGTTGTGGGCGCCGGAGAGGATCGAGAGGCCGATCGCGTCGGCGTCCTCCTGAATGGCGGTGTCCACGATCTGCTCGGGGGTCTGGTGGAGGCCGGTGTAGATGACCTCCATGCCGGCGTCGCGCAGTGCACGTGCGATCACCTTGGCACCCCGGTCGTGGCCGTCGAGACCCGGCTTGGCCACCACCACACGGATCGGACCGGTCACACCCATCGCACTGCCTCCCGAGTGAACGAACGTTAAGTACAGCATCGCGCACCGCACCGTTTCACGGTCAAGCGGGAGGGGGAAATCACACGTGGGACACAGCGGATCCATCACCGCCGGGTCGCCCCGCCACCGCGCCGACAGCCGCCCGGCACGGTGGCGGGGCCGCGTCGGCGGTGCGGTCGTGTCCCCGAGAGGTCCAGGGGAGGGCCGTCCATGGGGCTGTCGATCACACCACTGCCGCTTTCGATGACCGGGGCCGCGCTGCGCGCCGCCGTCCTGGAGGCCGTCGTACTGGCCGGGCACCTCCTGCTCTATCCCACCGGGCTCCTCGACGAGCGCCCCGCGCCGGCCGACGCGGACACCACCTCCGACGCACCGCCCGAGACCCGGGGGCAGCGTCCCCCCGTGCTGCTCCTGCACGGGTTCACCGACAACCGGTCGGTCTTCGTCCTGTTGCGGCGCGCCCTCGGCGCGGACGGCCGGCGCCGGGTGGAGACGTACAACTACTCCCCCTTCACCCGCGATCTGCGCGTCACGGCCCGCCACCTCGCCCGGCGCGTCGAGGAGCTGTGCGAGCGCGGCGGGCAGGACCGGGTGGACCTCGTCGGGCACAGTCTCGGCGGCCTCGTCGCCCGTTACTACGTGCAGCGGCTGGGCGGCGACGCGCGGGTGCGGACGCTGGTCACGCTCGGCACCCCCCATTCGGGTACCCGGGTGGCGCCCTTCATGGACGCGCACCCCCTGGTCCGGCAGATGCGTCCGGAATCAGAGGTGTTGGCCGAATTGGGTGCGCCGTCGCCCGGCTGCCGGACCCGGATGGTCGCCTTCTGGAGCGAGTTCGACGGTTTGATGGCGCCGACGGGGACGGCCAGGATCGAGCACCCGGACCTGGACGCGACGAACGTGCAGGTCACCGGTATCGGTCACCTGGCCCTGCCGGTTCATCCCGCCGTGATCACCGCCGTCCGGCGCGCCCTGGACGGTCCGGTCAGCGACGCCACCGCGCCCACGGCGGCCCCCGTCGCGGCGCCCACCGCGTCCGATGCCCCCTCACACGCCTCACGCACCACACCCGCCACGACCGGTGCGAACGGTGCGAACGGTGCGAACGGTTCCACGGGAACCGAAGGCCGGGGCTTGGCCATCTGAGTCCCCGGGGAACACGAACACACCGGGGCGGGATGCGCACGAAGGCCGGGGTCGGCGGGGAACCACACGATCAGGACCGATCCCCGCGCCGGCGAACCCGGCCCTCGACCACGCGAGCATCGTGCTGTTCCTCCTGGCCGCGACGGGCGTGTTGCCGGTCGGCGCGGTGGCCGCGATCGACGGGGTCCTGCCCGGCCGGGAGCGTCGGGGCCTGCGGCTGAAGTCGGCCGTGCTCCTACCGGTGCCGTTCGCCGTCCTCCTGACGCCCGCCCTGCACGGCGCTTCCTGAGGCCGGCGCCGGAGGCGCGCTCGGTCCCCCACCCACCATCAGTCGAACTAATTTCGAACTCAAGGCCAAGGCTCGGTGTTCGGAGGACCGAAAGGCCGCCGAATGCCCCGTTCCCGCAAGAACGGAACCCGCCGAAGATTGTCGAGCCGTGTAACCGACGGGTACAGTCACGCCACTGCTCTCCTCCGGTGAACCTTGAGTTCCCCGGCCACCCAGGCCCCCCACTGCCGAGGCGAAAGAGAAGTTGGTGAACGACCGCCCGACGTCGGGCCAGTACCCCGAAACCGGGTACGACGGCCTTTCCACCACCACTTTCGCTGGTGACCAGGCATACGTTTCCTATGAAACGCAGGGCCAGGGCTACCAATACCCTGCGGATTACACGGCTTCCGGGACCTACGACGCCTACGGCTCGTACCAGTCGACCGGTTCGTACGACTCCACCGCGTGGTCCGCGCCAGAGACCTACCTGCCGACCGTGCCCAGCCAGAGCGTCCCCGAGGACGGCACCGGCCAGTGGGACGCGAGCGCCTGGAACGCGACCGGAACCGGAACCGGCTTCGAGTCGGCGTCCTTCGGCTACGACTCCGTTTCCACGGAGCAGACCGGACACTGGACCCTCCCGGGGTACGGCCAGGAGACCGGCACCTACGACGCCACCGCGTGGAACGGCGCAGCGGCCACCGAACCGGTCGCCGACGCCCACACCTACACCGGCGTCACCTCCCAGGCGGCTGCCTACGGTTACGAGGCCACGACCGTCGTCCCGGTCTACTCGGACTCCTACGCCGACCCGTACGCCGACTCCTACGCGGGCGCCCCCCAGGAGTCCTACGCCGACCCGTACACCGAAGGCCACGCCCACGGCGGCGCCCACGGTCGCTCCGAGGCGGACCTGCACACCGCCGAGACCTCCGTCTTCGAGGCCGTGCCCGCTCCGTCCGCGAACGAACCGGTCTTCATCGACGGTGTGCACGACCAGCCCACGCAGGCCATGCCGGTCACCCCGGGCGAGCCGCGCTCGGCCCGTCGGGCCGGGGCCAAGGGCTCCGCGAAGGCCGCGTCGACGTCCGCGTCCAAGGCCGGCGGCAAGGGCGGGTCCAGGACCAACGTCGCCAAGACCACCGGCGGCGCCGGCGGCAACACCCGTCGCCGCACCCCGGCCAAGCGGTCCGCCCTGCTGACCGTCGCCGTGCCCTCCGCCTGCGTGATGGGGGTCGCCGGAGTGGCGGCGGCATCCGTCGGCGGACTCACCGGCGGCGCCGAGAAGCCGGCAGAGGAAACCACCACGATGGCGGCGCCCGATCCCGCCTCGGTGCAGCCGGTCGCGGCGAACAACAAGCTCGACACCCAACTGGCCGCGCTCAGCGCCGACGCGGGTGACTTCGCGGACCGCGCGAGCCGCACGCAGGAACGCATCGACCTCCGCCAGCGCCAGGAGGACGAGAAGAAGAAGCGTGCCGAGGAGGCCGCGGCCAAGGAGGCGGCCCGCCCCAAGTTCGCGGTGCCCGTCGCCCAGAACGGCCTCTCCGCCAGCTTCGGGCAGTCCGGCGGCATGTGGATGTCCGTGCACACCGGCATCGACTTCCCGGTCTCCTACGGAACCCCGGTCATGGCCGCCACCGACGGCACCGTGCGCACCCAGTGGAACAGCGCCTACGGGAACATGGCCATAGTGACCTCGCCCGACGGCACCGAGACCTGGTACTGCCACCTCGGCAGCACCAAGATCCGGTCCGGCAAGGTCAAGGCCGGCGAGATCATCGCCTACTCCGGCAACTCCGGCAACTCCACCGGACCGCACCTCCACTTCGAGGTGCGACCGGGTGGCGGGTCCGCGATCGACCCCCTGGCCTGGCTGCGCAGCCACGGCCTGGACCCGAGGTAGCCGCACGGACACACCCCGGGCCCCGGCCAACGGGCCCCGGGGGCCTAGAGCTTCTGCACCGGGGCGTACCGCAGCAGCAGCCGCTTCGGCTTGTCGTCACCGAAGTCGATCGTGGCCTGCGCGTCCGCGCCGGCTCCCCTGACCTCCATGACCGTGCCCAGGCCGAACTGGTCGTGCGTGACCCGGTCCCCGACGGTCAGCGCGATGACCGGCTTGTCGGAGGCCCGGCGCGTGGCGAACCCCGACGGGCCCGCCTTCGTACGGGACGAGGACAGGAACGCCTCGGGCGAGGTCCCGAAGGTGGCCTTGCCGGAGCCCGAACCGGATCCGTACCCGGAGCCGCGCACCGGACCGGCCGGCTTCTGCGTCGCTCCCGTCCGCTTCCACTGGAGGTACTCGGTGGGGATCTCCTCCAGGAACCGTGACGGCGGGTTGTAGGAGGGGGTGCCCCAGGCGCTGCGCATGCCCGAGCGGGTCAGGTACAGCCGCTCGCGCGCCCGGGTGATGCCGACGTAGGCGAGGCGGCGCTCCTCCTCCAGCTCCTTGGTCTGGCCGAGCGCGCGCATGTGCGGGAAGACGCCGTCCTCCATGCCGGTCAGGAAGACCACGGGGAATTCGAGGCCCTTGGCGGTGTGCAGCGTCATGAGGGTGATGACGCCGCTGCCGTCCTCGTCCTCGTCCGGGATCTGGTCGGAGTCGGCGACGAGCGCGACCTGCTCCAGGAACTCGGAGAGGGTGCCCGGACCGGCGGCGGCGCCCGCCGGCGCACCGGCCCCGGTATCGTCACCGGCCGTCGGGGTCGCCGCTTCGCCGCGCGCCTGCTCGAATTCGAGGGCGACGGCCGCCAGCTCCTGGAGGTTCTCGATCCGCGTCTCGTCCTGCGGGTCGGTGGAGGACTGGAGCTCGGCGAGGTAGCCCGTCCGCTCCAGCACCGCCTCCAGCACGACCGCCGGACCGGCGCCGGAGTCGACGATGGTGCGGAGCTCCTCCATCAGCACGTTGAACCGCTTGACGGCGTTGGTGGAGCGGGCGGCCATCCCGAAGGCCTCGTCGACGCGCTTCAGCGCCTGCGGGAAGGTGATCTTCTCGCGCATCGCGAGGGCGTCGACCATCGCCTCGGCCCGCTCGCCGATGCCGCGCTTGGGCACGTTCAGGATCCGCCGGAGCGGGACGTTGTCCTCGGGGTTCGCCAGGACGCGCAGGTAGGCCAGGACGTCCCGGACCTCCTTGCGCTCGTAGAAGCGGACGCCGCCGACGACCTTGTAGGGCAGCCCGACGCGGATGAAGATCTCCTCGAACACGCGCGACTGGGCGTTGGTCCGGTAGAAGATCGCGACGTCGCCCGCCTTGGCCTCCTTGGCGTCGGTCAGGCGGTCGATCTCGTCGGCGACGAACTGCGCCTCGTCGTGCTCGGTGTCGGCGACGTAGCCGGTGATGACGGAGCCGGTGCCGGCCTGGGTCCACAGGTTCTTGGCGCGGCGGTTCTGGTTGCGCTCGATGACCGCGTTGGCGGCGGACAGGATCGTCTGCGTGGAGCGGTAGTTCTGCTCCAGCAGGATCGTGGTCGCGTCCGCGTAGTCCTCCTCGAACTGGAGGATGTTGCGGATGGTCGCGCCGCGGAAGGCGTAGATCGACTGGTCGGCGTCACCCACCACGCACAGCTCGGCCGGCGGCAGGTCCGGGTATCCGGTGCCGACCAGCTCGCGGACGAGCGTGTACTGGGCGTGGTTGGTGTCCTGGTACTCGTCGACCAGGACGTGCCGGAACCGGCGGCGGTAGTGCTCGGCGACGTCCGGGTGGGACTGGAGCAGGTGGACCGTGGTCATGATGATGTCGTCGAAGTCGAGGGCGTTGGCCTCGCGCAGCCGGCCCTGGTACATCGCGTACGCCTGGGCCACGGTCTTCTCGAAGCCGTCGACGGCCTGGGCCGCGAAGGCCTCCTCGTCGATCAGCTCGTTCTTCAGGTTGGAGATCTTGGCGTTGAAGGACTTCGGCGGGAACTTCTTCGGGTCGAGGTCCAGGTCGCGGCAGACGAGCGCCATCAGGCGCTTCGAGTCGGCGGCGTCGTAGATCGAGAACGACGAGGTGAAGCCGAGCAGCTTTGACTCGCGGCGCAGGATGCGGACGCAGGCGCTGTGGAAGGTCGACACCCACATGGCGTTCGCGCGCGGGCCGACGAGGTTCTCGACGCGCTCCTTCATCTCGCCGGCGGCCTTGTTGGTGAAGGTGATCGCCAGGATCTGGCCGGGGTGGACGTGCCGCGCGGACAGCAGGTGGCCGATGCGGTGGGTCAGCACCCGGGTCTTGCCGGAACCGGCGCCGGCCACGATGAGCAGCGGGGATCCCGCGTGCACCACGGCGGCGGCCTGCTCCACGTTCAGCCCGTCGAGGAGCGTCGCGGGGTCGATGACGGGCCTGGGGGCGCCGTCCCGGTAGTACGCGTCCCCGCTCATGGGTGCGTCGAAGCGGCCCCCGAAGAGGTCGTCCGCGGCCGGCTCCGGGGCAGCGTGTTCCTCGGGCGGCGGCGGGACCTCGTCGGAGGGGGTCAGGTCCGCCAGGAAACTGTCGTCAAAGAGGCTACTCATCGCCTTCCGAGTCTAGGGGGCCGCACCGACAACCGGTCCCGCCCCCGGTGAATCGGCGGGATTCGCCGGGCCCCGCACGCGGCGGTGGCCCGCCCCCTCCCGGGGACGGGCTGGGGCGGGCCACCTGTGGCGTGCGGTCGGGCCGCCCTTCCGGGCCGGGGGACTACCAGCCGCCGGAGCCGATCTCCGTGCGGGCGCCGAGGCCGGTGCCGGTGCCCGGGTAGAGGAAGAGCTTGCCGGTGGAGGCCTCCACGCCCACCACGTCGACGACGCCGTCTCCGGACAGGTCGGCCGAGGACAGGTCGATCATGCCGGTGCCGGGGCCGACCGGGGGCTTCGGGGGACGCGGCTTCGGGTCGGGAATCGGGTCGGCACAGTTCTTTCTGGTCAGGCTGCCGTCGGGGTAGCAGGCGGTGCCGTTGAGGACGGTGCGCTGTGCTCCCCGTCGCCCGTGCACGTCCCGCGGTGACGTCCTGCTGGGCTTCGAGGGGGTGTCACCGGCGGTTTCCCTCGGCGACGTGCACTGGCTTCGCCTCCCGGCGAAGGGCGCGGAAGGGGTTCCCGGGGGCCCGAACGGGCCATGTCCCGTTCCGGTCCTCGCGGGCCCGTCCGGGCTGCTGAGGGCGCCCGTCGGGGCGCCCGGGGTGCCCCGTAGGCTCGACGGCATGGACGTACTGATCAATGTCTTCGTCGGCCTGCACATCATCGGGATCGCCTCGTTGTTGGGCGGGTTCCTGACCCAGATGAAGGCGATGGGCGCGGGCACCGCCCGCTTCGTGCCCGCGATGCTGCACGGCGCGCTGACCATGCTCGTGACGGGCGTCCTGCTCGTCGGTTTCCGCGAGATGGGCGACGGCGCCCCGCTGAACCACGTCAAGATCGGCGTGAAGCTCGCGATCCTCTTCGTGGTCCTCGCCCTCGTCTACGTCAAGCGGGACGACGAGCAGGTGGACAAGGGGCTCTTCGCGACGGTCGGCGCACTGACCACGGCCAACATCTTTATCGCCGTCCTCTGGCACTGACCGGTCGGTCCCGATCACGAACGGCCACTTCGGACCATCTCGTCACCGTCCCGTTACCTTCGGGTCTAGCGTCCTCCTCCGAGACCGACGGAAGGACGTGAGGCCCCCGTGGCCAGTCATCGAAAGCCCAGGCAGCGCCCGTTCAGCGGCGGCGGCGTACGGACCGCCGCCACCCTCGTGCTCGCGGGCGCTGCCACCGCCACCGCCTTCGAGGGCACCTCGTACGCCGACCCCCGGCAGGGCCCCGCCGAGGTCAAGACGGAGGTCGACCGACTCTACGAGGAGGCCGAGGCCGCGACCGAGCGCCACAACGGGGCGAAGGAGCAGGCCGACGAGGCCGAACGGGCGCTCACCGGCCTGCGCGAGGAGTCCGCCCGCCGCACGGACCGGCTGAACACCGCCCGCGCCGCGCTCGGGTCGCTGGCCGCCGGCCAGTACCGCAGCGGCGGTCTGGGCCCCACGCTCCAACTGGCCATGGCCACCGATCCGCAGGACTACCTCGACCGGGCCTCGCTCCTGACCCGGGCCGGCAAGCGCACCGCCGCGGAGGTGTCCTCCGTACGCCGCGGTCTGGACGACATCGGCAAGCTGCGCGACCAGGCCTCCGGGCGGCTGGCGGACCTGCGGGCCCGGCAGGGCGAGACGGCCCGGCACAAGGCCACCGCCGAGGCGAAGCTCAGCGAGGCGAAGCGCCTGCTGGCCCGGCTCACCTCGGAGGAACGGGCCGCGTACGAGGCGCAGTCCGGGACCGCGAACGGCACCACCGCCACCCCCGCCCGTACGCCCGGCACTCCCCCGCCGCCGGCGCCCGCCGACGGCTCCCGCGCGGCCCGCGCCGTGGCCTTCGCGTACGGGGCGATCGGCAAGCCGTACGTCTGGGGCGCCACGGGTCCCGGCTCCTTCGACTGCTCCGGCCTGACGCAGGCGGCCTGGCGCGCGGCCGGGGTGTCCCTGCCCCGCACCACCTACACCCAGATCAACGCAGGGCAGCGCGTCGCGCGCGGCCAACTGGCCCCCGGGGACCTGGTCTTCTTCTACTCCGGCGTCACGCACGTCGGCATGTACGTCGGCAACGGCCAGATGATCCACGCCCCGCGCCCCGGTTCCACGGTGCGCCTCGCGCCGGTCGACTCGATGCCGTGGGCGGGCGCGTCCCGCCCGGCGTGACGGGCGCCGGGGTCCCGGGCGCCGGGGTCCGGGGTTCGGGGTCCGGGGTTCGGGGTCAAAGGTCCGGGCGCCGAGGTCCGGGCCGGTTACGGCGCCTTGACCGTCCGGCTCAACCAGTCGAAGGTCTGCGGGAGCTGCTTCGACCAGGAGTCGAGGTTGTGGCCGCCGGTCACCTTCTCCGCGTGGACGACGGTGGGGTTCTGCGCGATGCCCTTGAGGTCCGTGCCCGACAGGTAGCCGTCGTGTTCGGCGCCCGACATCCACAGGGACACCGGCGGGGGCGTGGGCGCGGACTTCAGGAGGTGCTTGAGGTTGTGGGTGCGGCGCAGTTCGGGGTCCTGGGCGACCAGTGAGGAGGGTTCCTGTCCCGGGTCGTTGTACCCGGACAGCGAGACGGCCGCGGCGTAGCGGTCGGGGTGGGCGATGGCCAGCTTGGCGGCGCAGTACGCGCCCGCCGAGTACCCGGCGACGCCCCAGGTGCGGGCCTCGTCCGTGGCCCGGAAGTTGTCGGTGACCATCTTGCGGACGTCGACGCTGAACCAGCTGTCCGCGTTGACCTTGCCGGGGATGTTGGCGCAGCCGGTGTCGGCGTTGCCGAGCAGCATGGCGCGCGGGGAGACGAGGATGAACGGCTGGACCTTTCCGCTCCTCATGAGCGGCTCCAGGACCTCGTGGGCCTTGACTCCCTGGAACCAGGACTTGCCGGTGCCGGGGATGCCGGGGATCAGTTCGACGACGGGGAACTTCTTGTCCTTGAACGCGGGGTCGTCGTACTGCGGGGGCAGCCACACCATGACGTCGCCCTTGACGCCGGAGACCTTGCCGTCGAGCTCGGTCTTCTTCACCCGGCCGCCGAGCCCGTCGACCGGAACGAACTCCTGGCGGACCTTGGGCTCTTCCCTCACCTGCTCGGCCTTCTTCCCGCCGAGCCCGTCCGGGCCGAGGTCGGGGGCGGCGGTCACGTACGTGCCAGTGCCGAGGAGGTCGCCCCAGGACGCGTAGAAGTTCATGTCGCGGTTGACGGCGACGAACACCAGGGTCACGGCCGTGACCTGGGCGAAGACCACCATCAGGGCGCGCGTGACGACCCGTACGACGGCGGGGCCGCGCACCTTGCTCCACACGGCCAGCGGTAGGACGACGGCGATCGCCGCCAGAGCGACCACGGTGGCGAAGAACGGGGTCCCCGTCAGGCTCATCACGCCACCCAAGAGGGCGGACGTCCGTTGCCCGGTTGCGCCGACCGCCCGCGATGTGGATCACATCGCGGGCGGTCGGTACGACGGACGCGGCCGGACGGTCAGGCCAGGCCAGGCGGCGGACGGTCAGACCAGGCGGCGGGCGGTCGCCCAGCGGGTCAGTTCGTGCCGGTTGGACAGCTGGAGCTTGCGCAGGACCGCCGAGACGTGCGATTCGACGGTCTTGACCGAGATGAACAGCTGCTTGGCGATCTCCTTGTACGCGTAGCCCCGGGCGATCAGCCGCAGCACCTCGCGCTCGCGCTGGGTCAGCCGGTCGAGGTCCTCGTCGACGGGCGGGGCGTCCGTGGACGCGAACGCGTCGAGGACGAAGCCGGCCAGCCGGGGCGAGAACACCGCGTCGCCGTCCTGGACCCGGAACACCGAGTCCACCAGGTCGCTTCCGGTGATGGTCTTGGTGACGTACCCGCGGGCGCCGCCGCGGATGACGCCGATGACGTCCTCGGCGGCGTCCGACACCGACAGCGCCAGGAAGCGCACCGGGTTCTCGGCCGCCGCCATCAGCGGGGCGCAGCGCCGCAGCACCTCGACGCCGCCGCCGCCGGGCAGGTGCACGTCGAGGAGCACCACCTCGGGGCGGGTGGCGGTGATGACGGTGACGGCCTGGTCGACGTCGGCGGCCTCTCCGACGACCTCGACGCCGGTGCGCGCGGTCTCCCCGATCTCGGCCTGTACTCCGGTGCGGAACATCCGGTGGTCGTCGACGAGCACCACCCGGACCCGCCTGGCCTCCGTCACCGCGTTGTCCTCGGTCATGCCGCCCTCTCCATCTCCAGCTCGACTTCGGTGCCGCCGTCGGGCGCGGACCGCAGTCGTGCGGTCCCGCCGTTGCGCTGCATCCGGCCGATGATCGATTCTCGTACGCCCATCCGGTCGTCCGGTACGGCGTCGATGTCGAAGCCCGGTCCGCGGTCCCGTACGGAGACGAAGACGGTGTTGCCCTCGACCTCCGCGTAGACCTGTACCGGGCCCCCCTCGCCACCGTACTTGGCCGCGTTGACCATTGCCTCGCGTGCGGCCTGGATCTGTGCGGCCAGCTTCTCGTCGAGGGGGCAGTCGCCGACGACGACGACCTCGATGGGGACGCCGTGGTGGTCCTCGACCTCGGCGGCGGTCTTCTTCACGGCCTCGGCGAGGGTGGTGGGCTCCTCGGCCTCGTCCTTTCCGGTGCCCTCGGGCTTGTACAGCCAGTTCCGCAGCTCGCGTTCCTGGGCGCGGGCCAGTCGGCGCACCTCGCCGACGTCCTCGGCGTTGCGCTGGATCAGCGTCAGGGTGTGCAGCACGGAGTCGTGGACGTGGGCGGCGACCTCTGCGCGTTCCTGGGCCCGGATGCGCATCAGGCGTTCCTCGGAGAGGTCCTGGGTCATCCGGATCAGCCAGGGTCCGGCGAGGAGGGCGACGCCGACGAGGACGGCGAGCGTGGCGGTGAGTACGTTGCCCAGCTGGGCGGCGGAGCCCCGTACGACGATGAAGAGGGTCAGGCCGACCCCTACGAGGGCGACGCCCGCGAGGGCCCGGGCGACCTGGAAGAGGCGCCCGTGTCGGCCGGCGGCGGCGGTCCAGTGGGCGCGGCGGGCGTTGTCGGCCTGGCGCCAGACGAGGACGACGCCCGCGCCGACGAGCAGGGTCGGCCAGACGTAGCGGCCGTTCTCGCCGCCGACGCGGAGCTGGGAGAAGAAGATGCCCGCGCCGACGGCGAGGGCGACCAGGCCGGAGATCTGTCCCTTGCCGGGCTTGCGGAGCCGGCGGGTGCCGTCGGGGAGGGTCTCGAAGAAGGAGTGGTGTCCGGTGCTGCCGCCCACGCCGAGCGGCACGAAGACCCAGAACGCCGCGTAGAGCAGCACCCCGAGCCCGTCACCGAACATGAACATGCCGAGGAACGCGAGTCGGACCCAGAGCACGGGCAGCCCCAGGTGCCCGGCCAGGCCGCGGGCGACTCCGCCGAGCATCCGGCCGTCGGCGCTGCGGTAGAGCCGGCGGTGCGGGATCGCGAGATCGGCGGGGTCCGGTGCGTGCGGGGTGCGGGAGGCGGCTGCTGCGGGCATGTCACCGATGGTCACACGCGCGCGGGACCACGGGCATCAGGGCATCCCCCCAGTTCCGGCCGGGGGATATCAGGGTTGCGCCAGGGTAGGGCCGGGTGCCGTGCGGGCGCACGGCCCGTCACCATGGACACATGACCGAAGTACACGACGCCCCGGCCACCGGCGCCGGGGCCCCCGCCCCGGCCCCGGCCCCGCGGCCTCCCCTGCGCCGCAGCAAGCGCGACAAGGTCCTCGCGGGCGTGTGCGGTGGTCTCGGCCGGTACTTCGACCTGGACCCGCTGGTGTTCCGGATCGTCCTCGGGGTGCTCGCCGTCACCGGCGGCGTCGGCCTGATCTTCTACGGGTTCGCCTGGCTGTTGCTTCCCCAGGAGGGCGAGGACGACAGCGAGGGCAAGCGGCTGCTGACCGGCCGCGTCGAGGGCGCCACCCTGGCCGCGGTGTTCAGCGCGCTGGTGGGCTGCGCGCTGTTCCTGTCGATGATGGACAACGGGGTGATGGGGGTCTTCTCGGTCCTGGTCATCCTGGCGCTCGGCGGCGCCTCCTACTGGTCCCAGCGGCACCGGCACACCTACGCCCCCGAGGCCGAGGCACCGGCGGCGCACCGGCCCGCGTCCCCGGCGCCGCCCGAGACGCAGGCCCCGCCCGTGCCGGGCAGCCCGTCCTGGTGGCG
Source organism: Streptomyces sp. Isolate_45 (assembly GCF_024721315.2). GTDB lineage: Bacteria > Actinomycetota > Actinomycetes > Streptomycetales > Streptomycetaceae > Streptomyces. The sequence goes on from NZ_JANFAK020000136.1 coordinate 13,923, forward strand.
CGATCCGCTGGTGAAGGACGGCACGACCGGCCCCGTCGGCGCGAGCGGTTACCTGTGGGGCCCCGACGACACCCCCGGGGCGGTCACGGGCGCCGGACCGACCGCGCGGGAGCCGAGCGCCCCGGCGGTGGTGCGCGGGATCGGCGGGGGCGTCGGCGGCCGGGTGTTCGTCCTGGCCCTCGTCGCCGCGGGCGTCGGCACGGCCTCGGTGTGGGAGGGCAGTTCCCTCGGGCACGCCCTCCAGGTGGGCCTCGCGTGCGCCCTGACCGTCTTCGGGCTGGGCCTCGCGGTCAGCTCGGTCAAGGGGCGGACCGGGTTCGGCACGATCCTGCTCGGGCTGATCACCGCGGGCATGCTCGCGGCGGCGACCGCGCTGCCGCGGGAGATCGGCACCGACTGGCGGGAGGTCGCCTGGCGTCCGGCCGCGGTGGCCGACGTCCGGCCCTCGTACGCGTCGGGCACCGGGTCGGCCACCCTCGACCTGAGCCGGCTGGACGTGCCGAAGGGGGCCACGGTGTCGGTCGGTGCCTCGATCGAGGCGGGACTGCTGAAGGTGGTCCTCCCCCGGGAGGTCACCGCGAAGGCCGTCGTCACGGTCCGGCTGGGCGACATCCGGTTCCCCGGCGAGAGCGGTGAGGACGTGCGCATCAGACGCGGCGGCGAAACCCGGGAGGCGACGCTGGCGCCCCCCACCGGCACCGAGGCCGGGGGGACGATCGAGCTGCGCCTGAGCGCGGCCGTGGGACAGGTGGAGGTGGCCCGTGCCGCGTCATGACTTCCAGCCGGGACGGCTGCTGGCCGGGCTCGTCCTGATCGCGGCGGGGGTCCTCTACCTCCTCGACGCGGCCGGCGAGGCCGACGTGCCCTGGTTCCTGGTGGTGCCGATGGCCCTGGGCGGGCTGTCGCTCGCCGCGCTCGTCGGCATGGTGACCTACGCGGTGCGCCGCGACAGGCGCCACCGGCTCGACGAGCCCTCGGAACGCCGGACGAGCGCGTCCAGCGACAGGTAGGGGGCGCCGGCGAGGACCAGCGGGAGCCAGGCGACCAGGTAGACGAGGTCGTTGCCGTAGTAGTACGGGGTGACCGCCCAGGAGACCGTGAGCCACAGGCTGAGCGCGATCAGCGCTCCGCCGGCGGCCGCGAGCCGGGTCAGGAGCCCTGCCAGGGTGGCGAGGCCCACCAGGAGTTCGCCGACGGCCAGCACCACGGCGAAGCCGACGGGTGCCTTCAGGGCCAGGTCGACCAGGGCGGGGATCGCGGAGGTGTCGCGCACGCCGCGCATCATGTCGCCGATGGATCCGCTGCCGGTGGCGGACAGGAACGCGGAGTCGGTCAACTTGTCCAGACCCGCGTACACGAAGGTCACGCCGAGGAAGAGGCGCAGGGGCAGGAGCGCGTACCGGGCGGCTCGGTCCCGCAGGCCGGAGGGGGCACCGGAAAGGACGTCAGTTCGGGTCACGCCCCATGCATACCCCGTCGACGTTCACTCCGCCACGTCGATGCTGTAGCGGTTCGATTCCACTCCCGCGGCGGTCACCACCTGGACGTCGGTGCGCCCCGGTTCGACCTCGGCGGGGACCGGCACGGTCAGCACCGCGTCCGACGGGTTGGTGAAGCCGCCGGCCACCGGCACGAGCGGCACGTGGACGTGCACCTGCCCGATCCGTACGACCAGCCGGGCCATCATCTCCGGGGTCTGCGCCCCCGGTGGTACGAAGCCCACGCCGCGGATCTCGATGTCGTCCCCGGGGCGGACGGCGGCGTCCAGGTCCCCGGGCTCCCGTCTGCGCACCACCGACAGCACGAGCGGGCGGCTGCCCTCGGCGTACTTCGCGGCCAGGTAGACCACCGCCGACAGGGCGACGAGCAGGGCGAGCGACCACGGCAACCGCGGCAGCCGGTCGGGGAAACGGGTCAACGTGACGGCGGCGTACGCCAGCACGACCGTGGAGACGAGGACGTACTGGGCGTCGGGGAAGCTGCCCCGCCCGGCGTCGTCGGTCAGCAGGTCCGCCCCGGCGGGCCGGTCCGCGGGGAGCTTCTGCAGCCGCTGGTTCATGATCCGTACGGTGACCACGCGGCGCACCAGCACCGCGACGCCCGACGTCAGTCCGAGCACGGCCAGCAGCGGCAGCGCGCGGCCGAGCGCCAGCCCGGCGTACAGGGTGTCCCGTTCGGGCCCGGGTGCGGAGGCCGCGAGCCGCAGTGCGGGCAGCAGCGCGGCGAACGCGGTCAGCACGAGCCAGGCGGCGGGGACGGCCTTGGAGGTGGACAGCCGGTTGTCCTCGCCGACCAGCGGGGCCAGCAGCCCGCCGCGCAGCGACTGGGCGCGGGCGGCGACGGTGAGCAGCCCGGCCAGGACGAGGACGGCCAGCAGTCCGGCGGTACGGGCGGTGGACCAGCCCGTGCCGAGCGCGGTGCCGACCTGCACCACCAGCAGGACGCCGGCGGCGATCCACAGGGTGAGGACGGCCCGCCGGGAGAGCAGGTAAAGCCAGGAGTGCCCGGCCTCGCGGCCGCGGTCGGCGGCGGTGCGGGCGGACAGGGTCAGTTCGTCGGACACCCACTGGCGGGAGGCGCCGAGGGAGTGGGCCACGGCGGCCGGCACCCCCTGGCCGGCGGCGAACTCGTCGCGCTTCTCCAGGAAGGCGGCCACCGCCCGGCGGTGTCCCTCCCGTGCGCCGTGCGGGCAGTCGTCGCAGGTGCAGGCGCCGCCGTGGGTACTTCGGGGGATCTCTTGGACAGCCACGTGCGTGCCGCCTCTCTGAACTCCGGTGCAATGCCAGCGAATTGTGCACCACTGCGGCAGTGCTCCGGATTGCGCACGATGTCAGAGCAGGTGATTAACCGTTCATGATGTTGACGCCATCGGCGCGTCGCCCCCTTGGCGCAGCGGCTGGTAGCTCGCCCAGGCCGCCAGATCGGAGCCGAACCGCTCCCGCGTGCGGACGGCGTCCCGGTGGTCGACGGGCACGGGCTTGCCGGCGGCCCGCGCGATCAACTGGACCCGGGCGGCCCGTTCGGCCGCGACGAACCACCAGACGGCGGCGTCCACCGAGCCCCCGACGGTCAGCAGGCCGCGGTGGCGCAGGATCAGCGCCTTGTAGGGGCCGAGCGCGTGCGCGATCCGGGCCGCGGCGACGGGTCCGTCCTCGGTGAACTCGTCCAGCAGGGCGTGGTCCTCGTAGAAGGCGCAGGCCTCGGGGGTGAGCGGGGCCAGCAGCTCGCCGAGCACGGCGAGCGCGCGGCCGTACGGGCCCTGCGTGCGGACGACGGCCACCGCCCCGGGGCGCGCCCGGTGAACGGCGACGTGCACGGCGAAGGCCAGCTCGTTGAGCCGACGGGTGCCCTGGAGGACCCGCCCGTCGCCGTCGGCGAGCAGCAGGTCGTCGGGGGTGAGGCCGCCGAAGGCCCGGCCGAATGGGTTCACCCAGTAGCAGTCCTCGAAGCCGGGGTCCCGGACGGTGACCAGCCCGGCCACCCCGTCCTCGTGGTCGAGCCGGGCCAGCAGCCGCAGCGCCTCGGCGAGGCGTTCCTTGCGGTGGGCGCGCTCCTCCTCGACGGTGTCGTGGACGGGGGGCATCTCGAATCGCAGCCGCTCCACGGGCACGGGTCCGGGTCGCTCGGCCATGGCACCTCCTCCGGTCGCGGCGCAAGGTACCGGCGGCCGGCCGAAGAGGCCAGGGGCGGGGCGGGAAAAGGGCCGCGGACGGCCGGGGCGGAAAACGGCGGAGCCGCCGCCCCGGGAAGGGGCGGCGGCTCCGTCGGACGGTGCGGGCGGGGAGTCCTACTCCCACTCGATGGTGCCCGGGGGCTTGCTGGTGCAGTCCAGGACCACGCGGTTCACGTCCGGGACCTCGTTGGTGATCCGGGTGGAGATCCGGGCGAGCACCTCGTACGGCATGCGCGTCCAGTCCGCGGTCATCGCGTCCTCGGAGGAGACGGGGCGCAGCACGATCGGGTGGCCGTAGGTGCGGCCGTCGCCCTGGACTCCGACGCTGCGGACGTCCGCGAGCAGGACGACCGGGCACTGCCAGATCTCCCGGTCGAGGCCGGCGGCGGTGAGCTCGTGGCGGGCGATGGCGTCGGCCTCGCGCAGCAGGTCCAGGCGCTCCTTGGTGACCTCGCCGACGATGCGGATGCCGAGGCCGGGGCCGGGGAACGGCTGGCGCTGGACGATCTCGTCCGGCAGGCCGAGCTCCTGGCCGACCATCCGGACCTCGTCCTTGAACAGCTGGCGCAGCGGCTCGACGAGCTCGAACTCGATGTCGTCGGGGAGGCCGCCCACGTTGTGGTGGGACTTGATGTTCGCGGTGCCGGTGCCGCCACCGGACTCGACGACGTCCGGGTACAGGGTGCCCTGGACGAGGAAGGCGACCGCCGGGCCGTCCTCCTGGAGGATCTCCAGCTGGGCCTGCTCGAAGACGCGGATGAACTCGCGGCCGATGATCTTCCGCTTGGTCTCCGGGTCGGAGACGCCGGCCAGCGCGTTCAGGAAGCGCTCCTGGGCGTCGACGACCTTCAGCTGGACGCCGGTCGCGGCGACGAAGTCCTTCTCGACCTGCTCGGTCTCGCCCTTGCGCATCAGGCCGTGGTCGACGTAGACGCAGGTCAGCTGCGAGCCGATGGCCTTCTGGACGAGGGCCGCGGCGACCGCGGAGTCCACGCCGCCGGAGAGGCCGCAGATGGCTCGCTTGTCGCCGACCTGCTCGCGGATGGCCGCGATCTGCTCCTCGACGATGTTGCCGGTGGTCCAGGTGGGGGCCAGGCCGGCGCCGCGGTAGAGGAAGTGCTCCAGGATCTGCTGGCCGTGCGTGGAGTGCATGACCTCGGGGTGGTACTGGACCCCGTACAGCTTCTTCTCGTCGTTCTCGAAGGCGGCGACCGGGACGACGTTCGTCGAGGCGGTGACGCTGAAGCCCTCGGGGGCGGCGGAGCAGGCGTCGCCGTGGGACATCCACACGGACTGGTTCGCCGGGGTGCCCTCGAAGAGGGTGGAGCCGGTCTTGGAGACGGCCAGCGGGGTGCGGCCGTACTCGCGCGCGCCGGTGTTGTCGACGGTGCCGCCGAGGGTCGTCGCCATCAGCTGGAAGCCGTAGCACATGCCGAAGACGGGAACGCCTGCCTCGAAGAGGGCACGGGAGTCGTCCAGGCGCGGGGCGCCCTCCTCGTACACGGAGGACGGTCCGCCGGAGAGGATGATCGCCTTCGGGTCCTTGGCGAGCATCTCGGCCACGGGCATCGTGCTGGGCACGATCTCGCTGTAGACCCGGGCCTCGCGGACGCGGCGGGCGATGAGCTGGGCGTACTGGGCGCCGAAGTCGACGACGAGAACCGTGTCCGGGGCGCTGTCGTGGGCGGCGGAGGGTGCTTCTGGCACGGGGCGGCCTTCCGGCGGAAGAGGTGGCTGTTTTGTCGATTCTAACGGGGGCCGTAAGCCCCTTTTCGTCTCACCATCCGAACCGGCTTGGCCCGGAGCGGGACGGAAGGTCATAATCCGTTCCATGCGCGAGCAGCTGAGCTTCCTCTTTACCTATGGCACCGGTCGGTCCGGTCGCCATGGGTCATCGTGATGCTCGCTTGAGCCGCTGACTTCCCAGAGCGCCCCGGTCCGACAGGACCGGGGCGCTCCCGCGTTTCCGCTCCTGTCGGCACCCCTCACCCACAGGAGCACCGACATGACCACGATCACCACCACCCCCGAGCAGCTGATCGCCGACTCCCGGACCCGCATCGACGCCATCGACGACCGGATCATCGGGCTGATCCAGGAGCGGATGGCGGTCTCCACCGTCATCCAGGAGGCGCGCATCGGCTCCGGGGGCCGCCGGGTGCACCTGTCGCGCGAGATGGAGGTGCTGTCGCACTGGAGCGACGCCCTCGGCAAGCCCGGCACCACGCTCGCGATGACCCTGCTGGAGCTGTGCCGGGGCCGCGTCTGAACCACGGGTGCCCGTTCGTCACCCGTCCGGAGCGTGACCCGCCCCGCGGCGCTTCGTTGGTGTGGATGTCCGCGCCGGCCAGGCGCGGGTCCGCACCACCACGCGTGGCTCCGCGGGAGCGATGAGACGTGACGCCCGACGGCGTGCGTCGTGGGACCTCGCTCCTTCGGTCGACCGGACGGCAGGGGACAGCAGCCCGGTCACCCCATGAAGGACGGCCGGCCCGGGGGACGCCCCGGGCCGGCCGTTCTCCTGTGTCCCCGACCCCTCTCCCCGCCGGCGCCGGGCGGTCCGCGTCGTCAGCCGCGCCCCGCGCGGCGGCGCCGGAAGACCGCGTACAGCGCGCCGCCCGCCGCGACCAGCGCGGCCCCGCCGAAGCCGAGCAGGCCCGTGATGCTGCCGGTGGGGGCCAGCGGTCCGCCGTCACCGAGCCCCCCGGAGGCGGTCGTCCTCGTCCTCGCGCCGGGTCCGTCCGTCGCGTCCTGCGGCACCCACGGATCGGGGAGCGCGACCGGGGAGCCGGTGCCCGGATTGAGGGTGGCGCCCGTCGCGTTCGCCAGGAAGAGCGCGGCGTTGTTGGCCGGGTACGGGTCGAAGGCGTGCCGTCGGGGCTCGCCCAGCGGGCCGGGCCCGCCCGCGACGACGGCGCCCTGCGCGTTGGGCACCGCCTTCTCGACCCCGAACTCGAAGACGAACTCGACCCGCTCGGACTCCCGCACGGACGACCCCGTCGAGCAGAGGTGCCGGGCCGGCCCGCGGCCGGGGACGACCCGGCAGCCGGCGGGAGCCCGGAGAACCTTCAGGCCCGGCGGTACCCGGACGTCGACGACGGCCGCGGCGGCGCCGGCCCGGGGGTCGTACACCCAGGCCGGTCCGTGGTTGCGCAGGACGACCGCGGCCCTGACCCGGCTCCCGGCGACGCCCCTGACGGACAGGGGCTCGACCGCGAGGTCCGCCGTGTTCTCGACGGCGAGGGCGACCTCGCGCCGGTCGGCGCGGACGGCCGGGACCTGGCCGCGCGAGGCCCTGCCGGACGGGACGAGCACGCCCGGCGCGATCGGCGCCGCCCGCCCGACGGCGGTGAGCGTCCGGCCGGTGGCGGAGATC
>NZ_JANFAK020000137.1:94-20938 GCF_024721315.2 Streptomyces sp. Isolate_45
CGGCCCGGGGCGGGCGGCCGTGGGCGCGGTGGGCCCTCGCGGCGTGCCTGGCGACGGCCGCCGGTCTCGGCGGGGTCGCCGTGTGGCAGTTCCAGGAGGCCGAGGGCGCCCGGCAGGAGGCCCGGCGGGTGGAGGCCCGGGCGGCGGCACTGACGCAGGTGCTGTCGGCCCCCGACGCCCGGCTGACGAGCGGCCGGATCGCGGACGGCGGAACGGGCACGGTGGTGGTCTCCCGGGACCGCGACCGGGCCGTGTTCGTGCCCTCCGGGATGACGGCGCCGCCGCCGGGGCGGGTGTACCAGCTGTGGTTCGCCGACCCCGGCAAGGGCATGCGCCCGGCGGGGCTGATGGACCCGGCCCGGCCCGACGCCCCGGCGCTGCTGGCGGGCGCCGTCGGCGGGGCCACCGGGATCGGCGTCACGGTGGAACCGGCGGGCGGCTCGCCGGCGCCGACGTCGGACCCCCTGGTGGTACTGGCCTTCCCGACGGCGTAGGCCCCGTACGCGCCCGTCCGCGTGATCGCCCCGGGCCCGATCCTCCCGGGCGTGCTACGCCCGGGAGGGTCGAATCGGCAGGGCCTCGACGCTGTTGCCGATGAAGCTGCGCTGACGCGGGAGGTCGGCCTCGGGAACGGCGAGATCGAGGTCGGGGAAGCGGGCGAAGAGCCGTTCCAGGGCGATGGTGGCCTCCAGCCGGGCGGGGTGCTCTCCGTCGACACGATCACCGTGTTTGAAAGCCGGTGCAGGCGGTCCCGGTGCTCGGGGTCCACGCCGAGCAGCTCGCAGATGACGCCCATCGGGAGCGGCAGGGCGAAGTGGGCGCGCAGGTCGGCGACGCCGTCGGGCGAGGCGGCGGCGGCACGGCCGGCACGGACGGTAGGGGATACGACACGCCGGCTCTCCTGACCTGGTGGACGCAGTCGCGTCAACAGTGCGGCTTCCGGGGCGTGTTGTACGAGACCTGCCGCCGCGGGCACGACGTAGGGTCGGGCCATGTCCGAATCCGAGCGGAACCTGGAAGGCAAGGTCGCCCTCGTGGCGGGTGCGACGCGGGGTGCGGGCCGGGGCATCGCCGTCCAGCTGGGCGCGTGCGGCGCGACGGTGTACGTGTCGGGGCGCAGCGGCGCGGCCGGCCGGTCGGAGTACGACCGGCCGGAGACGATCGAGGAGACGGCCGAACTGGTCACGGCGGCGGGCGGGCAGGGCATCGCGGTGGTCGCCGACCACCTGGTGCCCGCGCAGGTGGCGGCCCTCGTCGCGCGGATCGACGACGAGCAGGGGCGCCTCGACGTGCTGGTGAACGACATCTGGGGCGGTGAGCGGCTCTTCGAGTGGGACAGCACGGTCTGGGAGCACGATCTGGACAACGGTTTGCGGCTGCTGCGGCTCGCGGTGGACACCCATGCCATCACCAGCCACTACGCGCTGCCGCTGCTGCTGCGCGCTCCGGGCGGGTTGGTCGTGGAGATGACCGACGGCACCGTCGACTACAACACGGACCGCTACCGGGTGTCGTTCTTCTACGACATCGCGAAGTCGGCGGTTCTGCGGATGGCGTTCGCGCTGGGGCACGAGCTGGGGCCGCGCGGTGCGACGGCGGTGGCGCTCACCCCGGGCTGGCTGCGTTCGGAGATGATGCTGGAGGCCTTCGGCGTGACCGAGGCCAATTGGCGCGACGCGCTGGAGAAGGTCCCGCACTTCGCGATCTCCGAGACCCCCTCGTACGTGGGCCGGGCGGTCGCCGCGCTGGCCGCCGACCCGGAGGTGTCCCGCTGGAACGGTCGGTCGCTGTCCAGCGGCGGGCTCGCCGGGGTCTACGGCTTCACGGACCTGGACGGCAGCCGTCCGGACGCGTGGCGGTACATGGTCGAGGTCCAGGACCCGGGCCGGCCGGCGGACCCGACCGGATACCGCTGACCGAGCGTCGAGGAACCCCGCGCCGAAAGCCGGTGGCGCGGCTCACGGGGCGTCGGCCCCGATCCGGTGGGCGAGGCCGTCGAGCACGCACCGCAGGCCGAAGGCCCAGACCGCCTCCGGGTCGAAGGCGCCGACGGCGGCGCCGACACGGCCGGCGAGCGGGTACTTCCCCGGGGCCATGGCCCGCTCCAGCAGGGGCCCGACCACCGCCCACCACTCGTCGTCGCTCTGGTGCCGCTGGTGCTCGGCGACGTCGGCGGCGGCCAGGGCGTTGGCGTGCACGAAGCCCAGGAGGTGCGTGAGGGCGGCGTCCATCTCGGCGTCCGTGAGGCCGATGCCGTCGAAGGCCGCGAGTTCATGCTCGTACTTGCCGATCACCCCGGGGCCCAGCGGCGGGCGGGTGGCGGCCAGGTCGGCGATCCACGGGTGCCGTCCGAGCAGGTCCCTGTTGTCGTCGGCGACGCGGGTGACCTTCAGCCGCCAGGGCTCCTGGTCGGCGGGCTCGCGGCGGTCCATGTGCCGGTAGACCTCGTCCAGCATCAGATCGAGCAGTTCGGCCTTGCCCGGTACGTACGTGTACACGGTCATCGGGGTGACGCCGAGGCGCTGGGCGAGGGCGCGCATGGTCAGCGCGGCCGACCCCTCCTCGTCGGCGAGGGCGACGGCGGCCGTGACGACCGCGTCCACGGTGAGTCCCTGTCGCGGACCGCGGCGACCACCCGGGGGTTCCTGTCCGGGTTCGCGCCACAGGAGTTCCAGCGTGCGGACGGGGTCGCCCGCGCCGCTGCGTTCCTTCGCCATGTCCGGTCCTTCCACTCCGCCCAGTAATTCACTACGTCGTATAGAGTACAGCGTATAGAGTAAGTCGGAGACATCGGCCCACACGAGGAGTTCCGTGCGGATCACCAGCACCGCCATATCCCTGAACGTCGACGACGTCCCCGCCTCGGCGGCCTTCCTGACCGAGCACTTCGGCTACGAGGAGGCCGACGCGGCCGACGGCTTCGCCGCCCTCACCCGCCGGGGCGGACCGGAGGTGATCTTCCTTCGGCGCGGGCTCGAAGTCCTCCCCGAGGGTTTCCGGGACCGGCACGCCGACGGCGTGATCCTGGCCTTCACCGTGACCGGCCTGGCCGCCGAGTACGAGAGGCTGCGCTCCGCGGGCGTCACCATCGCCATGGAGCTCCGCGAGGAGCCCTGGGGCGAGCGGCTCTTCCAGGTGACCGACCCGAACGGCGTGACCATCCAACTGATCGAATGGGCCACCGACGGCCAGGGGGAACACGCGTGAATCAGGCCCGCCCCGCAGACGGCCACCAGGACATCCAGGTCCGCGGAGCCCGCGAGAACAACCTCGCGGACATCTCGCTCGACATCCCCAAGCGCAGACTGACCGTCTTCACCGGCGTGTCCGGCTCGGGCAAGTCCTCGCTCGTCTTCGGCACCATCGCCGCCGAGTCGCAGCGCATGATCAACGAGACGTACACCGCCTTCCTCCAGTCGTTCATGGCGAGCCCGAGCCGCCCCGACGTGGACGCCCTGCACAACCTGAGCGCGGCCATCGTCGTCGACCAGGAGCGGATGGGAACCGGCTCGCGCTCGACGGTGGGCACCGCCACCGACGCCTCCACGATGCTGCGGATCATCTTCTCCCGCCTGGGCGTGCCGCACGTCGGCACCTCCTCCGCCTTCAGCTTCAACACCCCGGACGGCATGTGCCCGCGCTGCGAGGGGATGGGCCAGGTGTCCGACGTCGACGTCGACCAGCTCGTCGACCGCGAACTGTCGCTCAACGAGGGCGCGATCACGGTCCCCGGGTTCGCGGTCGACTCCTGGTACTGGCAGATCATGGCCAACTCCGGGTTCTACTCCCCCGACACCAAGCTCAAGGAGTTCACCGAGCGGGAATGGGCGGACTTCCTGCACAAGCCCGCCGTGAAGGTGAAGGTCGGATCGAACAACTTCACCTACGAGGGGCTGATCACGAAGATCACCCGGACCGTCCTCGGCAAGGACCGCGAGTCGATGCAGTCCCACATCCGGGCGTTCGTGGACCGGGCCGTGGTCTTCGCCGACTGCCCGGACTGCGGCGGCACCCGGCTCGCGGCGGCCGCGCTGTCCTCGCGCATCGACGGGCTGAACATCGCGGAATGCTCGGCGATGCAGATCAGCGACCTCGCCGCGGTCGTCGCACGGATCGACGACCCTGGCGTGGCACCGATGCTCACGGGCCTGCGCGAGCTGCTGCACTCCCTCATCGAGATCGGCCTGGGCTACCTGAGCCTGGACCGGCCGTCCGGCACCCTGTCGGGCGGTGAGGCACAGCGGGTGAAGATGGTCCGCCACCTCGGTTCCTCCCTGACGGACATCACGTACGTCTTCGACGAGCCGAGCACCGGCCTGCACCCGCACGACATCCGGCGGATGAACGACCTGCTGGTGCGGCTGCGCGACAAGGGCAACACGGTGCTGGTCGTCGAGCACAAGCCGGAGGTCATCGCGATCGCCGACCACGTCGTGGACCTCGGCCCGGGCGCGGGCACCGCGGGCGGGCGGCTCTGCTACACCGGGGACGTGGCGGGGCTGCGCGCCTCCGACACCCTCACCGGCCGCCACCTGGGGCACCGGGCCCGACTCCGCGAAACGGTGCGCACCCCGCGCGGGCACCTCTCGGTGAAGGACGCGAACCTGCACAACCTGAAGGACGTCAACGTGGACGTGCCCCTCGGGGTGCTGGCCGTGGTGACGGGCGTGGCGGGCTCCGGGAAGAGTTCGCTGATCCACGGCTACCTGGCGCGGCGCGAGGGAGTGGTGGTGGCGGACCAGTCGCCGATCCGCGGCTCACGGCGCTCCAACCCGGCCACGTACACCGGTCTGCTCAATCCCATCCGGACCGCCTTCGCCAAGGCCAACGGGGTCAAGGCCGCGCTGTTCAGCGCCAATTCGGAGGGTGCCTGCCCGAAGTGCAACGGCCTGGGGCTGGTCTACACGGACCTCGCGATGATGGCGGCGGTGGCCTCGGTCTGCGAGCAGTGCGAGGGGCGGAGGTTCACGCCGGAGGTGCTCACGTACCGGCTGAACGGGAAGAACATCAGCGAGGTCCTCGACATGCCGGTCGCTGAGGCGCACGAGTTCTTCACCACCGGGCAGGCGCGGGCGATCCTGGGCCGGCTGGCGGACGTGGGGCTCGGCTACGTACGGCTCGGGCAGCCGCTGAGCACGCTGTCGGGCGGTGAGCGGCAGCGGCTGAAGCTGGCCATCAGCATGGCGGAGAAGTCCTCGACGTACATCCTGGACGAGCCGACGACCGGCCTGCACCTCGCCGACGTGGACAAGCTGCTCGCCCTGATGGACCGGCTCGTGGACGACGGGAACTCGGTGATCGTGATCGAGCACCACCAGGCGGTGATGGCCCACGCCGACTGGCTGATCGACATCGGTCCCGGTGGGGGCCACGACGGTGGCCGGGTGGTCTTCGAGGGAACGCCCGCCCAACTGGTCTCCGGGGGCGACACCCTGACGGCCCGCCATCTGCGGGAGTACGTCGGGGCGTGAGCAGGACGCGGGCGGGCCGCCGACCGGTTCCGGTCGGCGGGCCGCCCGCGCGCACCGCGCACGCGGCGGGTACGCCCGTACCCGGCGAGCTGCCCGTACGCAGGCTGCGTACACCGTGCGCAGGACGTTAGGGTGGGGGCATGTCCTCGCCCGAGCAGCAGACCCCCGCCGCCGTTCCGTCCGTCTGGACCAGGCCCCGCCGCCGGAAGGAACAGCCCGCGCTCAGCCAGGAGCAGATCGTCGCGGCGGCCGTGCGCCTGCTCGACGCCGAGGGCATCGAGGCACTGAGCATGCGCAAGCTCGGGAGCGAGATGGGTACCGCGGCCACCTCGCTCTACCGGCACGTCGCCAACAAGGACGAACTGATCGAACTCGTCGTCGACGAGGTGTACGGCGAGCTGGAACTGCCGGAGGCCGGCGGCCCGGAGGGCTGGCGCACCGCCCTGTCCCGCAGCGGTCACAGCCTGCGCGCCATGATCCTGCGCCACCCGTGGGTGGCCTCGGTCCTCGGCCAGGTCGGCCTGGCCCACCTCGGCCCCAACCTGATGCGCGTGTCGGAGCGGATGCTGGAGTTGACCCTGGGCGCCGGCTTCCCGCCGGGCGAGGCGGACCTCGCGATCAAGGCGGTCATCTCGTACGTCAGCGGCGCCGCGACCAGCGAGGCCTCCTACCTCTCCCTGCTCGCCCGCAGCGGACGGAGCGAAGCGGAATGGCTACGCTCCCTGCTGCCGGCGGACCGGAGCGCGCTCGCCGAGCACCCGCTCACACAGGGCCACACCTCGATCCGGCACGACGACCCGGCGCGCGTGCGCGAGGAGAACTTCGACTACGGACTCCAGCGGGTCCTGGACGGCCTGGCGACCCGGATCACGCGGGGCTGACGCCGCCCCGGGGGGCTGTCGTCGAACTCCCGCCGTCGCCCGGACGGCGACCTCGCGGCGGGTTCGACGACAGGCCCTACGGGAAGACCGGCCCGCCGGCGCCGCCGGCCGGGGCGAAGAAGCGCTCCACCTGCGCCTCCCGGACCTGGACCAGGGCGGGCGGAGACCAGCGCGGCGTCCGGTCCTTGTCGATGACCTGGGCGCGGATGCCCTCCACCAGGTCGGGGGTGGACAACGCGGCGCCGGAAACCCGGTACTCCTGTTCCAACACCTCCTCCAGCGAGCCGAGTTCACGGGCTCGGCGCAACGCCGCCAGGGTCACCTTGAGGGCGGTGGGTGATTTGGTCCGCAGCACGTCCGAGGCCTCGCGGGCCGCCGCCAGGCCGCTGCCCAGCAACCGCGAATGGATCTCCTCGACGGTGTCGGCGGCGTAACAGCGGTCGATCCACTCCCGCTCGGCGGCGAGTTCGCCGCCGGGGACGGTGCCTCGCTCGTACGGGCCCAGGATCTCCCGCGCGGGGGCGCCGGCGAGGCCGTGGGTGAGCTCGTCGAGGTGGGCGGAGGGCACGAAGTGGTCGGCGAGCCCGCACAGCAGGGCGTCCGCGGCGCCCACCGCGATGCCGGTGAGCGCGAGGTGGGTGCCGAGTTCGCCCGGCGCCCTCGACAGGAGGTAGGTGCCGCCGACGTCGGGGACGAAGCCGATGCCGGTCTCGGGCATCGCCACGCGGGAGCGTTCGGTGACGATCCGGACGCTGCCGTGTGCGGAGATCCCGACGCCGCCACCCATGACGATGCCGTCCATGAAGGCCACGTACGGCTTCGGATAGCGGGCGATGCGCGCGTTCAGCCGGTACTCGTCCCGCCAGAAGTCCAGCGAGGCCGTGCCCCCGGTGGACGCGTCGGCGTGGATGGCCCGGATGTCGCCGCCCGCGCACAGGCCCCGTTCGCCGGCACCGCGGACCAGGACCTGACGCACGAGGGGATCGTGCTCCCAGGCGCCGAGCGCCTCGGTGACCGCCAGCACCATGGAGTGGGTGAGGGCGTTGAGGGCGGCGGGGCGGTTGAGGGTGATCACCCCCGTACAGCCTCGGACCTCGGTCAGAACGGTGTCTTTTTCGGCATTCACACCGGTCAGTATGTAGCTTCCGTACACACACGCAAGATCGTTCTTTTGTCCCCGGTGTCCCCCGAAGGCTTCTTCGAGGGGGCACGGCCCGCAAATCGGCCGGCGCCCCGTCGGCGGGGAAACGCGTCGATGCCGGGGCGACGAACCGCCGCTCACGGGGCGGTTCCCCACCGGTCCCGTCGCGCTCCCGCTGATGACGGACGTCCGGCCGGCCGCGGAGGCCGCCCGCGGACCCCGCCGCGCCGCGCTCCCGACGGTCGCCGGGTTCGCCCGGATCCGGCCGCACACGCCGAAGCGCACCCGCTCCCGCACCCCGGCGCGGTGCGACCGGGACTCCACCGTCGCACGAGAAGGCGGCTCCGACGCAGACCGTGATTCGGAACCGGGGTCCATAATCCCGCCGTGTGCCGTGATGATGTCGGTGCGGGGCGACCAGGCGTCGGCAGGCCCTCACGTTCAACAGCGGTGCGGACACTGCTTATGCTGCGCAGCAAACTGTTGCACGGGGGTTCGGGATGACACGTACGCGCCGACCATTGGCCCTGTTCCTGCTGCTGACGGGCGCGGCCTGTGTCGCGGTGCTTCCTGCGGGCGGTCCGTCCGGCGGGCTGGTTCTCGCGGACCGGGCAGGCCGCCATCTCCTTCCGCTCGGCTGTCTGGCCCTGGCCGCATTGACCGGCGCCGTATTGCTCGGTCTGCGGCCCGGCGATCTGCGCAAGGGCCTGGTGATCGTCCTGGGGCTGGTGGCCGCGTTGTTCCTCTGCGGATCGCCACTCCTCCTCATGGCGGGAGGCGCACCGGACGCGATGCCGCCGCTTCCCGCGCCCGGCCGCTCCGACCGGGTGCTCGTCGTGGAGAAGAGCACGGCCGGGTTCGATCCGCTCTGGTCGGTGTACGTGCACCAGGGTGTCCGGCCCCTCGAACGCCGCTGGCTTGTCGGTTCCTTCGGGGGAGACGCCCCGGACAAATGGCTGGGTGAGGCGGTGTGGAGCGGTCCCGATCGGGTCCGCATGACCACCTCGGACGGTGCGTCCACCGAGGTGACGATCGCCGGCGACGGCAGCCCGGACCGCAAGGTCCGCCGAGCCTGAACCGCCCGCGACCTTCCCGGACGGCCCACCCGGCACACCAACACCTCCTAGTGCCGGCCGGGGGCCTCGGCGGGGTCGCCGAGACCCACCGCGGGGCAGGGCACCTCCAGCCAGACGCACTTCCCCGACGCACCCGGCCGCGAACCCCACGAGCGGGCCAAGCGCTCCACGATGAGCAGCCCGTGCCCGCCTGGCCTGCGCGGGTCGGCCGAGGCGGTGGCCGCGGACACCGGGGGGTGCGGGTTGGCGTCGGTCACCTCTATCCGCAGCCGTTCGTCCGTGCAGTCCAGTACGAGTGCCCCGGGGCCCCCGCCGTGCAGACAGGCGTTGGCCACCACCTCCGACACCAGCAGCAGTACGTCTTCGGCGGCGTCCCGAACGGCCTGCCGCTCGGTGGGCAGCCAATGCCAGGCGGTCAGCGCCCTGCGCGCGAAGTCACGGCTGCGGGACACCGGGTCGGGCAGACCGTCGAGGACCAGGAGCCAGTTCCGGTCCCTCGGCGCCCGCTGCTCCATGGCCCTGCGTTCCCTTCCGCTGTTCCGTTCACGCCCGCCCGGTCGACCGCCCCTCGGTGGGCGCCGGCCGGCCGCGCCGACTACACCGCCGGTGGCCGCAGCGCCTGCGCCACGTCGGGATGGACCGGGAAGACCCCGTCCGCGCCGGTGATGCGGAACATCCGCGCGACGGGTCCGGTCAGGCCGGCCAGTTCCAGGGTTCCTCCCGCCTCCTGCACCGTGATGCGGCTGTGCAGCAGCGCGTTCAGACCGGTGGAGTCGCAGAACTCCAGCCCGGCCATGTCGACGAGAAGCCTCCCGCCACGCGCGGCCGCCACTTCGAGCGCGTCCCGCAGGGGCGCCGCCGTGTCGTGGTCCAGCTCCCCGGCGAGTGTGAGGAGGACCGCACCGTCCACCGCCCGTACCGCGACGGTGAAGCGTTCGTTGTCCGTTCCCAGCACCATCCGGCATCACCCTTTTTCGTCCTGCTCGTGCTGCGCATGCCCCCGTCACCACGGGATATGCGCGCGTTCCGACCGTCTTCGGCGTCCCGGCCCGGCGGTCACGCACCGCCGGGCGGCTCGGCCACGCCCGCGACGGTACCGCGCCGCCCCCGGGGCCCGGGGCATCGACGCCACGCGCGGACGGGCCCCCGGCGCCACCGCGGGAACCCGCGGGACGGGATCGCGCGAGGTCGGGGGCCTGCCGGCGCCTGTGCCTGGGGGTGCGAGCGTGGGCGGGACCTCCAGGGCCCGTCGGCCGTCCCGGTCCCTCATTCGGGGCGGGGCGGCTCCGTGACCGGTGGCAGGCCCTGGATCCGCCGGTAGCGGTCCATGAGGTCGGTGACGGCGCGGAGGTTCTCCTCGCGCATCCCGTCCGCCCGCATGACCACGGCCCGGATGCCGGCCTGCCGGAGCGCGTCGGCGACCGTGGACCCTCCGCGGGCCTCGCCACTCGCCGCTTCGTCGAAGAAGTGGGCCACCGAGACGCCGAAGAAGCGGGCCAGGGCCGCCAGGAGGTCGGGCGACGGGTTGGACCGGCTCCCGGTCCGCAGCTGGGACAGGTACACGCCGCCGACCCTCAGCCCGGGGTCGGCCCGCTTCAGCGCGTCCGCCACCTCGGCGTTCGTCCAACGCCGGCCGCCGGGGCGGACGGTCCGGAACAGGTCGTCGAGGCGTAACGCGAGCAGGGGCCGTTCGTCGGTCGAGCTCATCGTGGGCCCCCACTCCCGAGATAGCCGTTGGCTATTGCGGAGTGTCACAGATTAGCTGCCAGTTGACAATCGGCCTGGATTCAGCCACCGTGGGAACCCGCCGATAGCTGTCAGCTAACTGGATGTACGGGGGTCATCTGGTGGGTTGCCGGTCGCGTCGAGGGTCGACCGACCTTCGGGGGCGCGCGGCCGGAGGGTCGGGACGGGAGCCACCCGTCCGGCCCGACGGGCATCGGGGAACGGGGGAAACGGGGGACGGGAGATGCCCGCCCGGTTTGACGGGGGATGCAAACCGGGCGGGAGTTCTCAACTCGCCTTGCGGAGCCTACTGTAGGCGGCCGCCACCTTCGTGAGCCAGGCGACCTCCGCACGGAAGTTGTCCGTGTCGCGGTCCTCGAAATCGCCCGCGTCCTTGTTGTCGCGCGGGATGGTGCCGGCCCGTCTGGCGTGCAGGGCCTGCCTGATCTGCGCCGCTTCCGCGAACGCCTGCCGGGACTCCGCGGCGCCGTCCCCGGCGAACCCGTCACCGGCCGGGGCGCCGGTGCCGCCCGTGGCGCGTTCGATGTACGGACGCAGGTCGCGCCACCCGTCCCGTATCTCCACCACCCGCCGGTGCAGCCGGTAGTCGAGGTCGCGGACCGAGGTGCCCGGCGGCTCCAGCGCGATGTCCGGGAAGGACTCGTACAGGTCCCGCCAGAGCGGGTGGAGGACGCGGTAGGCCCGGTAGGAACGGGTCCAGTCGAGGAAGCCGCTCGCCACGGGCGTCCAGAAGGACATCGTCAGGCTGAGCGACAGGGCGACGATGCCGAACGCGTCGAGGACGGAGGCGAGGGCCTCCCGCCAGGGTCCGATCTCGACCCCTGCCGCGATGCTGAGGACGTTGACCGTCCGGACCAGGCCGTACACGAGGAGGATCACCGCCCCGAGGAACATCATCCGCAGCCCTTGCCGCAGCGAGACGTTGTCGGTCATCCGGGCGTAGGGACCGCACCGGCGCACGATGGTGAGGCACGGGACGGCCTGCGAGGCGATGAAGGCCAACAGGTAGGCGAGGAGCAGCGGTTCGCCGCTGCCGTCGAATTCCGTCGGGCAGCGGGCCGGTCCGTCGGCGAGGAAGAAGAGGGCCGTCAGCAGCAGGTCGAGGGTGAGCCCGGTGACCACCCAGAAGCGGGTCTTGCGCACCACCTCCTCGCCGACGGCCGCCCAGCGCAGGAAGATGAGCTGCGCGCTGACGCAGAAGGCGACCGCCGCCAGGTGCATGACGAGGATCGCGAGGTTGCCCACCCCCAGGAAGCTTTCGCTCCGCATGGCGACGGCGCCCATGGTGAAGGTGAGGCACTGGAAGAACAGCGTCGTGATCAGCGTGCGGTAGGCGCCGTCACGCCAACTGCGCCGCCCCTGGCAGAGCCGGTAGGCGAGCGCGGCGTACGACGAGAGCGCCGCGATGACGAAGCACAGGGTCCTGATGGTGTTCACGGTGATGCTTTCCTACCGGTGGCGCGGGGCCACGAACGGTTCGGCCGGCCTGCCCGGCCGGTGGCCGACGCGCCGAGTTCAAGCGGAACCGTACCCGCCGGCTTTTTGGGCCCCCGCACCGGGCGGCCCGTGCGGACGTCGCGGTCCGCACGGGCCGCGCGGGCCGGCGCGGGTCTCCCCTCCCACGCCGGCCCGCCCCCTGGAGATGGCCTTCGCGCTACGCGACGGGCTGCTGCTGGGTGACGCAGTGGATCCCGCCGCCGCCGGCGCCGAGCCGGTCGATGTTGAGCTGCTCGACGGTGCGGCCCGGATACAGGCGGGCCAGCGCGGTCTTCGCCGCGGCGTCGGGGCGGGTGTCGCCGAAGTGGGCGCTGATGACGGCGCCGTTGCAGACGTAGTAGTTGGCGTAGGAGGCGAGGAAGTCCGGGTTGGTGGAGCGGATCTTGTAGTAGTCGGGGCCCTGGAGCTGGTCGACCGCCATGCGCGCGCCGCCCGCGGTGGTGGCCGCGGACAGGACCTGGTACTGCTTGCGCGCGTCCTTGGCGTAGACGTCGTTGTCGGAGGCCAGGGGCATCTGGACGAGGGCCCGGCCCGGGGCGAGGAAGCGTGAGGTCGCGTCCACGTGGTCGTCGGTGATGTCCTGGCCGACGACCCCGTCGAACCAGATGACCTTGGAGGCGCCGTACGCCGCCAGCATGGCGGCCTCGATCTGCGCCTGTGACTTGTTGGGGTTGCGGTTCTTGTTGATCAGGCTGCTGCGGGTGGCCATCAGGGTGCCCGCGCCGTCCTGCTCGATCGCGCCGCCCTCGCCCACCAGCGCGGCCGAGGTGAAGGGCACGCCGACGTGCGAGGCGATCCGCCCGGCGACCAGGTTGTCCCGGGCATGGGCCTGCTTCTTGCCCCAGCCGTTGAAGTTCAGGCCGACGGCGTCCAGGCCGCCCGATCCGTTGGTACGGAACACGGGACCGGTGTCGCGCATCCAGCAGTCGTCGACGGGGATGGTGCTGACGACCGTGACGGTGGGCCCGCACATCGACCGGGCCTTGGCGGCGCTGCCCGAGTTGGCGCAGAGGTACACCGGCTCGTACTTGGCGATGGTGCGGGCGATCAGCGCGATGTCCGACTGGACGCCGCCGAGCTGGTTGCCCCAGATGGAGGTGCTGTCCGGCCAGGCCATCCAGGTGCGGGTGTGGCGGACGTCCTCGATCGGTACGCGGAACGCGCCCGCCGCCTTCGGGGCGGGCAGGGACGCCGCCCGGGCCCGCCCTTCCGTCGCCGTGAGCGCGGCCGCGGCGGCGGTGAGTCCCGCCGCCGCCAGGAACCTCCGTCTGCCCATGCCCCCGTCTGCGGGCCGGTTCACCACGTGATCGTTCATGGGGTTCCCTTCGATGGTCAACTCCCCGTCGGAACAACGGGGTTGGCCGGAAAGCTAAAACTGACCAAGCGCTCGGTCAATAGTTTGGACGAGGTCGTTCCGACCGATCGGGGGAAACCGCAGGTGACGCACCGGAGTCTGATTAGAGTGACGCCATGGCAGCTTCCGCGAAGGACTCCGGGGACGCCCCCGTTCCCCCTGCCCGGGCCGGCCGGCCGCGGGCCTCGGCGAAGGGCGAGCAGACCCGGGCACGGCTGATCGCCGCCGCGCGGACCCTCCTCGCGGGCGAGCAGGCGGAACGCTTCACCACTCGCAACGTCGCCGCGTTGTGCGGCGTTTCGCACGGGATGTGCCACTACCACTTCCAGGACCGGACCGACCTGGTCCTGGCGGTCATCGCGGACATCCGCCCCGAGTGGATCGCCCCGCTGGAGGCGGCCGTGTCCGCCCCCGGCTCCTTCGCCGAGCGCGCCGAGCGGGTCGTCGGCCTGCTCGGGCGGCCCGAGGGCGCCGAGCTCTCCCACCTCCACGCAGCCCTGCACTGGCAGGCGTTGAACGACGTCCGGGTGCGGGAGAGCCTGGAGGCGGAGTACCGCCGCTGGCACGCCTGCTTCATCTCCCTCTTCCAGGTCCTGGCCGACGAGCGGGGCGGCCGCCTCGACCCCCGCCCGCTCGGGCTGGCGGTGGCCGCGGCCGTCGACGGCCTGGCGGCCATGGACTCGCTCGGCGCCGGGTCCGGTACGGAGCCGGTGCTGCGCACGCTCGTCCGTACGCTCGCCGCCGGAGCCTGAGCCGGGGCCGCCGGGGCCGGAGCCGGGGGCCCGGACCGGAGCCGGCGGGCCCCCTCCCCCGCCGGCTCCCGTCACAGCTCCCTGCGCGCGGCGGATATCGCCTCCGGGTCCCACCCCGGGCGCGGCACCGACTCCAGCAGGAGCCGCGTGTAGGCGTGCTGCGGCGCGGCGAGCACCCCGGCCGTGGCGCCGGCCTCGACGATCCGGCCGTGGCGCATCACGACGATCTCGTCGGTGACGCACCGGACGACGCCGAGGTCGTGGGTGATGAAGAGGTACGCGATGCCGGTCTCCTCCCTGATGTCGGCTAGCAGGTTCAGGATCTGCGCCTGCACGGAGACGTCGAGCGCGGCGACCGCCTCGTCCAGGACGAGGACGGCCGGTTCGACGGCCAGGGCCCGGGCGATGGCGACGCGCTGGCGCTGGCCCCCGGAGAGCAGGCGCGGCAGGGCGTCGGCGGCCCGGGTGCCGAGGCCCACCTGGTCGAGCAGTTCCCGTACGCGGGCGGTGTGGTCCCGGCCGGGGAAGTGCAGGCGCAGGGTCTCGCGCAGGGCCGCTTCGACGCTGGTGCGCGGGTCGAGGGAGAGGTACGGGTCCTGGAAGACCATCTGGACCTCGCGGGCGCGGGCCAGCCGGCGGGCGCGGCCGCGGCCCGCACCGCGCGCGGTCCGGTCGCGGCCGCCGACCAGGACCTCGCCCGCGTCGGCGCGTTCCAGGCCGACGATGATCCGCGCGGTGGTGGTCTTACCGGATCCGGACTCCCCCACGATCCCCAGCGAGCCGCCCCCGGGAAGGACGAAGGACACGTCGTCCACGGCGCGGACGGCTCCGTAGGAGCGGTGCAGCCCCCTGACCTCCAGTGCGTTATCGGGCATCGACGGCGCTCCCTTCGAGCCGGTCGCCGTGGTGGCACGCGGCCAGGTGGCCGGGCCGGTCCGGGGCGGCCACCGGCAGCGGGACCCGCTGGTCACAGACCTCGGTGGCGAGCGGGCACCGGGCCGCGAAGGCGCAGCCGCGCAGTTCCTGGCGCAGGTCCGGCGGCTGGCCATCGATGGCGGCGAGCCGGCCCCGGGGGCCGTCCATCCGCGGGGTGGAGGCCAGCAGAGCGGCGGTGTAGGGGTGGCGGGGGCGCGCGAACAAGGCCTCGGCGGGCCCGCTCTCGGCGATCCTGCCGGCGTACATGACGTAGACGCGGTCGCTGATGGCCGCCGCCAGGTCGAGGTCGTGGGTGACGAACAGCAGGCCGGTGCCGAAGCGGGCACGGAGTCCGGCCAGCAGGGCGATGACCTCGGCCTGGGAGGTGACGTCGAGCGCCGTGGTGGGCTCGTCGGCCAGCAGGAGCGCGGGGTCCCCCATGAGGGCCGCCGCGATGACGACGCGCTGGAGCATGCCGCCGGACACCTGCCCCGGATACTTGCGCAGCACGGATCCGTCCAGGCCCACGGCCCCGAGGAGTTCGGTGGCCCGTGCGGTCGCCTCCGTCGGACCCGTGGTCCCGGTGAGGGTGACGCCCTCGGTGAGGAAGTCCCCGATGCGGCGCAGCGGGTTGACGGAGGCGCGCGGGTCCTGGAAGACCATGGCCACGGTGCCGGCGCGGACCGCGCGCAGTCGGTCCGCGTTCATGGTGAGGACGTCCTCGCCGGCGACGTTGACACTGCCCTCGGTGACGGCACCGGGCGGCAGCAGTCGCAGCGCGCTGCGCGAGGTGATGCTCTTGCCGGAGCCCGACTCGCCGACGAGGGCCACGGTCTCGCCGGCGGCGACGGTGAGGTCGATGCCGTCGAGGACGGGTCGGGCGGTGCCGGGCAGGGTGATCCGGAGCCCTCGGATGTCGAGGGTGGGCACCGCATTCGTGGGTCGTGGCGGAATCATCGCGCCCTCCTGACTATACGGTCGGCCCAGCGTTCCCCGACCACGTTGAAGGCGACCACGGTCAGCACGATGAACACGCAGGGCAGGATCGCGGACAGCGGGTAGCCGTGCTGGACGGCGGTCTGGCCGTCGAAGACCATGCGGCCCCAGTCGGGGGTGAGGGCGGGTACGCCGAGTCCGAGGAAGGACAGGCCCGCGAGGTCCATCAGGGCGTAGCCGAAGTTGATGGTGGATTGGGCGAGGACGACGGGGGCGATGTTGGGCAGGATGTGGCGCAGGCAGATCTGGAGCGCCGAATGCCCCTGGACCTGGTAGGCGCTGACGTACGGGCGGGCCCGTTCGGCGAGGACCAGGGAGCGGGTGAGGCGGCTGACGTAGGGCAGGTAGGCCACGGAGAGGGCGATGACCGGCGCGATCAGCCCTTCGCCGTACACCGAGATGATCAGGATGGCGAGCAGCATGCCGGGGAAGGCGAAGACGAGTTCGGTGCCGCGGGACAGGACGGAGTCGAGCCAGCCGCCGCGCCAGGCGGCCGCCGTCCCGACGGCGATGCCGGCGACGGTGGAGAAGGCGACGACGCCCAGCGGTCCGAGCAGGGAGGTGCGGGCGCCGAGCAGCAGCCGGGAGAGGGTGTCACGGCCGGCCGCGTCCACGCCGAGGGGGTGTGCGGCCGACGGTGCGGCGAGGGCGTTGCCGAGGTCGACGGCGTTGGGGTCGTGCGGTACGAGCCAGGGCGCGAACAGGGCGGCGAGCACGACGAGGGCGACGAGCGCCAGGCAGGCCAGGTGGAGCGGGGAGCCGGTGGCCCGGATCCGGGAGAGGCCGGGCCGGCGGGTCAGGACGGTGGTCATGCGGTGCTCCTCGTTCCGAGGGTCACCCGGGGGTCGACCAGGGGCAGCAGCAGGTCCACGATCAGATTCACGATCATGAAGAGGGCGACGATGATCAGGGAGATCGCCTGGACGGTCGGGAAGTCCTTGGTGGTGGTGGACAGTTCGAGGAGCTGGCCGATGCCGCCGATGCTGAAAGCGGTCTCGACGAGGATCGTGCAGACCAGCAGGGTGGAGACGATCAGGCCGCCGGTGGTCAGGACGGTGCCGAGCGAGTTCCGGAAGACGTGCCGCCGGATGACCTGGCGTTCGGGGACGCCGCGGCTGCGGGCGACGGTGACGTGGTCTCCGTCGAGGGCTTCGAGCATGGCGGAGCGGGTGACGCGGGCGAGCATGCCGATCAGGTAGAGCGCGAGGGCCACGGAGGGGAGGGTGAGGTGCAGGATCATGTCCCCGAGGCCCCCGTCCCCCGCACCGCTGCTGGGGAACCAGCCCAGGTTGACGGCGAAGAGGCCCTGGAGCAGGACGGCTGCGACGAAGGACGGGGTGCCGACCGCGAACGTCGTGGTGACGAGGATGACGGTGTCGGTTGCACCGCCGCGGACGGCGGCGATCCGACCGAGGAGGAGTCCGACGGCGACGACCACGGCGAGCGACATCGCGATGAGCATCAGGGTGGTGGGCAGCCGGTCGGCCAGCAGCCGGGAGACGTCGGTGCGGTAGGTGATGGACCGCCCGAAGTCGCCGTGGAGCACGTCGCCCAGCCACCGCAGGTAACGGACGAGGAAGGGGTCGTTCAGGTGGTACTGCGCGTTGATCGAGGCGAGGGCCTCCGGGGAGGCCGAGCGACCGGCGAGCAGGAAGCTCGCCGGGCTGCCGGGCGCCAGGTACATGGCGCCGAAGACCACGAAGGACGCGGCCAGGAGGGTGGCGGCCATCTCCGCCACCCGTCGTACGGCGAATCTGACGAAACTCACTGAGCTGCCCCCACGTCGGCGGCCCACGGGTAGTACATGTAGGAGATCGTGGTGGGGGCGCCGGTGATCCGCTTGTTCATGAACAGGGCGGTGGGCCACTCCGCGACGGGGATCCACAGGAGCCGCCCGGAGGCGTGGTGCTGGAGCTTCGCCTCGATGTCCAAGCGCTGTTCCGTCGGGTAGACGGCGGAGGCCTCGTCGACGAGCCGGTCGTACTCGGGGTCGCTGTAGCCGGCGAAGTTCATGTAGGCGCCGGTCTTGAAGTTCGTCAGCAGGTCGAGCGGGTCGGTGATCGAGTCGTAGTAGGTGAGCGGGAACATGTCGATGCCCTCGCGCGCCTGCGGGTCGGTGAACAGCGCGGTGAAGGCGTTCGGGGCGATCGTCCTCAGCTTGATGTCCAGGCCGATCCGCGTCCCCGCCGCCTGGACGGCGGTGGCGAGGAGGGAGACGTCCTGGCCTATGGAACTGGTGGCCACGGTCAGGGGCTT
This sequence comes from Streptomyces sp. Isolate_45, assembly GCF_024721315.2. Taxonomy (GTDB): domain Bacteria; phylum Actinomycetota; class Actinomycetes; order Streptomycetales; family Streptomycetaceae; genus Streptomyces. Next base: position 18,180 of record NZ_JANFAK020000137.1, read on the forward strand.
GCCCGTGGCGCCGGCCTCCTTGATCAGGGCCTTGGCCTTCTCGATGTCCTGCCCGGTGGGCGGCAGGCTGTCGAAGGCGGTCTTCAGGGTCCGCTCGGGGGCCGCGGCCCAGGCGGCGCGGGTGGTGAGGGAGTTGGTGACGGTACCGGCCCCGCCCAGTCCCGCCTTGACGAACCCGGAGCGGTCCAAAGCCAGGGAGAGGGCCTGACGGACCCGGAGGTCGCCGAGGGGGCCCCGCATGTTGGTGATGTTGACGTTGACGGTGCTGAGGCCCTCGCCGAAGAAGAGGGTGCCGGCGTCGGCGGCGCGCAGCCGGGCGTAGCTCTCGGTGGGGATCAGGTATCCGCCGTCGGCCTCGCCGCTGAGCAGGGCGTTGGTCCGTGCCGAGGGATCCGTCAGGATGCGGAAGACGGCCTTCTTCGACTTGGCCTTGGTGCCCCAGTAGCCGTCGAAGCGCTCCAGCTCGATCGACTGGCCCTTGTTCCAGGTGCCGAGCTTGAAGGGACCGCTGCAGCCGAGCCCGCCGGTGGTGCCGTAGTCCTTGCCCGCCGCCTCGACCGCCGACTTGGAGGCCACGACTCCGGCGGCGGTGGCCATGTACTGGGGGAACTGCGAGTCGGGCTGCTTGAGTTTGACGGTGACCTGGAGCGGGCCGCTCTTGGTGATCGAGGTGACGTTCTGGAACACCTGCGCCCAGGCGGCCGCGTTGTCGGGGTCCGTCTGCCGGCCGAGGCTGAAGACCACGTCGTCGGCGGTCATCTCCTTGCCGTCGTGGAAGCGCACGCCGGGCCGCAGGTCGTAGACCCACGTGGTGGGGTCGGGGTTGGAGGCCTGTCGGGCGAGGCCGGGCTCGGTGGTGAGGCCGGGGGTCCAGCGCATGAGGCTCTCGCACACGTTGGACAGCACGGTGTTCTGCGGGTAGTCGAAGGCGACCGTGTAGTCGAGGGTGGGCGGCTCGGCGTAGACGGCCCAGGTGAAGGAGTCGATCTCGCCGCGGGCCTCGGGTGTGGTGGCCGACAGTTTGACGTCGGTGACGGCGCCACCGGCCCCGTCCTTCGGCGGCCCGGAACAGGCCGCGAGGAGGGCGAAGGAGGTCAGGACGGCGGTCGCGGTCGCGGCCCGGGAGGCGGGTCGGCCGAGCCGGGTGCGCAGGCGTCTGCGGGTGCGGGGCGGGGAGGTGGTCATCGTCGCGCTCTCTGTTCCGTGAGGGATGCGGTGGAGGAGCGGGCGGTCCGCCGGGGCGGACCGCCGGGAGCGGCCGGTTTCCCGGTTCAGACGGCGGGGTGCGGGGCGGACACCCGCTGGTCGGCGGCGGGCACTTGCTGGGTGATGCAGTGGACCCCGCCGCCGCCGAAGGCGATGGCGGGTGCCCGTACTCCGACGACCTTGCGGCCGGGGTAGGCCGTCGCGATCACGGCGAGGGCTGCCTCGTCCTGGGGCACACCGGCCACGGGGACGACGACGCCGCCGTTGGCGACGTAGTAGTTGAGGTAGGACACCTCGATCTCGCCGTCGACCATGTCGACGAAGGCCGTCTGCGGGACCTCGATGATTTCCAGGCGCCGGCCCCGGGCGTCGGTGGTGGCTTCCAGGACGGCCCGGTTGGCGCGCATCCGGGCGTGGTCGGGGTGCGCCGGGTCGTCCGGCAGGGAGACGACGACCGTGCCCGGGGCCGCGAAGGCGCAGACGCCGTCGACGTGCCCGTCGGTCTCGGTGTCGAGGAGGCCGCCGTACGGGAGCCACACCACCTTCGTGACCCCGAGGCGGGCCTTCAGCTCGCCCTCGATCTCATCGCGGGTCATGCCCGGGTTTCGGTTGGGATGCAGGAGGCACTGCTCGGTGGTGATCAACGTGCCCTCGCCGTCGACGGTGATCGCCCCGCCTTCGAGGATCATGTCGGAGGCCATGCGGTCGACCCCGAGGTGCTCCAGCAGCAGGGCGCTGACCCGGTCGTCGGCGTCGTACGGGTGGTGCTTGCCGCCCCAGGCGTTGAAGCGGAAGTCCACGCCGGCCCGGTTGCCGTCCCCGTCCAGCACGAAGAGCGGGGCGGAGTCCCGGAACCAGGAGTCGTCGAGCGGCAGCTCGATGACGGTGACGGCCTCGCCGCACAGCGCGCGGGCGTCGTCACCGAAGCCCGGCGGGGCGACCATCGTCACGGGTTCGAAGGCGGCGATGGCACGGGCGACCTGGGCGTATTCCTCCTTCACCTCGGCGAGCACGCTGCCCCACAGCTCCAGGCGGGTGGGCCAGGCCATCAGACAGCCCTCGTGGGCGGACCACTCGGCGGGCATACGGAATTCGGTCATCAGGTGTCTCATTTCTTGCGTGGGGTGGAGTCTTCCATTCGACTGAAAATTCAGTCAAGAGCGAAGTCGTGATGCGGGGCCCGGTGGGAGCCGGCGCCCTTCAGAGGAAGTAGAGGCGGTTGAGGGAGACCCGCTCGGCCGGTTCGGACCGCAGGGGCTCGCCGTCGAGCGTCACGAGCCCGGTCCGGGCGTTGACGTCGACGTCACCGAGCCGGGAGTTGCGGAGCATGTCCTTCGGTCCGATGCCACGGGTGCCGCGGACGGCGACCCGGCGGCGGCGCGTGGTCATGGCCCCGGAGGTGCCGGACTCGGCCGCGGCGCGGCTGACGAAGGCAACCGAGAGGTCGGCGGGCGCTGCCCCGTGGGCCCCGAACAACGGTCCGAGGACGAGGGGTTCGCAGGTGTCGGTGGCGGCGTTGGGGTCGCCGGTGACGCCGTAGGCGGGGAACCCGG
>NZ_JANFAK020000138.1 GCF_024721315.2 Streptomyces sp. Isolate_45
TGTGCTCTTCCGATCTCCGCCGCCGGGACGCCCGCCGGCCTTCGCCCCGGGGGGCCGGGACCCCGCCGTCGGGGCCGGGGTCGGTGACGAGGCCGAGCGCGGAGGCGAGGTCGAGCTCCGAGTCGAGTTCCGCGTCGAGCCCGGAGTCGAGCCCGGAGTCGACGGCGGGGTCGAACCCGGGGTCGAACCCCGGGTCGGTGGCCGGGGCGAAGTCGAGTTCGAGTCCGGGGTCGAGGGCGAAGTCGAGCTCGGGGTCGAGGGCCAGGTCGGCGGCCGGGGCCGTACCGGCTTCCGGTTCGGTCTCCGGCCAGGAGACACGGCGGTGACTGCCCTGTGTTTCGCTCACGTCGCTCGCTCCACTGGTCCGGCCCCTGCTGGTCGAGGCAGGGCACCCTAGCCGGAGCGGACGTCACGCATCAAAGCCGTTCGACTACTCAGCGTGTCGAACGAACGGGCGTGCGAGGGCGGTACGAAGCCGGCCGGAAGCGCGTCGGCGCGGGCGTGGGGGCGCCTCAGTACCCGAAGGCGCGGGCCGTGTTCGCGGCCAGGGCCGTCGCCATCGCGTCCTCGTCCAGGCCGCGGACCGCGGCCATGGCCCGTACCGTCAGCGGAATGAGGTACGGCGCGTTGGGCCGGCCGCGGTACGGCGCCGGGGTGAGGTACGGGGCGTCCGTCTCCACCAGCACGAGCTCCAGCGGGGCCACCGCGAGCGCCTCGCGCAGCGGTGCGGCGTTCTTGAAGGTGACGGTTCCGGCGAAGGACATGTAGTAGCCCGCGGCCGCGCATTCGCGGGCCATGTCGGCGTCCCCCGAGTAGCAGTGGAAGACAGTCCGCTCGGGCGCGCCCTCCTCCCCCAGTACGCGCAGCACGTCGGCGTGGGCGTCGCGGTCGTGGATGACCAGGGCCTTGCCGCGTCGCTTCGCGATCTCGATGTGGGCGCGGAAGGAACGCTCCTGCGCGGCCATGCCCTCGGGGCCGGTGCGGAAGAAGTCGAGGCCGGTCTCGCCGACCGCCTTCACGTGGTCCAGCGCGGCCAGCGCCTCGATCTCGGCGAGGGCGTCGTCCAGGGCCGCGTCGCCGCCGCCGGGTCGGGCGCCCTGCCGGGACCAGCCGTCCGGATCGCCGTGGACGATCCGGGGGGCTTCGTTCGGGTGCAGGGCCACCGCCGCGTGGACGTTCGCGTGGGCGGCCGCGGTCTCGGCGGCCCAGCGGGAGCCCTTCACGTCGCAACCCACCTGGACGACCGTGGTCACGCCCACCGAGGCGGCCTTCGCGAGGCCCTCCTCGACGGTGCCGGACTGCATGTCGAGGTGGGTGTGCGAATCCGCCACCGCCACCCGGAGCGGTTCGGGCAGCGGAGGCGGGGTGTCCTTGGCAGCGGCGGAGGAGGAGGAAGGGCTCGGGCTCATGCGTCCGATCCTATGACCGGCGGAACAACCCCATCAGCCGGGCGAACGCTCCGCGCCGCTCCTCGGCGGGATCGACGGCGACGGGCCCGGGTGCGTCGTGCGTCGACCGCGCGCCCTTCGAGCCGGCTTGCCCCTTCGGTTGCCTCGCCTTGCGCGGCCGGGGCGTGCGCGGCACGGACGCACCCGCCGGCACCGGTCCGGCGATGCCGGGGGCGACGGGGTGGTGGTAGAGCTTGTCGAGCATCCCGGTCACCGAGGAGACCTGGCCCTCGCGCATGATCCGCACGACGTGACCGCCGCAGTTCAAACAGGTCGGGTTGGACAGCGGCGAGGGCACCCGCTCGCTGTTCGCCCGGTAGACGATGAACGCCTCGCCCCTGCCGTCGACGTGGTGTTCTATCTCGTAGCCCTGCTCCCAGCCGTACCCGCACTTCATGCAGGCGAAGGAGTACGCCTCGCGCACGGTCGGCACGGTCGGTGCGGCCGGGACGTGCACGGGGGCGGGTGCCGGGGTGTCTGCGATCTCACTCATGCCAGCTCCTCTTGTTCCACTGGTGCCACTGCCAGTGGACGCCTCTTCGGGCGGGAGCGCATCAGGCCCTGTCGAGTGTTGGACGGTCCTTGGGCGAGTCATGCCCAAAGCGCCCGGTGCGCGGTCTGAGCTTTGCCTTTCAGGTTAGCTCTTTACCGACTCACGGCATCTTTTGTGCCGCGTTCTTTGCCGCCACCACCGCGTCGAACACCTCGCGCTTGGGTACCCCGACCTCAGCCGCGACCGCCGCGATGGCCTCCTTGCGGCGCTCCCCGGCCTCCTCGCGCACCCGCACGCGACGTACGAGCTCCTCGGCGTCCACGTCACCGGGAGTCGCCGCCGGGGCGCCCTCGACCACGATCGTGATCTCCCCGCGCACGCCTTCGGCCGCCCAGAGCGCCAGCGCGCCGAGTCCGCCGCGCTTGACCTCCTCGTAGGTCTTCGTCAGCTCGCGGCAGACGGCCGCCCGCCGGTCCGCGCCGAACACCTCGGCCATGGCCGCCAGGGTGTCGTCCAGCCGGTGCGGCGCCTCGAAGTAGACGAGCGTGCGCCGCTCGCCCTCCACCTCGCGGAGCTTGCCCAGCCGTTCGCCGGCCTTGCGCGGCAGGAAGCCCTCGAAGCAGAACCGGTCCACCGGCAGCCCCGACAGGGCCAGCGCGGTGAGCACGGCGGACGGCCCGGGCACGGCCGTCACCTTGATGTCCTTCTCCACGGCCGCGGCCACCAGCCGGTAGCCGGGGTCGGACACCGACGGCATCCCGGCGTCCGTGACCAGCAGCACCCGCTTGCCGGCCTCCAGGGCCTCGACCAGTTCCGGGGTGCGGGCGGACTCGTTGCCCTCGAAGTACGACAGCACCCGCCCGGTGGTGTGCACGCCGAGCCCGTGCGTCAGGCGGCGCAGCCGCCGGGTGTCCTCGGCGGCGATCACATCGGCCCGCTCCAGTTCGGCGCCCAGCCGTGGCGGGGCATCGGCGAGGTCTCCGATGGGCGTACCGGCGAGGACGAGGACGCCTGCGGAGGAGGGGGCATCGGCAGAACGGGGCTGATCAGTCACCGCACCATCCTCTCATTGGGTCCTTCCGCCCCCGGGGCACGGACGGCGACCGGAACCGTGCGCGGGGCCACGAACGGTGCGGGCGGGACGGGAGTTCCGGGTGGGTTCGGCGGGGCCGCGCATGTGGGGGCTGGGGCGCGCACAGGGGCGTTCCCTACGATGACCCGGTGACCAGTACCGCGACGCCGCCGCCCAGCCCCGCGGGGGCCCCGCCCGAGCCGACGGGCGACCGCGACCTCGAACAGGGGCCGCCCGTCTGGCTGCGCCGCCTGCGCGGCTTCGGATACGCGCCGCGCAGCGCCCCGGGCGGGGCGCGCGCGGACGTCCGTACGCGGCTCGTGCCGCCCTACGCCCGGCCGTCCGCGCAGCTGTGGACGGCGCTCGGCGTCCGGCCGTCGGCGACGGAGACCTGGCAGCGGGTCATGGCCTGGGTGGGCCCGCTGCTGGTGACGCTGGTGGCGGGGGTGCTGCGGTTCGCGCACCTCGGCAGCCCGAAGGCGGTGATATTCGACGAGACGTACTACGCCAAGGACGCCTGGGCCACGATCCGGCAGGGCTACGAGGCCAGTTGGCCGAAGGACATCGACAAGTCGATCCTGGCCAACCCGAACGGCGTCCCGCTGCCCACGGATCCGGGCTACGTCGTGCACCCGCCGGTCGGCAAATGGGTGATCGGCCTCGGCGAGTGGATGTTCGGCTTCGACCCGTTCGGCTGGCGGTTCCTGACGGCGGTCCTCGGCACGCTGTCGGTGCTGATGCTGTGCCGGATCGGCCGCCGCCTGTTCCGCTCGACGTTCCTCGGCTGCCTGGCGGGCGCCCTGCTCGCCGTGGACGGCCTGCACCTGGTGATGAGCCGTACCGCGCTCCTCGACCTGGTGCTGATGTTCTTCGTGCTGGCGGCCTTCGGGGCGCTGCTCATCGACCGGGACCGGGCGCGGGCCCGACTGGCGGCGGCCCTACCGGTGGACGAGGAGGGCCGCAGCCGGCCCGACCTCAAGACCGCCGAAACCCTACGGCTGGGCCTGCGCCCGTACCGGATCCTGGCGGGCGTCTGCCTCGGCCTGGCGTTCGGCACCAAGTGGAACGGCCTCGTGGTGCTGGCGTTCTTCGGGATCCTCACCGTCGTGTGGGACGCGGCCGCGCGCCGCACCGCCGGCGCGGGTTCCCCGTACGCGTCGATGCTGCGCCGCGACGCGCTGCCCGCCTTCGTGTCGACGGTCCCGGTGGCCATCGGCGTCTACCTGATGTCCTGGCTGGGCTGGATCCTGAGCCCGGACAACGGCAAGGGCGGCTACTTCCGGGACTGGGCCGCCAAGAACGACCAGGGCAGCTCGCTGTCCTTCCTCCCGGAATGGCTGCGCAGCCTGTGGCACTACGAGACGGAGGTCTACAAGTTCCACGTCGGCCTGACCTCCGGCCACACCTACGAGTCCAACCCGTGGAGCTGGCTGGTCCTGGGCCGTCCCGTCTCCTTCTTCTACGAGTCCCCCGACCCCGGCACCGACGGCTGCCCGGCGACCGAGGCGGGCAAGTGCGCCCGCGAGGTACTGGCGCTCGGCACGCCGCTGCTGTGGTGGGCGGGCTGCTTCGCGCTGCTGTACGTGCTGTGGCGGTGGTTCTTCCGCCGCGACTGGCGGGCCGGCGCCATCGCCTGCGCGCTGGCCGCCGGTCTGCTGCCCTGGTTCAACTACCAGGAGCGGACGATCTTCTACTTCTACGCGGTCGTCTTCGTCCCGTACCTGTGCCTGGCGGTGGCCATGATGGTCGGAGCCCTCCTGGGCCCGGCGGGCTCGTCGGAACGCCGGCGCACCCTGGGCGCGATCGGCGCGGGGGTCCTGGTCCTGCTGATCGTCTGGAACTTCATCTACTTCTGGCCCATCTACACGGGCCAGACCCTCCCGATGGACTCCTGGCGCAACAGGATGTGGCTGGACACCTGGATCTAGCGGCACGAACGAGGGGCCCGGCACCGCACGGTGCCGGGCCCCTCGCGTCGCCCCGCGCCGATGTTCCGGTCGGGTAACAACACGCACCCCACCCGCTCGCGCAGAGTAAGGTCCGCACCAGGAGTTCTTTGAACATGTTCAGAGAACTGTGGTCACGGGGGAGGACGAAGGATGAACGGGGCGGCAAAGGGCGCCATCATCGGCGGGGTGTTCCTCGCGATGCTCGGCGGGGCGGGATACGGCGCCTACACGCTGGTGGCCGACGAGGGCGGCGGCGCCAACGCCGCCGACGTGGGCGGCAAGGCGGCCCCCGCGTCCAAGGGGACCGGACCGGTCGCGGAGAAGGACGCCGCCGCCACCGCCAAGGCCTTCCTCGACGCGTGGGCCGCGGGCGACGACCGCGCGGCGGCCGAGCTGACCAACAACGCCCAGGCCGCGCGGACGGCGGTCGCCGACTACCGGACCAAGGCGTACGTCTCGAAGACGGTGATCACCCCCGGCACGCCGGACGGCACCACCGTGCCCTTCAAGGTCGAGGCCGAGGTGACGTACGAGGGCTCGACCAAGCCCCTCGTCTACGACTCCCGGCTGACCGTCGTACGCGGCGTGAGCACCGGGAAGCCGCTCGTCGACTGGCAGGAGTCGGTGGTCCACCCGCAGCTCCAGAAGGGCGAGGCGCTGCGCGCCGGCACCCCGGCGAGCCCGCCGGTCAAGGCGATCGACCGCAACGGCAAGGAGCTGACGCCCGAGCTGTACCCCTCGCTGCGCACGGTGCTGGACCAGCTCCGCAAGACGTACGGGGAGAAGACGGGCGGCACGCCCGGCGTCGAGCTGTGGATCGAGCCGGCCACCGCCGACGCGCCCAAGCGGAGCCTGCTGACGCTGGTGGAGGGCAAGCCCGGCGAGATCCGGACCGTGCTGGACTCCGACGTGCAGGCAGCCGCGGAGAAGGCGGTGACCTCGTACGCCGAGGCCTCGGTCGTCGCGGTCCAGCCGAGCACCGGCGACATCCTGGCCGTCGCCAACCACCGCAAGGACGGTTTCGACGCGGCGCTCCAGGGCCGCCGCGCCCCCGGCTCGACGATGAAGATCGTGACGGCGGCGATGCTGCTGGAGAAGGGCCTGGTGGCGGCGGACAAGCCGGCGGAGTGCCCGCCGACCGTGTCGTGGGAGGGCAAGCCCTTCCGCAACCTCGACGGCTTCAGCCTCCAGGACAAGCCCTTCTCCACGAGCTTCGCCCGGTCCTGCAACACCGCCTTCATCGGCCTGATCGACCAGGTCGACGACAACGGCGCGCTCCCGCGCGAGGCGAAGGAAGTCTTCGGCATCGGCCTGGACTGGAAGGCGGGCGTCGTCACCCAGGACGGTTCCGTCCCGGTGACCTCGGGCCCCGCGGCCGCCGCGGAGTACATCGGCCAGGGCGCGATCCAGATGAACCCGTTGAACCTCGCCTCTATCACCGCCACGGCGCGGACCGGCGTGTTCCGCCAGCCGGTGGTCGTCAAGGCCTCCCTGGACGGGCGAACCCTGGCGACGGCCTCGCGGCCGCTCCAGCCCGGCGTATCGGGGCAGCTGGTCAGGATGATGAAGCAGACGGCCTCCCCCGGCGGCACCGCCGCCGGGGCGATGGCTGCGGTCCGCGGCTCCGACAAGGGCGCGAAGACCGGCTCGGCGGAGGTCGACGGCGCGAGCAGCCCGGACAGCTGGTTCACGGGCTTCAGCGGCGACGTGGCCGCCGCCGCGATGGTCGAGGGCGGGGGACACGGCGGCGACGCGGCGGGCCGGATCGTCGCCGGGGTGCTCAACTCCTGACGGCTCCCCCTCCCTCCCCCCTCGCGCTCATGACGCGGCTCCCGAGGCCCGCCCCCGCCGACCGACGGACGGCCCGCCGGGCGGACGGCCCGACCGACGGACGGCCCGTCGGACCCACGCCGTGCGCGTCCACGCCGGGCGCGTCCGGGATCCCTCGGGCCCCGGGAGCGCACGCCGACCCCCGGCGTGGCGGAGTACGGGCCTCCGCGCCCGTCCGGTCCGCTGGACGGAATGCGTTCGCCCGAGCCCCCCGACGCGGCTACCGTCCCCGCATGACGACGACGCATCCCCTCTTCGCCGAGGCACTGGTCCGGCTGGGCCTCGACCTTCCCGTCCGGACCTTCCCCGAGGGGACCCGGACCGCGGCCGACGCCGCCGCCGCGATCGGCTGCGAGCTCGGCCAGATCGTGAAGTCGCTGGTCTTCGCCGCCGACGGGGTCCCCGTACTGGTGCTGATGGACGGGTCCTCGCGGGTCGACGTGGAGGCGGTGCGGCGGGAACTGGCCGCGGGGAAGGTCACGCGGGCGGACGCGGCCCTGGTCCGGGAGACCACCGGCTACGCCATCGGCGGGGTCCCGCCCTTCGGTCACCGCACCCGGACGCGGGTGCTGGCCGATCCCGGCCTGCTGGACCACGAGGTGGTGTGGGCGGCGGCCGGCACCCCGCACTCGGTGTTCCCGATGGCCCCGAAGGAGCTCATCGGGCACGCGGGGGCCGTCGTGGCCGACGTACGGGAGCGCGACTGACGGCCCGCTCCGGCCGGCGCCCGGCCCGGCCGGGCGGCCCGCGCCCGACCCACCGCCCGCGCCCGCCGACGTACGGGGGCGGGGACGGGACGGGAGGCGACGCGAGCCGACGCGAGGGGCCCGACCTCCTACAGGCTCGCCCCGACCGCCCGTACGAGGGCCTGCGCGCGCGGGTCGGCGGTGACGGACTTGGCGAGGCCGTTGGTCACGTAGCCGAAGCCGATGCCCGCCTCCGGGTCCGCGAAGGCCAGCGATCCGCCGCGCCCCGGGTGGCCGAAGGACGCCGGGGACAGCAGCGGTGAGGCCGGGCCGTGCAGCATGTGGCCGGGGCCGAAGCGGGTGTTGACGACCAGGACCCGGTCCGGCCCCGAGGAGAGTTCCGTGCCGGCGAGCGCGGTGGTCTCGGGGGTGAGGAGGCGGGCGCCGTCCTGGGTGTCGCCGATCAGCGCCGCGTAGAACCCGGCGAGGGCGCGGGCGGTGCCGATGCCGGCGGAGGCCGGGAGTTCCGCGGCCCGGTAGCCGGGGGCGTTCTCGTCGGGCAGGGGGTCGATCGCGGCGAAGGCGCGGCGGGTGAGGGAGTGCGGGTCCGCGTAGGCCTCGGAAACGTTTCTGCGCGGGCGCACCTTCAACGCTCCCGCACGCTCCGGCGGGTCCACGGGGGCGACGCGGCCCACCCGGTCCGCGGCGTCGTCCGGCAGGCCGATCCAGAAGTCCAGCCCCAGCGGCCCGGTGACCTGCTCCGCGAGCCAGTTGCCGAGTGAGGCGCCGGTGACCCGCAGCACCAGCTCCGACAGCAGCCAGCTGTAGGTCTGGGCGTGGTAGCCGTGCGCGGTGCCGGGCTCCCACAGGGCGGCCTGCGCGGCGACGGCGCGCGGCCCGGACACCCCGTCGATGGCCTCCGCCGGGGTCAGGCCGCGGTCCAGCGCCGGTACGCCCGCGCGGTGGGAGAGCAGGTCGCGGACCCGTACGTGCTCCTTGCCGCCCGCCTTGAACTCCGGCCAGTACGCCCCGACCGGCGCGTCCAGGTCCAGGAGGCCGCGCTGGTGGAGCAGCAGCGGCACGGCCGCCGCGACCCCCTTGGTGGCGGACCGGACCACCTGGGCGGTGCCGGCCTGCCACGCCCCGGAGCCCCCGGCACCGACCCCGGCCCCGTCCGCGTCCTTCGTACCGCCCCACAGGTCGACGACCCGACGGCCGTCCCGGTACACGGCGACGGCCGCGCCGCGGTCCCCGAGGACCTCGAAGTTGCGTACGAACGCTTCCCGGACGGCCTCGAAGCCCTCCGCCACCGTCCCCTGGACCTCCACGGCCGACTCCTCGTGTGCTGCTCGCCTGCTCCGACGACCCCCGTGCGGGGTCGCCCATCAGGATGCAACGCCGCCCGGCCGGTCCTGCTTCCCGTTGCGCCGGGGGCGCGGGGCCGGGGGTCAGCGGGTCCGGCGGCCGGGGGCGGTGGTGGCGCGCGGGTCGAAGCCGAAGGGGAGTTCCAGGCGGTGCGCGCCCATGAGTTCCTCGTCGCAGAGCAGGTCGCGGGTGGGGCCGTCGGCCGCGATGACGCCCTCGCTGAGGATCACCGCGCGGGGGCAGAGTTCCAGGGCGTAGGGCAGGTCGTGGGTCACCATCAGGACGGTGACGTCCAGCGAGCGCAGGATGTCGGCCAGCTCGCGGCGGGAGGCCGGGTCGAGGTTGGACGAGGGTTCGTCGAGGACGAGGATCTCCGGGCGCATGGCGAGGACGGTCGCCACGGCCACCCGGCGGCGCTGGCCGAAGGACAGGTGGTGCGGCGGCCGGTCGGCGAAGGCCGTCATGCCGACCTGGTCCAGGGCCTCGCGGACCCGGGTCTCCAGCTCGGCGCCGCGCATTCCGGCGGCGGCCGGGCCGAAGGCGACGTCCTCGCGGACGGTCGGCATGAACAGTTGGTCGTCGGGGTCCTGGAAGACGATCCCGACGCGCCGGCGGATCTCCGCGAGGTGCCGCTTCTCGACCGGGAGTCCGGCCACGGTCACCGTGCCGACGCCGCCGCCCAGGATGCCGTTGAGGTGCAGGACCAGGGTGGTCTTGCCCGCGCCGTTGGGCCCGAGCAGGGCCACCCGCTCGCCGTGCCCGACGGTGAGGTCGACCCCGAAGAGGGCCTGGTGGCCGTCGGGGTAGGCGTAGGCGACGCCGGAGACCTCCAGGGAGGGCACGGCCTCGGGGGAGGGCCGGGCGGGGGAAGCGGAGGAATCAGAGGGAGCGGAGGAGGCGGAGGAGGCGGAGGAAGCGGTCACGGCGTCCATCCCATCAGACGGTCGGGGTGCCCGGCGCACCGGACGGGGTCGCGGCGCCCGTCCCGCCGGGCGGGGTCACAGCGTCCATCCCATGAGGCAGACGGCGAGGGCCGCCGCCGGGAGTACGGCCGCGTACGCCCACTGGGCGCGGGTGGCCGACACGTCGTCGATCACCGGCATGGAGCCGGTGTAGCCGCGGCTGACCATCGCGAGGTAGACGCGTTCGCCGCGTTCGTAGGAGCGGATGAAGAGGGCGCCGGCGGTCTTGGCGAGGACGCCCCAGTGCCGGATGCCGCGGGCCTCGAAGCCGCGGGAGCGGCGGGCGATGGACATGCGCCGCAGCTCGCCGGTGATGACGTCGCCGTACCGGATCATGAAGGAGGCGATCTGGACGAGCAGTGGCGGCAGCTTCAGCCGCTGGAGGCCCAGCAGCAGCGACCGCAGTTCGGTGGTCGAGGCGAGGACCACGGAGGCGGCCACGCCGAGGGTGCCCTTGGCGAGGACGTTCCAGGCGCCCCAGAGTCCGGAGACGCTCAGCGACATGCCGAGCACCTCCACGCGCTCGCCCTCGGCCACGAAGGGCATGAGGACGGCGAAGGCCACGAAGGGGACCTCGATCAGGAGCCGTCGCAGCAGGTACCCGGCCGGGATCCGGGCCACCGCCGCGACGGCGGCGACCAGGACGGCGTACGCGCCGAAGGCCCACATCGCCTCGCGCGGCGTCGAGACGACGACCACCACGAAGGCGAAGACCGCGGCGATCTTGCAGTGTGGCGGCAGCGCGTGCACGGGCGAGTGCCCGTGCCGGTAGAGCTTGTGCGCGTGCCCGGCTCCCATGTCAGTGGGCCGAGGGGGCGGCCGTGGAGGTGGCGGTCAGGTCCTCGGCGCGGCGGCGGCGCACGCTCCAGAAGATGCCGGTGCCGACGAGGACGGTGACGCCGACGCCGATGACCCCGGCGAGGCCGCCGGAGAGGCGGGCGTTCTCGACGTCCTTGACGCCGTAGTCGGCGAGCGGGGAGTCCGCGGCGGCGTGGTCCTCGACCTTGGCGTCGATGCCCTTGTCGGCGGCGACCTTCTCCAGTCCGTCGGGGTTGGCCGAGGCGTAGAAGGAGACGACGCCGGCGAGGACGAGGGCGGTGGCGAGGCCGGTCAGCCACACCCCGCGGGTGGAGCGGGCGGCGACGGGGGCGGCCGGCGCGGGCGCCGGGGCGTCGACGAGCTCGCCGCCGACGCGCAGCTTCAGCGGGGTGCTCAGGCCGCTCGCGGCGTGGACGAGGTCGGGCCGGACGGCGAGGACGGCGCCGACGGTCGCGGCGGTGATGAGGGCCTCGCCGATGCCGATGAGGACGTGCACGCCGACCATCGCGGTGAGCACCTTGCCGATGGGTACGTCGGTGGTCCCGCCGATGGCGTAGAGGGCGGTGAAGACGGCCGCCGAGGCGGGTACGGAGAGCAGGGCTCCGGTGAAGGCGGCCACGGTGACGGACCGGCGGGTGGCCGGCAGCACCTTGAGGAGGCCCCGGAAGACGGCGTACGCGACGACGACGGTGACGCCGCCCATGACGGTGATGTTGACGCCGAGGGCCGTCAGGCCGCCGTCGGCGAAGAGGATGCCCTGCATCAGCAGGACGACGGACACGCAGAGCACGCCGGTGTACGGGCCGACGAGTATGGCGGCGAGCGCGCCGCCGAGGAGGTGGCCGCTGGTGCCGGCGGCGACCGGGAAGTTCAGCATCTGCACGGCGAAGATGAAGGCGGCGACGAGGCCCGCGAGGGGCGCGGTGCGTTCGTCGAGCTCGCGGCGGGCGCCGCGGAGGCTGACGGCGACGGCGGCCGCGGCCACCACTCCGGCGGCCACCGAGACGGGTGCGTTGATGAATCCGTCGGGCACATGCATGGAGTGGCTCCGCTTCCTGTTTACCTCACAAAATCTTTAACCGTTCAAGAATAGTGCCCAGTTGCAAACCGTTGGCAAGAGCGGACGCATCACAAATAGTGGCGCGCGTTTTCGTCGGAATGTGCGAGTCTGGACGGACAAACGGACACAAATGTTCCGATTTCGAGGAGCCCTGTCGATGTCAGCCCCCGCGGAGAATCCAGCAGCGACCGCAGACACGACCGCCGTCGAGGAGCGGGTGCGCGCCCGCGTGATCACCGACGACCCCCTCTACCGGACGATCCCGGTCGCCCTGCGCTTCGCCCCCGACGAACCGCTGGCCGTACGGATCGTCTTCCCCGCCGAGCTGTCCCCCGAAGGCACGGACAACGAGTGGGTCTTCCCCCGCGCCCTGCTGGAGGCGGGCCTCTCCTCGCCGACGGGCACCGGGGACGTACGCGTCTGGCCGTGCGGCCGGGTGCAGGCGGTCGTCGAGTTCCACTCCCCCGACGGGGTCGCGGTCGTCCAGTTCGACATCGCCGCGCTGCGCCGCTTCCTGCGGCGTACGTACGCCCCCGCCACTCCCGCCACCCGTTAGGCGCAGCGGCCGGGCACCGAAATGGGCCCGGCCGGACCTCGACAAAGGCCCCGGCCCCGCACCCCGGAAGGGGTGCGGGGCCGGGGCCGGCGCGTGTGCGCGGGGTCAGGCGTTGACCAGCTCGCGGTCCTTGTCCGGGCCCTCCGCGGGTCCGGAGTCCTCACCGAGGTGCTTGCGCAGGCTCTCGCCCTCGACGTCCACGTTCGGCAGGATCCGGTCGAGCCACTTGGGCAGCCACCAGGCCCTGTGCCCGAGGAGCGCGAGCACCGCCGGGACGATGGCCATGCGGACCACGAAGGCGTCGAAGAGGACGGCGATGGCCAGGCCGAAGCCGATCATCTTGACCATCTGGTCGCTGGCTCCGAGGAAGCCGGCGAACACCGCGATCATGATGACGGCGGCGGCCACGACCACGCGGGCGCTGTACCGGAAGCCGGTGACCACGGCCTGGCCCGGACGCTCGCCGTGGACGTACGCCTCCCGCATGCGGGTGACCAGGAAGACCTCGTAGTCCATGGCCAGGCCGAAGACGACGCCCACCATGAAGATCGGCATCATCGACATGATCGGACCGGTCTGCTCCACCCCGAAGACCGAGGCGAGCCAGCCCCACTGGAACACCGCGACGACCGCGCCGAGGGCCGCGACGACCGACAGCAGGAAGCCGAGGGCGGCCTTGAGCGGAACCAGGATCGAGCGGAAGACGAGCATCAGCAGCAGGAAGGCGAGACCGACCACGAGCGCCAGGTAGGGCAGCAGCGCGTCGTTCATCTTCTGCGAGAAGTCGATGTTCATCGCGGTCTGGCCGCTGACGAGGACGTCGTCCCCGTTGCCGGCGCGAATCTCGCGGACCAGTTCCTCGGTGGCGTGCGAGGAGGGCCGGTCCTTGGGGATGACGCTGACGATCGCCGCGTCCTTGGCCTCGTTCTGGATCGGCTGGGCCACCGCCGCGACCCCCGGCAGGACCTTGATCCGCTCGGCGGTGCTGTCCGCGAGTGCCTTGTCGCCGTCGACGACGACCATCAGGGGACCGTTGAAGCCGGGGCCGAAGCCCTCGGACATCAGGTCGTACGCCTTGCGCTGGGTGGTGGACACCGGCTGGGCGCCGTCGTCCGGCAGACCCATCTCCAGCTTGCTCGCCGGGATGGCGATGATGCCGAGGCCGATGACTCCGGCGAGCAGCACCATGACGGGGCGGCGGAGCACGAAGCGGGCCCAGCGGGTGCCGCCGTTGGGCTTGGGCTTGGCGTCGGCCGGCTTGCCCTTGCCGAACAGCTTGCTCTTCTCGCCCGCGGGCAGGACCTTCTTGCCCGCGAAGCCGAGGATCGCCGGGACCAGCGTCAGGGCGACGAGCACCGCGATGACCACCGTGCCCGCGGCCGCGACACCCATCTTGGTCAGCATCGGAATGTTGACGACGGCCAGGCCCACCAGGGCGATGACCACGGTCAGACCGGCGAAGACGACGGCGGAGCCGGCGGTGCCGGCCGCCCGGCCCGCGGCCTCGTCCCGCTCGCGGCCCTCGGCGAGCTCCGCGCGGTAGCGGGAGACGATGAAGAGGGCGTAGTCGATGCCGACCGCGAGGCCGATCATCATCGCGAGGGTGGAGGTGGTGGAGCCGAGGTCCAGGACGTTGGCGAGCGCGGTGATGGAGGAGACGCCGATGCCCACGCCGATCAGCGCGGTCAGCAGCGGCAGGCCGGCCGCGATGAGCGAGCCGAAGGTGATGACGAGGACGATCGCGGCGACCATGATGCCGATGATCTCGCCGGAGCCCGTCTCGGGCGCCACCATCAGGGCGTCGCCGCCGATCTCGACGCCGAGTCCCTGCGCCTGGGCGTCCTTGCCGGACTCCGTGAGCGCGTCGCGGGTGGCGTCCTTCAGCTCCATGCCGCTGACCTTGTACTTGACGCTGATGTAGGTGGTGGAGCCGTCCTGGCTCACCGCCTGCATCCGGTACGGGTCGTCGACCGTGGCGACCTCGGCGGCGCCGGGGCCGCTCTTGAGGCCGGAGATGACCTTCTCGACCTCGGCCTTGACGCCCGGGTCGGTGACCTTGGCGCCCGCCGGGGCCTTGATGACGATGCGGGCGGTGGCGCCGTCGGCGGCCATGCCCGGGAACTTCTTGTCCAGCAGGTCGAAGGCCTTCTGGGCCTCGGTGCCGGGTATCGAGAACGAGCCGGAGGTGGGCGCGGAGGCCGTCGCGGCGCCGAAGCCGGCGACGAACAGCAGCGCCACCCAGACGAGGGCGACGAAACGGCGGCGCCGGAAGGCGCCTCGGCCGAGCCGGTAGAGGAAGGTGGCCACGTGGGTGGTTCTCCCGTTCAGGTCGTGGGATGGATCCGGGACGGATCAGGGCGTGGAAAGCCGGCCCGACGACGAGAGCGGCGTGTCAGGAGCAGCGGGACGGTGCGGAACGCTTCTGGGGAGGGAGTCAGACGCCGAGGGCGGGGAAGACCACGGCATCGATGAATTCGCCGAGGAAGGCCTGGTCGACGGACCGGTCCTCGATCAGCGGGAGCGCGATGAACGCTCCGATGAGCATGTGCGGGACGAAATCCAGGGCCGGACAGTCCGGACGGATCTCGCCCCGGTCGACGGAGCGCTGCAGCAGCCGCTGCAGGCCGTTGATCTCCGGGTCGACCAGGAGGTCCCGCAGCGCCTTGTGGAGCTCCGGGCTCTCGTGGACCGCATGGGCCAGACCCCGCATCAGCGCGGTGTCCTTGGCCATCTGCGCGTCATCGGAGTGCGCCACCATCAGCGCGAAGTCCCCCCGCAGGGTCCCCGTGTCGATCTCCCCCAGGGAGACCGGCTGGGTACATCGCAGGGCCTTGGCGACCAGCTCCGGCTTGCTCCCCCACTGGCGGTAGAGGGTGGCCTTGCTGGACTTCGTACGGGCTGCGACCGCGTCCATGGTCAGCGCGTCGTAGCCGACCTCGCGGAGGAGGTCGAGGACCGCCTCGTGGAGTTCGGCCTGCCGCTCGGGGGTGATCCGGCTGCGCCGCGCCGACGTCTCCGACGCCTCTTCGGTCATCTCCGTGCCCCCTACCCGAGCGAAACTGGTCCGTACCGTTAAGACGATACCCCGCCCCCGAAGAGAACGAAACCGTTCCGTTTCGTTAGGGGAGTGGCGTCGGTCACCCGGTCGCCGTACGCCCCGAATCCCCCGAAGGGGATCACCTGTACGAGTTGCCGGGGCCCCCCGGCGCGGAAAGCATTGGGGGGTGAGTCACGACGTCGCGTACCTCCGGTTCCCGCACCTGCACGACGACCTGCTGTGCTTCGCCTCCGAGGACGACCTCTGGGTCGCCCCCCTCGTTCCCGATGGAGCCAGGCCCGGCCGGGCCTGGCGGATCACCGTCGACCGGACCCGGGTCAGCCACCCGCGCTTCTCCCCCGACGGCCGACAGATCGCCTTCACCACCTGGCGCAGCCTCGACCCCGAGATCCACCTCGTCCCCGTGGACGGCGGCCCGGCCCGCCAACTGAGCTACTGGGGCGCCACCGACACCCGCGTCTGCGGCTGGACCCCGCCCGACGAGGACGGCCGCAGCGACATCCTGGCCGTGTCCTCGCACGGCCAACCCTTCTCCTACTTCGCCTGGGCCTACAGCCTGCCCACCGACGGCAGCCCCGGCGGCCGCCTCCCCTGGGGGCCCGTCTCCGACCTCCAGGTCCAGGAGGGGCCGGACGGCGAGCGGCGCAGCCTGCTGCTGACGGGCAAGCCACCGCACGAGCCCGCCGCCTGGAAGCGCTACCGGGGCGGCGCCACCGGCCGGCTGTGGCTGCACGGGAAACGGCTGCTGGAGGGCATCGAAGGGCACCTCGACTCCCCCGTGTTCGTCGGCGGCCGGATCGCCTTCCTCTCCGACCACGAGGGCATCGGCAACCTCTACTCCTGCCTGCCCGACGGCACCGACCTGCGCCGGCACACCGACCACGACGAGTTCTACGCCCGACACGCCTCCAGCGACGGCTCCCGGGTCGTCTACCAGTGCGGCGGCGACATCTGGCTCGTCGACTCCCTCGACCCCGACGCCTCCCCGCGCAAGCTCGACGTCCGCCTCGGCGGACCGCGCTCGGGGCGCCGCACGTACCAGGTGCCGGCCGCCAGCCACGTCGACTCGCTCTCGGTCGACTCCACCGGCCGGGCCAGCGCCGTCGTCGTGCGCGGCAGCCTCTACTGGCTGACCCACCGCGACGGGCCCGCCCGCACCATCGCCGACACCCCGGGCGTCCGGGTCCGGCTGCCCGAGATGCTCGGCAGCGGCGGACAGGTCGCCTACGTCACCGACGCCGAGGGCGAGGACGCGATCGAGATCGCCTACCTCCCCCGCGCCTCCGGGGAACGCGAGCCCCGGCGGCTGGCCTCGGGCGCGCTGGGCCGCGTACTGGAGCTGCTGTCCGACCCCGACGGGGAACGCCTCGCGATCGCCTCCAACGACGGACGGCTGCTGCTCCTCGACGCGACGGAGGAGTCCAACGGCGAGGTCACCGAGCTGGTCCGGTCGATCAACGGGCCCGTCACCGACCTGGCCTTCTCCCCCGACGGCTGCTGGCTCACCTGGTCGCACCCCGGCATCGGACGTTCGCTGCGGCAGATCAGGATGGCGAAGATCGCCGGACCCGGCCCGCACACCGTCGTCGACGTCACCAACGGCCGTTTCGAGGACGAGAACCCGGTCTTCACCCGCGACGGCCGCTACCTCGCCTTCCTGTCCTGGCGCGGCTTCGACCCCGTCTACGACGTGCACACCGGCGACCTCTCCTTCCCGCTGGGCTGCCGCCCGTACCTGGTGCCGCTCTCCTCCGCGACGAACTCCCCCTTCGCGTTCTCCCCCGACGGACGCCCGGCGGCGGGCGGACTCGACCCGGCCGAGGGGGACTCCGAATCCGGCGACGGCGCCGTGACGGTGGAGGTCGAGGGGCTGGAGAGCCGGGTCACCCCCTTCCCGGTGTCCGCGTCGAAGTACTCGGCCCTGTACCCGGTGAGCGGCGGCGGGCTGGTGTGGCTGCGCTGGCCCATCTCCGGCGCGCTCGGCGAGACCTTCGCGAACCCGGCCGACACCAGCGGCAAGCCGACGCTGGAGCACTTCGACATGACCAAGGCCCGCAAAGCCGAACTGGCCTCCGGGCTGGACTGGTTCGCCGTCAGCGGCGACGGCACCCGCCTCGTCGTCAACGACGACGGCGACCTGCGCGCGGTGCCCTCGACCGAACCCGGCGACGGGGACTCGACGGTCTACCTCGACCTGCGGCGCATCCTGCACGAGGTGGACCCGGCGGCCGAGTGGCGGCAGGCCTTCGAGGAGGCGGGGCGGCTGATCCGCGCCTACTTCTGGGAACCCGGCATGTGCGGGATCGACTGGGACGCGGTGCTGCGCCAGTACCGCCCGCTGGTCGAACGGGTCGCCTCCCCCGACGAGTTCGCCGACCTGATGCGCGAGGTCCTCGGCGAACTCGGCACCTCGCACGCCTACGTCTCCCCGGCCCGCCGCAACGAGGGCCCGCCGCACTACCAGCGGGCCATCGGGCTGCTCGGCGCCAACTTCGTCCCCCGGGACGGCGCCTGGATGCTCGCCCGGATCCTGCCCGGCGAGTCCTCCGACTCCAAGGCCCGCTCCCCGCTCGCGGGCACCGGCATCCGCGAGGGCGCCGTCCTCACCCACGTCGACGGACGCCCCGTCGACCCGGTGACCGGCCCCTACCCGTTGCTCGCGGCGGCCGGGGGCACCACCGTCGAGCTCACCTTCGAGCCCGCCGAGGGGTCCGGCCGGGCCCGGCGGGTGGCGGTCGTACCGCTCGTCGACGACCGGCCGCTGCGCTACCAGGACTGGGTGTCCAAGCGGCGGGCCGTGGTCCGCGAGGTCAGCGGCGGGCGCTGCGGCTACCTGCACATCCCCGACATGGGCGGCTCGGGCTGGGCGCAGTTCAACCGCGACCTGCGGATGGAGATGTCCCGGCCCGCCCTGATCGTCGACGTGCGCGGCAACGCGGGCGGGCACATCAGCGAGCTGGTCGTGGAGAAGCTGACCCGCTCGATCCTCGGCTGGGACCTGACCCGCGACGCCCAGCCGGTCTCGTACGCCTCCAACGCGCCCCGCGGCCCGATCGTGGCCCTGGCCGACGAGGCGACCTCCTCCGACGGGGACATGATCACCGCCGCGTTCAAACTGCTCGGCCTGGGGCCGGTGGTGGGCCAGCGCACCTGGGGCGGGGTCGTCGGCATGACCGGACGGCACACCCTGGGCGACGGGACGGTGATCACGGTGCCGATGAACGCCGCCTGGTTCCCCGAGTACGGCTGGTCGGTGGAGAACCACGGCGTCGAGCCCGACCTCGCGATCCTGCGCACCCCGCTGGACTGGGCGGAGGGCCGGCACGCCCAGCTCGACGACGCAGTGCACCTGGCGCTGGAGCTGCTGGAGCAGGACCCGGCGGCCGTGCCGCCCGGCTACACGGACGTACCGGACCGGCGCCGTCCGAAGCTGCCGCCGCGGGGGTAGGCACGCGGGAGGGGCGCGACCCGCTCGATGCGGGCCGCGCCCCTCGGCGTCGGGACGCGCTACTTGTCGAGCGCGTCGTCCAGGGCGTCACGGACCTGGGCGGTCCGTGACCCCACCTCCTGCACCGGGGTCGGGGCGCGGCCGGCCTCCGCCTCGGTGCCCTGCGCCGCGGCCCTCGCCTCGGCCTGCTCCGCGAGCCGTCTCGCCTTGTCCTGGAACTGGTCCCTCAAACCCATGCTGTTCCCTCCTGGAAAGGGTGGGGCGTGATGCCGACCAGCCTGGCACGGGGGGACGTTCCTCGCATTCCGGTCTATGCGTGGTGGGTGCGCTCCTTCTCGTCGGCAGCCCCGCCGGCTCCGACGAGCCCGGTGGAGACACCGGACAGGCGCGGCTCGAACCGCCTCATCTCCCGTTGCCCGACGGCCGCGATGATCCCCGGCAGGTAGCCGCGCGTGCCCTGCATGCCGCGCAGCCACCACTGCGCGTAGACGTGCGGCGAGCGCCGTTCGACGCCGGCCACGATCCGGTCGACGGCCGGCCCCAGCGGGTAGGTCCGGTTCGCGGGCCACGGCAGGCTCCGGCGCAGGTCGCGCATCACCTCGTCCTGGTCGGCTCCCCGCACCATGTCGGTGTCGGTCCAGGACAGGTAGCCGACGCCGACCTTGACGCCCTTGTGCCCGACCTCGGCGCGCAGGCAGTGGGCGAAGGCCTCGACCCCGGACTTGGAGGCGCAGTACGCCGTCATCATCGGGGCCGGGGTGATCGCGGCGAGCGAGGCGATCTGGAGGAAGTAGCCGCGGCTCTCGGTGAGGACGGGCAGGAAGGCGCGGGCGGTGACCGCACCGCCGATGAGGTTGACCTCGATCACGCGGCGCCAGGCCACGGGGTCGGAGTCGACGAACGGCCCGCCGGCGGCGACGCCCGCGTTGGCGACGACGATGTCCACCTTGCCGAAGCGTTCCTTGACCTCCCGCGCGACCCGCGCCATCGCCTCGTGGTCGGTGACGTCGGCGTGCCAGTGGGCGCTGTCGGTGTGGAGGCGTTCGGAGACCTCCTGGAGGGCCTCCGGTTCCAGCCCCACCAGGGCGACCCTCGCGCCGCGCGCGGACAGCTTGCGGGCGAGCAGTTCGCCCACCCCGCGGGCGGCTCCGGTGACGACGGCGACCTGTCCTTCCAGACTGCTGCGGCTCACGGCGTCTTCTCCTTCTCGGCCTCTGCGGCCGGGGCGGCTCCCCCGGCCGGGTCGGCCTGTCGTGCGGGCAGGTGGCGGGCGGTGAGTTCGCGCAGGGCGGCCGAGACGGCCTCCGGCGCCTCGACGGGCGTCATGTGGCCCGCTCCGGTGAGTTCGGTCAGGCCGACGCAGTTCGGCAGGGCCGCGGCCAGCGCCCTGGCGTGCGCGATCGGGGTGAGCCGGTCGGCCGTGCCGCCGATCACGGCGGTGGGCACGGTCAGCCGGGCCAGCTCGGCGTCCAGGTCGAGGGCGGCCAGCACCTGCGACCAGGCGTGCCGGACCCCGGCCGGGCAGCCGTGCACGATGCGGGCGCAGACCTCCACCCGGTCCGGGGCCGATCCGGGGCCCATCGTCGCGTACTTGAGCAGGGCGCGGGCGACGGGCGTGACGGGCCCGAGGGGGGTCCGCGCGCCGAGCACCACCCGGGTCGCGCGGGTCCTCAGCGGCCCGGGACGCAGCGGCAGTACCGTCGACCCCGCCACGAGCCCGGAGCTGCCCGTGCTGCACAGCAGGGCGGCCGCGGCGTGCTCCGCGAACTCGGGCCGGCCGGCGGCGGCCATGACGGTCATGCCGCCCATGGAGTGCCCGGCGACGACGGCCCGCTCGCCGGGGGCGAGGGTGGCCTTCAGCACCGCGGCGAGGTCGTCGGCGAGGCGGTCGGTGCCGTAGGCGCGGGCCGCGGGGCTGCGGCCGTGGCCGCGCTGGTCGTAGACGATGACGCGGTGGTCCTTCGCCAGGTCCCGCACCTGCGCCGCCCAGAAGGCGGTGGAGCAGGTCCAGCCGTGGGCCAGGACCACGGCAGGGGCGTCCTCGCCGCCGTGCACCTCGGCGTGCAGGCGGGCCCCGTCGGCGGAGGTGACGGCCGGCACCCGGGCCTGGGGAACAGCTCGATGATCCTGATGATCGAGTCGCAGCTGAACTACATGGCCGACTACATGCGCCAGCTC
>NZ_JANFAK020000139.1 GCF_024721315.2 Streptomyces sp. Isolate_45
CGGCAACGGCCCGTTCCGGTGGCCTCGCTGCGGCCGCGCGGCGCCGGCGGCGCGGTCACCCGCACCCACCCGGCCCCGGCCACCGGCCCCTCCGCATCGGCGCCGGCCCCTGATCCGGAGCCCGTGCCGGGCTTCGCTCCGCTCGGGGCCGACCGCGCGGCTCCCGGCGCCGGCCGGGGACCCGCTTCCGGTCCCGGCTCGACGTCCGCGTCGGGGGCCTCGGTGACCGAACTGCCGCGCCGGGTCAGGCAGGCCAGCCTGGTCCCGCAGTTGCGCGAGGTCCCCGAGCCGAAGGCACCCCCGGGGTCGACGCGGCCCGAGGAGCCGCCGGGGCGCAGCCCCGAGGAGGCCCGGGACCGGATGGCCGCCTACCGGGACGGCTGGGCGCGCGGCAGCCGGGAGAACTCCCCCCACGCAGGCAGCGAAGGAGAAGTGTGATGAGCGAACACCACGGGATCGACCTCGACGGCGTCCGCCGGTCCGGCGAACTGGACTGGCTGCTCGACGACCTGGTGATGCGGGTCCGAGAGGTCCGGCACGCCGTCGTCCTGTCCAACGACGGGCTGGCGGTGGGTTCCTCCAGTGCGCTCAGTCGGGAGGACGCCGAGCACCTGGCAGCCGTCGCCTCCGGGTTCCACAGCCTCGCCAAGGGCGCGGGACGGCATTTCCACGCCGGGGGCGTGCGCCAGACGATGGTGGAGATGGACGAGGGCTACCTGTTCGTCGCGGCGGCCGGGGACGGGTCCTGCCTGTCCGTCCTCAGCGCGGCCGGCGCGGACATCGGGCTGATCGCCTACGAGATGGCCCGGCTGGTCAAGCGGGTCGGCGAACACCTCTACACGCCCGCCCGGTTCGCGGCGCGACCGCCGTCCGCCGGGTGAAGGCGGCGGTCCGGCACGTGGACGGCCAGTGGTACGACGCCGAGGCGGGTCCCCTCGTACGCCCCTACGCCATGACGGGCGGGCGAACCAAGCCAGGCCCCCACGGGGTCCGCTTCGACCTGATCGCGCTGGTCGTGGTGGACCCGGACGCCTCCGGGGACGCGGAGGAGGCGCTGCTCGGCCCGGAACACCGGGCCCTGCTCGGGCTGTGCCGCTCCGAGACCCAGTCGGTGGCGGAACTCGCCGCGGACGCGGACCTTCCGGTGGGCGTGGTGCGGGTGCTCCTGGGGGACCTGTTGGAGGCGGGGCACGTCAAGGTGAGCCGGCCCGTGCCGCCCGCCGAGCTGCCGGACGAGCGGATTCTGCGTGAAGTCATCGAGGGATTGCGAGCGTTGTGATGGGACTGCACGACGACGGGCCCGCGCGGGCCGCGGCTTCGGGGGCGGACGGGGACATGACCGCGCTCGCGCTGAAGATCCTCGTGGCCGGCGGCTTCGGGGTGGGCAAGACCACCCTCGTGGGCGCGGTCAGCGAGATCCGGCCCCTGCGGACCGAGGAGCTGTTGAGCGAGGCGGGCGAACTGGTCGACGACACCGGCGGGGTCGACCAGAAGACCACCACGACCGTGGCCATGGACTTCGGCCGGATCACCATCCGGTCGGGGTTGTCGCTGTACCTGTTCGGGACACCCGGCCAGGACCGGTTCTGGTTCATGTGGGACGAGTTGTCGCAGGGCGCGTTGGGGGCGGTCGTCCTGGCCGACACCCGGCGGCTGGAGGACTGCTTCCCGGCGGTCGACTACTTCGAGCACCGGCGGATCCCCTTCGTCGTCGCCGTCAACTGCTTCACCAACGCCCGGCGTTACGGTGCGAACGAGGTGGCGCGGGCGCTGGACCTGGACCAGGGGACGCCGGTGGTGCTCTGCGACGCGCGGGACAAGGACTCGGGGAAGGAGGTGCTGATCCGGCTGGTCGAGTACGCCGGGCGGATGCACACCGCCCGGCTCCTCGACTCGGTGGGACCGTAGGCCGGCCCCGCGGGGAGGGTCAGTCCGCGACACCGGCCGTCGCGATCACCTTGTCGATGGACACGCGGACCAGTAGCTCGCCGGGCACGGCGTTGCGCCGGCCGAAGGCCTCGCCGCGTTCCTCGCCCATGTACCGCGCGGCGACCCGGGTGGCCCAGCGCAGGGTCTCCTGGGGGTCGTCGGCGTATTCGGCGATCGTGGCGCGGCCCTGGAGGACCACGTAGGAGAACGGCGGACGGTCGTCGTCCACGCACAGGGATACCCGGCCGTCACGGGCCAGATTCCGCCCCTTGACGGTGTCCTTGCCGGTGTTGAACAGGAAGGAATCGCCGTCGAGTACGAACCAGATGGGAGCGATGTGCGGGCTTCCGTCCGCACGGACCGTTGCCAGCTTTCCGGTCCGGGTGCCGTGGGAGACGAACGCCCGCCATTCCTCTTGAGTCATCTTCTGTGCCATGGGTCCATCCTCCTTGCCGGAAAGCCCCTGGTGGGGAAGGCTTGCGGAACGACTACGCGGGGTGGGGCGCGGCCATGTCGGCCGCGTCGACGGGGAGGGGCTGGAAATGGCACTGGACAAGCAACTGGACTGGTTGCTGGACGACCTGACACGAAGGGTCCAGCAGGTCCGGCACGCAGTGGTGCTGTCGAACGACGGACTGGTGACGGCGGCCACCGCGGGACTGGCGCGGGAGGACGCGGAGCACCTGGCGGCCGTCGCGGCCGGTCTGCAGAGCCTGGCCAAGGGATCGGGGCGGCACTTCCGGGCGGGTGAGGTGCGCCAGACGATGGTGGAGTACGACGAGGGGTTCCTCTTCGTCGTGGCGGCGGGCTCGGGCAGCTGCCTGTGCGCGCTCAGCGCCGCGGAGGCGGACATCGTTCAGGTCGCGTACGAGATGACGCTGCTGGTCAACAGGGTGGGCGAGCACCTGGGCGTCGCCGAACGGCGGATCACCGGAGGCTGATCCGGGGACCGGCGGGAGTTATCCACAGGGCCGGCGGGTCGTCGTCGCGCTGAGTTACGGTCTTCACGCAGAGTGATCGTCACTCGCGGGGAGGGCCGTGATGAAGACCGTTACGCACAGCGTGATGAAGACCGTGATGAGGGCCGCGGCGAAGACCGATGCGAACGCCGGGGCGAAGGCCGGTACGGAAGCGGACGCGAAGGCCGGTACGGATGCGGACGTGACGGCGTGCGTGCGACCGGCGGCGACAGCCGGGCGGGTCGTGTTCGTGGCGGCGGATCCTCGGGGGGAACCGAGGCAGGACGCAATGCTCGGCGGGGCCCGGGCGGCGGAGGAACTGGGTCTGGGTCGGGCCGAGTTCGCGCGCGCCGTGCAACTGGGTCTGGTACGGGCGGGCCCGCGTGGGCCGGGCGGCGCGGCACGCTTCACCCGGGTCGAACTGGACCGGGTCAAGGCGGCGGAGGGGTTCCCGGACGCGTTGCGCGCCCGGGTCGAGACGGTGGCCGGGGCCGATGCGGGAGCGAGGCTGCTGGGGATCGGGCCGAGCCGGTTCACCCGTCTCGCGCGCTGCGGGCACGTCACCCCCGTCGGATACCGGGTCAACCGCTACCGCGCCGTCGTATGGCTCTATCTGGTCGTGGAACTGCGGGAGTTCGCCGCCGGGGAGCCGGGAGTGCTGCGCGGGGCCGCGCCCGAGGAGGACCGGGAACTGATCGCCGCCCGGGGGGACCTGCGGCCCGTCGGATGGCGCGGTCGGCACGTGGGTCTGCTGATGAGACGGACCTGTGACCCCTGGGAGCGGGCTGCCGTGCCGGCCAGTGTGCTCCCCGAGGAAGAGGTACGGGCCGCCGTACCGGATCCTGCCGAGCGGATCGTCCTGGCCGCGCTCGCGCCGCCCCCGCCCTACGGCCACCCGCAGGTACCGGCGGCCGCGGCGGTGGCGCACCGGCTCCTGAGGGCCCAGTCACCGGAGGAGATCGAGCGGTACCGCGCCGGCCTGGACATCGCCCTGGCCGGAGCGCGCGGTCAGTCGAACGAGACGGGGGACAGGGGGCCGACGTAGACCCAGGCACCGCCCTCGCGGGAGAAGGCGCTGTGCTCGTGCAGTGAGCCCGTGTGGCCGTCCTCGCGGTAGTGCGCGCGGAACTCCACCGAGCCCTCCGTCTCGAACATGCCGCCCCGTGCGGTGGCGAGGATCTCCAACCGCTCCCAACGCTGTCCGGGATCCAGGTCGAGCCGGCCCGGACGGGTCGAGGGGTGCCAGGAGCGCATCAGGTACGCGGTGTCCCCGAGGGCGAAGGCGCTGAAGCGTGAACGCATCAACAGCTCGGCGGTGGGCGCCCGGCCGCCGGCGTGGAAGCGACCGCAGCACGCCGGATAGGCGGCGGGCAGCCCGCAGGGACAGGGGAGGGCCGGGGTGGGCATGGGAGTGCTCAGCTCTTCATGTCAGGAGGACGAACGGGAACCACCGCGGTCGGACGACCGCCGCGGTGACGGACGACGGGCGGGCGGACTACTGCGGTGACACGGCCGGCTTGGCCGCGTCGGGAGCGTACGGGCGGAACAGGCCTTCCTGGACCACGGAGACCAGGAGCCTGCCCTCCACGTCGTAGATCCGGCCCCGGGCCAGCCCGCGGCCACCGTGGGCGATCGGCGACTCCTGGTCGTACAGGAACCACTCGTCGGCCCGGAAGGGCCGGTGGAACCACATGGCGTGGTCCAGGGAGGCCATGTCGAAACCGCGCATGCCCCACAGGGGTTCGACGGGGATGCGCACGGCGTCGAGGAGGGTCATGTCGCTGGCGTAGGTGAGGGCGCAGGTGTGCACGAGCGGGTCGTCGCCCAGCGGGCCGACCGCCCGCATCCACACCGCGCTGCGCGGATCGGCGTCCTTGAGGTCCTCCGGGGTCCAGCGCAGCCGGTCCACGTACCGGATGTCGAAGGGCTGCCGGCGGGCCATCCGCTCCAGCGCCTCGGGCAGCGCGCCCAGGTGCTCGCGGATCTCGTCCGCGACCTTCGGGAGGGAGTCCGGGTGAGGGAAGTCCAGGCGAGGAGGCAGCTGGTGCTCGATGCCGCCCTCCTCCGGATGATGGAAGGAAGCGGTCAGATTGAAGATGGTCTTGCCCTGCTGGACCGCGGTGACCCGGCGCGTTGTGAAGGAACGCCCGTCGCGCACCCGCTCCACCTGGTACACGATCGGCACGCCGGGGATGCCCGGACGCAGGAAGTACGCGTGGAGGGAGTGGACCGGGCGGTCGCTCTCGGTGGTGCGGCCCGCAGCGACCAGCGCCTGCCCGGCCACCTGCCCGCCGAACACGCGCTGGAGCGATTCCTGCGGGCTCGCGCCCCGGAAGATGTTGACCTCGATCTGCTCCAGGTCGAGCAGGTCGACGAGTCTCTCGGCGGGGTTCGTCATCAGAGGTTCTCCACTGTCGGGTCCGGCGGGAACGGCGGGTCCGTCGGGAGCCGGGGCTCCGTCGGGGGCTGAGGGCCCGTCGTGCGGGACGGGCGCGTACGGGACCGGCTCAGAGTTGGCCGAGCTCACCGACCGAGGTGACCCGCAGGACTGCCCGGCCCTCCTCGTCGGACGCCGCGAGGTCGACCTCGGCACTGATGCCCCAGCCATGGTCCCCGTTCGGGTCGGCGAAGGTCTGGCGGACGCGCCACAACCCGTGCGCCGGGTCCTCCTCGATCTGCAGGAGCTTGGGACCACGGGCGTCGGGACCCGTACCGAGGTCGTCGTACTCGTCCCAGTAGCCGTCCATGGCCTCGCCCCAGGCGTCGGCGTCCCACCCGGACTCGGCGTCCAGCTCGCCCAGCACGTTGACGTGGTCCAGGGCCGCCAGCTCGACCCGGCGGAACATGGCGTTGCGGACCAGCACGCGGAAGGCGCGGGAGTTCGCCGTGACCGGCTTGACCTGGTCGGCCTTCTCCTGGGCCTGCTCCGCCGTCTCCACCTCCGGGTTCGCCAGCTGCTCCCACTCGTCCAGCAGGCTGGAGTCGACCTGACGGACCAGCTCGCCCAACCAGGCGATGAGGTCCTGCAGGTCCTCGGACTTCAGGTCGTCCGGGATGGTGTGGTCCAGCGCCTTGTACGCGCCGGCCAGGTAGCGCAGCACGATGCCCTCGGTGCGGGCCAGCTCGTAGTAGGCGGTGAACTCGGTGAAGGTCATCGCCCGCTCGTACATGTCGCGGATGATCGACTTCGGGGAGACGGGGTGGTCCCGAACCCACGGGTGGCTCTTGCTGTACACGTCGTAGGCGTGGAGCAGCAGCTCTTCGAGCGGCTTGGGGTAGGTGACATCCTGGAGCCGCTCCATCCGCTCCTCGTACTCGATCCCGTCGGCCTTCATCGCGCCGACCGCCATGCCGCGTTCCTTGTTCTGCTGCGCGGCGAGGATCTGACGCGGGTCGTCCAGGGTCGACTCGACGACGGAGACCATGTCCAGGGCGTAGGAGGGGGACTCCGGGTCCAGCAGGTCGAAGGAGGCCAGCGCGAAGGTGGACAGCGGCTGGTTCAGCGCGAAGTCCTGCTGGAGGTCGACCGTGAGCCGGATGGTGCGGCCCTCGGCGTCCGGGGTGTCGAGCTTCTCCACGACGCCGCCGTCCAGCAGCGAACGGTAGATCGCGATCGCCCGGCGGATGTGACGAAGCTGCGCCTTGCGGGGCTCGTGGTTGTCCTCCAGCAGGTGGCGCATCGCCTTGAAGGCGTCGCCCGGACGGGCGATCACCGACAGCAGCATGATGTTGGTGACCTTGAAGCGGGAGGTCAGCGGCTCCGGATCGGCTGCGATCAGCTTCTCGAAGGTGGTGTCCGACCAGGCCACGAACCCTTCGGGGGCCTTCTTGCGGACCACCTTGCGGCGCTTCTTCGGGTCGTCGCCGGCCTTCGCCAGGGCCTTCTCGTTCTCGATGACGTGCTCGGGCGCCTGCGCGACCACGAATCCGGCCGTGTCGAAGCCCGCCCGGCCGGCGCGGCCGGCGATCTGGTGGAACTCGCGGGCGCGCAGCGTGCGGACTCGGTTGCCGTCGTACTTGGTGAGGGCCGTGAACAGCACCGTGCGGATCGGCACGTTCACGCCGACGCCGAGGGTGTCGGTACCGCAGATGACCTTCAGCAGACCGGCCTGCGCCAGCTTCTCGACGAGACGCCGGTACTTGGGCAGCATGCCGGCG
The DNA here is from genome assembly GCF_024721315.2 of Streptomyces sp. Isolate_45. GTDB lineage: Bacteria > Actinomycetota > Actinomycetes > Streptomycetales > Streptomycetaceae > Streptomyces. The sequence continues at coordinate 7,047 of NZ_JANFAK020000139.1, forward strand.
TGGTGCACGCCGATGCCGTGGCGGACGTAGCGGGAGAGGTTCTGGCCGAACTTCGTGGTGAAGCGGAAGTTGCCGATCAGCTCCGCGATCCTGTCCTTCTCCTCGCGGGTGCACATGTTGATGCTCATCAACGACTGCGCCCGCTCGACCGCCTGGGCCTGGGTGAAGTGCACGATGTACACCGGGGACTGCCGGGTCTCCAGCAGCTCGGTGATGGTGTCGGTGATCGGCGTGGTCACGTACTCGTACGACAGCGGGACGGGCCGGGTCGCCGAGCGGACCACGGAGGTGGGGCGGCCCGTGCGCCGGGTCAGGTCCTCCTCGAACCGCTTCATGTCGCCGAGGGTGGCCGACATCAGGACGAACTGTGCCTGCGGGAGCTCCAGCAGCGGGATCTGCCAGGCCCAGCCACGGTCCGGCTCGGCATAGAAGTGGAACTCGTCCATGACGACCTGGCCGATGTCCGCGTACTTGCCGTCGCGCAGGGCGATGGAGGCCAGCACCTCGGCCGTGCAGCAGATCACCGGGGCGTCGGCGTTCACGGAGGCGTCGCCGGTGAGCATGCCGACGTTCTCGGTACCGAACAGCTTGCACAGGTCGAAGAACTTCTCCGACACCAGTGCCTTGATCGGAGCGGTGTAGAAGGTGACCTTGTCCTGGGCCAGCGCAGTGAAGTGGGCACCCGCCGCGACGAGGCTCTTGCCGGAGCCGGTCGGAGTGGACAGGACCACGTTCGCACCGGAGACGACCTCGATCAGTGCCTCCTCCTGCGCCGGGTACAGGGTGATGCCCTGGTCCTCCGCCCACGAGGAGAAAGCCTCGAAGAGGGCGTCGGGGTCGGCGTTCGGCGGGAGCTGATCAATGAGGGTCACACCCCCCATCTTGCCTGGCTTCACCCCGGATCCGGGAACCGGCGGACAAGAGGAAGATCACCGCCGGTACGCTGGGCCGTCCGGGCGGCCCGATCGACTTCCTCAACAGGGCCCCACCACCGAGGCACTGGGGCGGGGAACGAGCATGATGGGTCCGGCGCACTCATTGTCGGGAGCAGCGGCATGGCTGGGGGTGGGCGCCGCCACGGCGGCCGCCGGGCACCCGATGCCATGGCCGGTCCTCGTCGTCGGCGCGCTCATCTGCGCGGGCGCCGCCCTCGCCCCCGACCTGGACCACAAATCGGCGACGATCTCCCGCGCCTTCGGCCCCGTTTCCAGGGTCCTGTGCGAGGTGGTCGACAAGATCTCGTACGCCGTCTACAAGGCGACCCGCTCCCCGCGCGACGCCCGCCGCACCGGCGGTCACCGCACCCTGACCCACACCTGGCTGTGGGCCGTCCTCATCGGTGGCGGCTCCTCCGCCCTCGCGGTCACCACCGACCGTTGGGGCGTCCTCGCCCTGCTCTTCGTCCACCTCGTACTGGCCGTCGAAGGGCTGCTGTGGCGGGCGGCCCGGATGTCGAGCGACATCCTGGTCTGGCTGCTCGGCGCGACCAGCGCCTGGATCCTGGCCGGGGTCCTCGACCAGCCGGGCAACGGCGCGGGCTGGCTGTTCACCGCCCCGGGCCAGGAGTACCTGTGGCTGGGCCTGCCCATCCTGCTCGGCGCCCTGGTCCACGACATCGGCGACGCCCTGACCGTCTCGGGCTGCCCGATCCTGTGGCCGATCCCGATCGCCGGGAAGCGTTGGTACCCGATCGGGCCGCCGAAGATGATGCGCTTCCGCGCGGGCAGCTGGGTCGAGCTGAAGGTCCTGATGCCCGTGTTCATGCTGCTCGGCGGAGTGGGCGGCGCCTCCGCCCTCGGCTTCTTCTAAGCCCCCGGCCAAGCCCCCCGGCCCCTTCTCGTCCCGGCTTTCCGGGAAGCTGCGGGGCCGTCTGTTCAGAGCCGGCCCGGACGGACACCATGTGTGCCGACGAGCCGTCGGTGCCGTCGGCACGCATGACGTCCGGGGCCCCATGGGCAACACCGGCAGAGCCGTCGGCGCGGGCGTGGCGGGGGTGCTCCTCGTCTCGCTCGCGCTCGCCGCACCGGTACGGGCGGACTCGGGGGGCACCGCCGCGGCGCCGGACACCGCGGTCTCCTGCGCACCGGCGCTGCGCGTACTGAAGTCGTTGGCCGGGCCCGGCGACGGCAACCCCTGGCTGCACACCACCAGGTGAACGGCATCGGCCCCCTCGGCCTGTCCGTCGGGGTGTCCCACGACAAGCCCGCCCACTGGCTCGGCACCGCCGTGCACGCCGTGCCGCTGCCGGCCGGAGCCACCGGTAGCAGCGTGGAGGCCGTCAACCGCCTCGGGCTCATGGTCGGCACGCTCACCGGCCCCGGCGGCCGCAAGGCCTTCGGCCACCGGCCGGGCGGCGAAGGCGGTCACGCTGCTGCCGGGAGGCCAGTACGCGACCGCCGTCAGCGACCGGGATCACGTCGTCGGTCACCGCCACGACCCCTCGCCCGGTACGAGCGCCGGTCTCGAATGGTCCGGCGGCGCCGTGCGCAGGGAACTGCCCGTCCCGACCGGGTTCCGGCTCGACGAGGTCACCGGGATCAACAACGCGGGGCAGATCACCGGACACGGCTCGGGCCCCACCGGCAACGACGAAGACCCCTACGACATGAACCCGGGCCTGCTCCGGTCCGCCGACACCGCGGCCGCCCCCACGCCGCTCCGGCCGGTCGGCGGCAACTACGAGTACTACAGGCCGCGGGCCATCGACGAGAGCGGCCGCGTCGTCGGCCACCACTGGTACACCCGGGCCATGCGGGAGACCCCGCTCCTGTGGACCGCCCCGTACGCGGAGCCCTCCTACGTGCCCCTGCCGGCCGGGAGCACCAGCGGCACCTTCGAGGACATCAGCCCCCGTACCAGGGTCTCGGTGGGCGCCGCCACCACCTGCAACCCGCCCGAGGACACCGTCGTCCGGGCCCAGTATTGGACCGGCGGCGGCCCGATGCGCGTCCTTCCCGGACTCACGCCCACCGGCTACTCCGCCGCCTACGCCGCCTACGCCGTCGGCGACGACGACCGCGTCGGCGGGGTCGCGCTGGACGCCGCGGGAGTGGCGCACCCGGTCGTGTGGACCTGCGCGGGCCGGCAGGCGTACGAGCCGGTGGCGACGGCCCGCCGGGAGGCCCGCCCGGCCAAAGCCCCGTAGGACCCGCCGGGTCGGGACCGGCGCACGGGACCGCCGCACGGGACCGCCGCACGGGACCGGCGCACGGGACCGCCGCACGGGACCGGCCCGGTCGGGCCGGGGCCGGGAGCCCGGTCAGCCGTGCCAGGAACGCCACAGGGCCGCGTACGCCCCGTCGGCCGCCACCAACTCGTCGTGCGAGCCCAGCTCGCTGATCCGGCCCGCCTCGACCACCGCGATGACGTCCGCGTCGTGCGCGGTGTGCAGGCGGTGGGCGATCGCGATGACCGTCCGGCCGTCCAGCACCCGTGCCAGCGAACGCTCCAGGTGCCGGGCGGCACGCGGGTCCAGCAGCGATGTCGCCTCGTCCAGCACCAGCGTGTGCGGGTCCGCCAGCACCAGCCGGGCCAGCGCGACCTGCTGTGCCTGCGCCGGGGTCAGCGCGCTGCCGCCCGAGCCGACCTCGGTGTCCAGCCCGGACTCCAGGGACCGGGCCCAACCGTCCGCGTCCACCGCGCCCAGCGCCGCCCACAGTTCGGCGTCCTGCGCGCCGGTGCGGGCGAGCCGCAGGTTGTCCCGCAGCGAACCCACGAACACGTGGTGTTCCTGGTTGACCAGGGCCACGTGCTCGCGCACCCGCTCCGCCGGCATCCCCGACAGCCGCGCCCCGCCCAGGGTCACCTCGCCGGTCCGGGGCGCGTAGATGCCCGCCAGCAGTCGGCCCAGCGTGGACTTGCCCGCGCCCGACGGGCCGACCAGCGCCATCCGGGTGCCCGGCGGCACGGACATCGAGACGCGGTGCAGGACGTCCACGCCCTCCCGGTAGCCGAAGTGGACCTCGTCGGCCCGCACCTCGCGGCCCTCCGGGGAGAGCGCGCCGTCGCCCGCCGCCGGCTCGATCTCGTGGACCCCCACCAGCCGGGCCAACGACACCTGGGCGACCTGCAGTTCGTCGTACCAGCGCAGGATCAGGCCGATCGGGTCGACCATCATCTGCGCCAGCAGGGCGCCCGTGGTCAGTTGTCCCACCGACATCCAGCCCTGGAGCACGCCGTAGCCGCCGATCATCAGCACCGAACCGAGGATCGTCACGTAGGTGACGTTGATGACGGGGAAGAGGACCGTCCGAAGGTAGAGCGTGTACCGCTCCCAGGCCGTCCACTCCTTGATCCGCCGCTCCGACAGGGCGATCCGGCGCCGCCCCAGGCGGTGGGCCTCGACGGTGCGGCCGGCGTCCACCGTCTCGGTGAGCACCGCCGCGACCGCCGCGTATCCGGCCGCCTCCGAGCGGTACGCCGACGGCGCCCGCCTGAAGTACCAGCGGCAGCCGATCACCAGCACGGGAAGCGCCACCAGCGCGGCCAGTGCCAGCGGCGGCGCGGTCACCGCGAGGGCGCCGAAGAGCAGCCCGGCCCACACCACGCCGATGGCCAGCTGCGGCACGGCCTCGCGCATCGCGTTGGCCAGCCGGTCGATGTCGGTGGTGATGCGGGACAGCAGGTCACCCGTACCGGCCCGCTCCAAGACGCCCGGCGGCAGGCCGACCGAGCGGATCAGGAAGTCCTCGCGCAGGTCGGCCAGCATCTCCTCGCCCAGCATCGCCCCGCGCAGCCGCACCAGCCGCACGAAGCAGGTCTGGACGACCAGGGCCAGCGCGAACAGCAGCCCCACGCGCTCCAGATGGAGGTCGCGCGCCCCCGCCGAGAGGTCGTCCACGACCCGGCCCAGCAGGTACGGGCCGACCATGGAGGCGATCACCGCGACGGCGTTCACCACCACCAGGATCACGAAGGCCCGCCGGTGGCGGAGGAACAGGCCGCGCACATAGCCCCGTACGGTCGCCGACGAGCCCACGGGCAGCGTCGCGGCCGTCTCGGGGGCCGCCGGATCGTACTCCGGTGGCGCCACGCCGATCATGCGGATTCCTCGATCTCTGTGAGTGCCTCTTCCAGCCGCACCAGCTCGGCGTCGGACCGGTCGGACGGGTCGGACGGGTCCGGCGTCCGGGGCGTGTCGGACCGGCGGGGTCGATCTGGCCCGTCGGGTTCGCGGGTGACGACCGCCCGGTAGCGCGGTTCGTCCCGCAGCAGTTCGCGGTGCGTGCCCGCGGGCAGGGCGCGGCCCTCATGCACGAGCACCACCCGGTCGGCCCGGTCCAGGATCAGCGGCGAGGACGCCAGGACCACCGTGGTCCGGCCCGTGCGCAGGGCCGTGATCCCGTCGGCGATCCGTGCCTCGGTGTGCGAGTCGACGGCCGAGGTCGGCTCGTCGAGCACCAGTACCTCCGGGTCGGTGACCAGCGACCTGGCCAGCGCGAGGCGCTGGCGCTGCCCGCCCGACAGGGACCGGCCGCGCTCGGTGATGCGGGCGTCCATCGAGTCGGTGATCCCGTCGGGCGCCGACTGGAGCAGGGCCTCCAGGACGTCCCCGCACTGCGCCGCGGCCAGTGCCGCAGCGGGCTCCACGGCCCCTGAGGCCGGTACGTCGAACAGTTCGCGCAGCGTCCCGGACAGCAGCACCGGATCCTTGTCCTGTACGAGGACCAGCGTCCGCGCCGTGTCCAGCGCGAGGTCGTCCAGCGCCACCCCGCCGAGCAGCACCGAGGGCTCCTCGGTCGCGACGTCGCCCGCCGGTACGGGCTGGCCGCCCAGGCGTTCGGCGAGTCGGCCCGCCACGTCCGGGTCCCCGCACACGACGGCCGTGAGCAGGCCCGCCGGAGCCAGCAGCCCGGTTCCGGGGTCGTACAGGTCGCCGCCCGGAGCGGGCGCGTCCGGCTCAACGGTGCCCGCGCCCGTGCCCGTGCCCGCGCCCGTGCCCGTGCCCGTGTCCGGGCCCCGACCCGTGTCCGTCCCGGTGCGGGCTCCCGGGCCCGTCCCCGCCTCGGCGTCCGTGCGCGTCAGCGACAGCACCCTGGCCGCCCGCTGGGCGGAGGGACGCGAAAAGGAGTAGGCCATGGCGATCTCCTCCACGTTCCTGAGCGGATAAAGCATCAGGGACACGGCGCTGAACACGGCGACGAGTTCGCCGATGTCCAGTCGACCGGCCAGCACGAGGGAGGAGCCGTACCAGACCACCGTGATGAGCAGCAGCCCCGGCAGGAACACCTGGATGGCCGAGATCAGCGCCCACATCCGCGCGCTGCGCACGGCGGCGGACCTGACCTCCTGGGAGGCCTCGCGGTAGCGGCCGAGGAACAGTTCCTCACCGCCGATGCCCCGCAGCACCCGCAGGCCCGCGACGGTGTCGGAGGCGAGTTCGGTGGCCTTGCCCGCCTTCTCGCGCTGGAAGTCGGCGCGCCGGGTGGCCCTGGGGAGCAGCGGCAGCGACGCGAGCGCCAGTACCGGCATGCCCACGGCCACGACCACGCCGAGGGCCGGGGCGTAGACGACCAGACCCACGCAGACGAGCACGATGGCGAGGGCGGCCGCCAGGAACCGGGAGACGGCCTCGACGAACCAGCCGATCTTCTCCACGTCACCCGTGGAGACGGCTACGACCTCACCGGCGGCGACCCGTCGGGTCAGGGCGGCTCCGAGCTCGGCCGTCCGGCGGGCGAGCAGTTGCTGCACGCGGGCGGCGGCGGTGATCCAGTTGGTGACGGCCGTGCGGTGCAGCATCGCGTCACCCAGCGAGATGGCGATGCCGAGCAGCACGATCAGGGCGCCGACGAGCAGCAGCCGCCGGCCGTCGCCCTTGACCACCGCCTCGACGCCGAAACCCACCGCGAACGGCAGGCCGGCGATGCCGCAGTGGTGCAGGAGGCCCCAGCCCAGGCTCTTGGCCTGTCCGCCGAGTTGCCCCCTGCCCAGCCACAGCAGGAAGCGGGGGCCGGAACGGGCGTCCGGTACCCCGGGATCCGGATACGGAAGATCGCTGATCTGCATGACGCCCCATGACTGGTCGAGTAGTTCAAGCCACGCAAGGTTCGCCTTTCGGGGCAGGCTCGGGCAATCGATTTTCCGGCCCTGACCGGGGTGCGAAAGGTTCCCTCCCGCTCCGGGGCGCACACTCCGGCGTACCTGAGGGGTGCGCGGGACCCGGTCCGTTCAGGGGCGGGTGGCCCGTTCCAGTTCGAGTAGAACCGAGTAGTAGCTCCGACCGGTGGCCCGGTCCATGCCCACCTCGCACATCCGGTTCGCCGAGAGGTGCGCGTCGAACGGGCGCGCCACCACCTCCCGTGCCTCCGGGGCCGTCGCGGCGGCCGTCAGCTCCGGGTGGAGCATGCCGCGATCGCCCGCGAAGGCGCAGCACCCCACGTCGTCGGGGACCACGACCTCCTCGGCGCAGGCCTCGGCCACCGTCCGCAACTGCGCCTCGTCGTCGAGGTGTCGCATCGAGCAGGTGGGGTGCAGGACGGCCGAGCCCACGGTCCGGCGGACCTCCAGGCGCGGCAGCAGTTCCTCCGCCGCCCAGACCACCGAGTCGACGATCCGCAGCGCGGCGTGGAGTTCGCGGTTGTCGTCGGTCAGGTACGGGACCACCTCATGGGCGATGCCCAGCGTGCAGGACGACGCGTCGACCACCAGCGGGAGCAGGCCCCCGGCGGTCCAGCCCCAGGCGGCCTCGACGATCCGGTTGGCCATCACCCGGTTGCCGGCCTCGTAGCCCTTGGAGTGCCAGATGGTCGCGCAGCACGTCCCCGTGACGTCGTCCGGGATCCACACGGGTCTCCCGGCCCGTTCCGACACCGCCACCACCGCCTCGGGCAGGGAGGGTCCGGGCCGCCCGTCGGGGCCGCCGAAGATCCGGTTGACGCATGCCGGGTAGTACACGGCGGTGGCGGTGACCCGGTCCGTCGCGGGCAGGCGGCGGGCGGCGGCCCCCGGGATCTGCGGCAGCCATTCGGGTACCAGGTCCGGGCGTACGGCCTTGCGCGCGGCCGCGGTCACGGCCCCGAGCACCCGGTCGGAGACCGCGTCCGGGAGCGCTCCGGCGGCGGCCACGGCCAGCCGGGCGGCCGCCTCCACGCCGCGGAACCGCCGGGCCGCCAGGGCCGCGGCCCGCTCCTCGCGGGGGCCGTGCCGGCGGTGGCGGAAGTCCTTCATCAGCGCCCCGGTGTCGATGCCGACGGGGCAGGCGATCCTGCAGGTGGAATCGCCGGCGCAGGTGTCGACGGCGTCGTAGCCGTACGACCCGAGCAGCCCGTCGAGCACGGGGGAGCCGGGCTCCTGCCGCACCATCTCGCGGCGCAGCGCGATCCGCTGGCGAGGCGTCGTCGTCAGGTCCTCGCTGGGGCAGGTCGGTTCGCAGAACCCGCACTCGATGCAGGGGTCGGCGACCGCCTCCACCCGCGGGATCGTCTTCAGGCCGCGCAGGTGGGCCCGTGGATCCCGGTCGAGGAGGACGCGCGGGGCGAGGATGCCGTCCGGGTCGACGATCCGCTTGGTGCGCCACATCAACGCGGTGGCCTCGGGGCCCCACTCCAGCTCCAGGAAGGGGGCCATGTTGCGGCCGGTGGAGTGCTCGGCCTTCAGGGAGCCGTCGAACCGCTCCACGGTGAGCCGGCAGAACGCCTCCATGAACGCCGCGTACCGGTCGACGTCCGCGGGCTTCGCGGCGTCGAAGGCGAGCAGGAAGTGCAGGTTGCCGTGCGCCGCGTGACCGGCGACGGCCGCGTCGAACCCGTGCTCCTCCTGGAGCGCCAGGAGCGCCTCGCAGGCCTCGGCCAGCCGTGACGGCGGCACGGCGAAGTCCTCGGTGATCAGGGTGGTGCCCGGGGGCCTGGCGCCTCCGACGGCGGTGACGAAGGCCTTGCGGGCCTTCCAGTAGCCGGAGATCGTCCTCGGATCGCCGGTGAAGGCGTTCGTCACCGAGGGGACCGGCGCGACGAGTTCCAGCGCGGGCAGCACGGCGGCCGCGCGGCGTTCGAGGACCGCGCGGCCCGCCTCGTCCGGAGCCCGGAACTCCACGAGCAGGGCGGCCGTTTCCTTGGGCAGCAGCGCCCAGTCGGCGGGCACCCCCGCGACGCTGACGGAAGCGCGCAGCGTGTTGCCGTCCATCAGCTCGACGGCGAGGGCGCCGGCCTCGTTGAACAGCGGGACGGCGGCCGCCGCGGCGGGCAGCGAGGGGAAGAAGAGCAGGGCGCTCGTCAGCTCGCGGTCGAGCGGGACGGTGTCGAAGACTACTTCGGAGATGAAGCCGAGGGTGCCCTCCGAGCCGACCATCAGACCGCGCAGGATCTCCACGGGCGTGGTGCCGTCGAGGTAGGCGTCCAGCCGGTACCCGGTGGTGTTCTTGATCTCGTACTTGGCGCGGATCCGGGCGACGAGCGCCGGATTCGCCTCGATCTCCGCCTTGACCGCCATCAGGCCGTGGCACAGGGCCGGCTCCGCGCGGGCCAGCTCCTCGTCCGCGAGCGGGTCGGCGGTGTCCACGACGGTGCCGGTCGGCAGGACGAGGGTGAGCGAGGAGAGGGTGCGGTACGAGTTCCTGGTGGTCCCCGCCGTCATGCCGGAGGCGTTGTTCGCCACGACGCCCCCGACGGTGCAGGCGATGGCGCTGGCGGGGTCGGGCCCCAGGATCCGGCCGTACCGGGCGAGCGCGGCGTTGGCCCGCAGCACGGTGGTGCCCGGTCCGATGCGGGCGCGGCGGCCGCCGTCGAGGACCTCGACGCCCGTCCAGTGCCGGCGTACGTCGACCAGGATGTCCTCGCCCTGGGCCTGGCCGTTGAGTGAGGTCCCGGCCGCGCGGAAGACCACGTCGCGCTGCTTGCCGTGGGCGTAGGACAGGACGGCGGAGATGTCGTCGATGTCCTCGGCGATCACCACGACCTGCGGCACGAACCGGTACGGCGAGGCGTCGGTGGCGTAGCGGACCAGGTCGGAGACCTTCCACAGGACCTTCTCCGGCCCCAGCAGCTCGGTCAGCTCCGCGCGCAGGGCGCGGGGGGTGCCGGCGGCCAACCGGTCCGGCACCCGATCGGGAGCGGGACCGGCGGTGCCGGTCGGGCGCAGCGCGCCGGGCTTCGGTTCCAGCAGCGGCATGTGCGACCCCTCGTCCGTCTCGACGACGTCCCGCGGAGCCGCCGCCCCGGCGCCGGAGCGCGGGTCAGCAGGGGCGCTCCGCCGGGACGTCCGCCAGTGCGTTCAGCAGCCCGCCGAGCACCTCGCGCTGTTCGGCGGTCAATGGAGCCAGGATCTCCTCCGCCGCGTCGGTTCGCGCGTTGCGCAGACGGCGCAGCGTGGCGCGGCCGGTTTCGGTGAGCTCGATCCGGATGACGCGGCGGTTCGCCGGGTCGGGCGCCCGGCGGACGCAGTCGGCCGCCTCCAGCCCGTCGACGAGGGTGGTCACGGCACGCGGCACCACCTCCAGACGCGCGGCGAGATCGGCCATCCGGGGCGGTCGGTCGCCGCCGTGGTGGGCGACGAGGCGCAGCAGCCGGCCCTGGGCGGGGGTGATCCCGAGCGGCTCCATGTGGCGCTTCTGTATGCGGTGGAGCCGCCGCGTCAGACGCAGCAGCTGCTCGGCGAGGACGCCGTCTGTGGTGTCGCTCTCGGAACCGGTGCTCATACTGGGAACAGTACCGGACCGGATTCATTGTGAGCATAGGTAACAATGAGCTAAGCTCATCGGAGTCTCGTCAGAAGGAGGCCCATGCGCCCCGAAGAACCGAATTGGACACCATCGAACGAAGCCCTCGACCCCACCCGTCCCGGCCCCGCGGAGCGCCCGCGCGAGTTGCGTCGGATCGTCGGCCTCTTCCGGCCCTATCGCGGCCGGCTCGCCGTCGTCGGCTCCCTGGTGGCCGCCTCCTCGCTGGTCGGCGTCGCCTCGCCGTTCCTGCTCAAGGAGATCCTCGACGTCGCGATACCCGAGGGCCGCACCGGCCTGCTGAGCCTGCTCGCCCTGGGCATGATCCTCACCGCGGTCGTCACCAGCGTGTTCGGCGTGCTCCAGACGTACATCTCCACCACCGTCGGCCAGCGCGTGATGCACGACCTGCGCACCGCCGTCTACGCCCAGCTCCAGCGGATGCCGCTGGCCTTCTTCACCCGCACGCGCACCGGTGAGGTGCAGTCCCGCATCGCCAACGACATCGGCGGTATGCAGGCGACGGTCACCTCCACGGCGACCTCCCTCGTGTCGAACCTGACCGCCGTGATCGCCTCCGTCGTCGCGATGCTCGCACTCGACTGGCGGCTCACCGTCGTCTCGCTGCTCCTCCTGCCCGTCTTCGTGTGGATCAGCCGCCGGGTCGGGCACGAACGCAAGCGGATCACGACGCAGCGGCAGAAGCAGATGGCCGCGATGGCGGCCACGGTCACCGAGTCCCTCTCGGTCAGCGGGATCCTGCTCGGCCGCACGATGGGCCGCTCGGAGTCCCTCACCGCGGCCTTCTCCGACGAGTCGGAGAAGCTGGTCGGGCTCGAAGTGCGCTCCAGCATGGCCGGGCGCTGGCGGATGTCCACCATCGGCATCGTCATGGCCGCCATGCCGGCGCTCATCTACTGGGCGGCCGGCATCGCCCTGCAGACGGGCGCGCCCTCGCTCTCCGTCGGCACCCTCGTCGCCTTCGTCACCCTCCAGCAGGGCCTCTTCCGGCCCGCCGTGAGCCTGCTGTCGACCGGTGTGCAGATCCAGACCTCCCTCGCCCTGTTCGCCCGGATCTTCGAGTACCTCGACCTGCCGGTGGACATCACCGAGAAGGCGGATCCGGTTCGGCTGGAGCGGGCGAGGGGCGAGATCCGGCTGGAGGACGTGCACTTCGAGTACGAGGCCAAGAGCGGCCCGACGCTCACGGCGATCGACATCACGGTTCCTGCGGGCGGCTCCCTCGCCGTGGTCGGTCCGACCGGCTCCGGCAAGAGCACCTTGAGCTACCTGGTACCGAGGTTGTATGACGTGACCGGCGGCCGGATCGCCCTCGACGGGGTGGACGTGCGCGACCTCGACTTCGACTCGCTGGCCCGCTCCATCGGCGTGGTCTCCCAGGAGACCTACCTCTTCCACGCCACCGTCGCCGACAACCTGCGCTTCGCCAAGCCGGACGCCTCCGACGAGGAGATCGTCGAGGCGGCCCGCGCCGCCCAGATCCACGACCACATCGAGTCCCTGCCCGACGGGTACGAGACGCTCGTCGGCGAACGCGGATACCGGTTCTCCGGGGGCGAGAAGCAGCGCCTGGCCATCGCCCGGACCATCCTGCGCGATCCGCCGGTGCTCATCCTCGACGAGGCCACCAGTGCCCTCGACACCCGTACGGAGCACGCGGTGCAGCAGGCCATCGAGCACCTGTCCCGCGGTCGCACCACCATCACCATCGCGCACCGCCTCTCCACCGTCAGGGACGCCGACCAGATCGTGGTTCTGGACGGGGGCCGCATAGCCGAGCGCGGTACGCACGAGGAACTGATCGGCGCCGACGGTCGCTACGCCGCGCTGGTCCGGCGGGACCGGGACGCCGTGTCGACCCCCGCCCCGGCACTGGTCGCGGCCGGAGGAGCGAACCGGACGGGCCGGGGCCCCGCCGAGGAGCAGGTGCCCACTCCGGTGAACGTGTGATCATCTGATCGGTGCATGGGTGGAATGCCGGGAATGACACGCTTCGCCGGTTAGCGTGCGCGTATGCGTCTTGAGTACCGGCAGCCACAGCGCCGCCCCCGGCTCACTCGCCGGGGCCGTCTCGCCTTCTTCCTCGGCACGCTGATCGCGCTGGGGGTGGCGGTCCTGATCCCGCTCGTCCCCCGTGCGCAGCCGCCCGAGAAGCCGCGTCAGCTGGCGATCCCCGAAGGGTGGCGGGCACCGCAGGTCTACACGGCGGTCGACCGCGCGCTGGGGCTCCCCGCAGGCTCCACGAAGGCGGCCGTCCCCACGGCCGGGCTCGACCTGCCCCCGGAGGCCGACGGCAACCCGGAGGGCTACCTCTTCCCGGCGACGTACCCGGTGACCTCGAAGACCACCCCGGGCACGCTGCTCGCGTACATGGTGCGCACGGCCAACCAGAAGCTCGCGACGAAGGCGGTCGCCGACGGCGGCAGGGCGCACGGCATGACCCCCTACCAGACGGCCACCCTGGCCAGCATCATCGAGGCGGAGGCGGACACCCCCGCGGACATGGGGAAGGTCGCGCGGGTGGTGCACAACCGGCTGGCGAAGTCGATGCCGCTCCAGATGGACTCCACCATCAACTACGCGCTGAACCGCACCACCGTGGACACCAAGCTCAGCGACACCCGGATCGACCACCCCTTCAACACGTACGAACGCCAGGGCCTGCCCCCCACCCCGATCGACAGCCCCGGCCTGCGGGCCATGGCCTCGGCGGTCGCGCCCACCCCGGGGGACTGGTTGTTCTTCGTCACGGTGAAGCCGGGGGACACCCGCTTCTCCGCGACCTACGAGGAGCACAAGAAGCACGTCGCGGACTTCAACCGACTGCGCGCCGCGGCGGGCCCCCCTGCCGCCGGGGGGACCGCGAACCCGGCCGCCCGCGAGACCCGGGCACCGGCCGCCCGCGAGACCCGGGCACCGGCCGCCCACGGGGCCTCCACGCCGACCGCCCACGGGACCTCCACCCCGGTCGCGCGCGGCACCTCCG
>NZ_JANFAK020000013.1 GCF_024721315.2 Streptomyces sp. Isolate_45
CGGTCCGGGCGGGACCGCGCGGGGTGGCGGCGGACGGGGAGGTGGCCCGTGCGGCGGACAGGGCTTCCACCAGGGCGCCGAGTTCCACGTGGACCACCGCGACGGGCTTGCCCGGCGTCTCGGCCGCGGCCTCGCGCAGGGCGGCGGCGAGGTCGTCGGCCAGGGCCTGTTCGCCGACCCAGGGGATGGCCGTGACGATGACGGCGTCGTGGTCGGGCGACGCCAGGGCGGCGCGGAGGGCTGCGCGGAAGTCGGCCGGAGTGGCGGCGGTGGTCAGGTCGAGCGGGGGCCGCGGGCGCAGCCCCTCCGTGAGGCAGGCGTCGTAGGTGAGGACGCCGAGGGACTCGGAGTTTCCGAGGATGGCCACCCGGGGGCCGGCGGGGACCGGTTGCCCGGCGAGCAGCAGGCCGACGTCGACCAGTTCCGTGACGGTGTCGACGCGGATGACGCCGGCCTGCCGCAGGAGTTCGGAGACGGTGCTGTCGGTGAGCCTCGTACCGGGGACGACGTGGCCGGCCGGGGTGTGGCGGCCGCCGCGGGCGACGACCACGGGTTTGACGGCGGAGGTGCGGCGTGCGAGGCGCGTGAACTTGCGCGGGTTGCCGAGGGTTTCCAGGTAGAGCAGGGCCACGTCGGTGGCCTCGTCGTCGTACCAGTACTGGAGGATGTCGTTGCCGGAGACGTCGGCGCGGTTGCCGGCGGAGATGAAGGACGAGAGGCCTCCGCCGCGCCGGAGCAGTCCGGCGAGCAGGGCGATGCCGATGGCTCCGGACTGGGTGAACAGGCCGATGCGGCCGCGGGCGGCGGCGGGTCCCGGGGCCAGGGAGGCGTTCAGTTCGACCTCGGGGGCCGTGTTGATCACTCCGAAGGCGTTGGGGCCGATCAGCCGCATCCCGTACGAGCGCACCTGTCGCACCAGTTCGCGCTGGCGGGCCAGGCCGGCCGGGCCGCTCTCCCCGTAGCCGGCGGAGAGCACGACCAGGCCCTGCACCCCGTGTTCGCCGCAGTCCGCGACGGCGTCCGGGACCCGGTCGGCGGGGACCGCGATCACGGCGAGGTCGACGGGGGCGCCAATGTCCACGACGGTGCGGTAGGCCCGTACGCCGTCCAGCAGGTCTCCCTCGATGCCGGGGCCGCGGGCCTCGTTGACGGCGTAGAGGTGCCCGTGGAAGCCGCCGTCGCGCAGGTTGCGCAGGGCCGCCGCGCCGACGCCCGAGCCCGAGCGGCTGACGCCGATGACGGCGACGGAACCGGGGGCCAGCAGCCGCTGGACGGAGCGGGCCTCGGCGCGCTGTTCGCGGGCGCGCTGCACGGCGAGGGACTCCGCGGTGGGTTCGAGGTCGAGGGTGAGGTGGACGGAGCCGTCCTCGAAGCTGCGCTTCTGCTGGTAGCCGACGTCCGTGAACACTTTGATCATCTTGTTGTTGGCGGGCAGGACCTCGGCGGCGAACCGGCGGATGCCCCGCTCCCGGGCCACGGCTCCGATGTGTTCCAGGAGCGCGGAGGCGACGCCGCGGCCCTGGTGGGCGTCCTGCACGAGGAAGGCGACCTCGGCCTCGTCGGCCGGGGCGGAGGCGGGCCGGCCGTCGGGGCCGATCCGGTCGAAGCGGACGGTGCCGATGAACTCCCCGCCGATGGTCGCCGCGAGGCCCACGCGGTCCACGTAGTCGTGGTGCGTGAAGCGGTGCACGTCGCGGGCGGACAGACGCGGGTACGGGGCGAAGAACCGGTAGTACTTCGACTCGTCGGAGACCTGTTCGTAGAAGCTGGTGAGCCGTCCCGCGTCCTCGGTGGTGATGGGACGGATGCGGGCGGTGCCGCCGTCGCGCAGCACGACGTCCGCTTCCCAGTGGGCCGGGTACGAGTGGTCCGACGCGGTCGTCATGAGGTCACCCTAAGGGGCGGACGGGCCGTGCGGACCGGCCTGGACGCGAGCGCGCGCCGAACGCGGCGGTCCGGGGCGAACCGGTGCAAGCTGGGGAAGGTCGAACGGCGGTGGATCGGGGCCGAAGGTCGGTCCGAGCATTCGGGGTGCCGTGAGAGACTGGTCTAGACAACCGTAAGAACCTGAAGGGCATCACCATGGCAGAGCGCCGCGTCAACGTCGGCTGGGCCGAGGGCCTGCACGCTCGTCCCGCCTCGATCTTCGTCCGGGCGACGACCGCTTCCGGCGTCCCGGTGACCATCGCGAAGGCGGGCGGCGACCCCGTCAACGCCGCTTCCATGCTGGCTGTCCTGGGTCTGGGCGCCCAGGGCGGCGAGGAGATCGTTCTCGCTTCCGAGGCCGAGGGCGCGGACGTCGCCCTGGACCGCCTCGCGAAGCTGGTCGCCGAGGGCCTCGACGAGCTCCCGGAGACCGTGTGACCCTTCGGGTCCGGTTACCCCTCGAACGAGCGGCGGAGCCGCAGCCCCCGGCGATCCCGGGGACTGCGGCTCTTCTGTTTTCGCGATTTCGCGGCTCCACGGACCTACGGGATTCCGGCGCTCCGGCTCCGGCGCGGACTTTGACTCCGGCTCGGACTCCGACCCCGGCTTTCCGGCGGGAATTCGATGCCGGAAATTGAAGCCGCGGAAGAAAGCGGAAGCGCGGGATAAAAGCGCGGCCTCGCGCACCGCCCCGCGCCGTGCGAATGCCCGGCCACCTTTGTATACGGCCCGTGTTAATGCCGGGCGCTCGACATGTTTACGGCAGGTTGCAGAGTCCTCACCCGCGGCCGGTGCGCCTCGGTCGCGCGCGCCGCGTGCTGCGCGGTCAGCGCCCGGGCCCGATCGGCGTCCCCGCGCGCCACCGCGTCCACGATGCCGCCGTGTTCGGCCCAGGACTCGGCCGGGCGCACGGGAGCCTCCACGGCGTACATCCAGGCGATCTTTCGCCGGGTCTGCGTCAGCAGCGCGATCAGGCCCGGGCTGCCGGAGGCCTGGGCCAAGGTCTCGTGGAACCAGGCCCCGAGGTCCCGCAGGTCCTCCCCCTGGCCCCTGCGGGCCCGCTCCTGCCCCAGCCGGACCAGCCCGCGCAGTACCTTCAGGTGACCCTCCGTACGCCTGTGGGCGGCCCTGGAGGCCGCCAGGGGCTCCAGCAGCATCCGCAGCTCCAGGAGGTCGGCCGCCTCCTGTTCGGTGGGCTCTGCCACGCAGGCGCCCGCGTGGCGGCGCGTCGTGACGAACCCCTCGGACTCCAGGGTGCGCAGCGCCTCGCGCACCGGGACGCGGGAGACTCCGTAGCGGCGGGCGAGGACCTCCTCGGTGAGTCGGCCGCCCGGCCCGAAGAAGCCGGAGACGATATCGTCGCGGATCGCTGTGCATACCGCGTGCGCGGGAATACGCAAGACCGGACCTCCGCTTGAATTCGGCTGCCGGCGCCGTCGCCGGAATCGTGACCGTGTCGCGACTCTATTGCAACACGCGAATATTTCCGAGGACGGGCGGAAATCCGAAACATTTCACGGACCCGGGCAGGGGAAGGCGGGGCGGGGCCGGGACCGCGAAAACGCGGACGACCCCGGCTCGGTGAGCCGGGGTCGTCCGTGAAGACCGGTGGTGCGGTGCCGCTCGGGTCAGAGGTTCACGCCGTGCGAGCGCAGGTACGCCAGCGGGTTGATGTCCGAGCCGTACTGGGCACTGGTGCGCGCCTCGAAGTGCAGGTGCACGCCGCTGGAGTTGCCGGTGGTGCCGGCGAGGCCGATCTGCTGGCCCGGGGCGACCTGCTGGCCGGCGGAAACGCTGAGCGAGTCCATGTGGCCGTACTGCGTGTAGGTGCCGTCGTTGTGCTTGATGATCACGTTGTTGCCGTACGCGCCGCCCCAGCCGGCCTCGACGACCGTGCCGGCGCCGACCGCGCGGACCGAGGTGCCCAGGGAGGCGTGGAAGTCGATGCCCGTGTGGCTACCGGAGGACCACATGGCGCCGCCCGCACCGTAGGAGGTGCTGACGTAGGAGCCCGCGATGGGCGAGACGTAGGTGTTGAGGCGCTTGCGCTCCTCCTCGCGGGCGACGCGCTCGGCGGTCTCCCGCTCGGACTTCGCCTTGGCCTCGGCGACCTCGGCGACGCGCTTGGCCTCGGCGGCACGCTGCTTGGCGTCGGCCTCGGCCTGCGCCTGGGCGGCGACGGCGTCGGCGGCGCGCTGCTGCAGATCGGCCTGGGCCACGATGTCGCCCTGGAGGTCGTTCGCGACGACCACCGGGTTCTGGCCGGTGTCCTCCATGGAGGGGCCCGAGTTGTCCGCCGCGAAGGCCGGGGCCGCGATGGTGCCGACCACGCCCGTGGTGGCGAGGGCGGCTATACCGGCGTAGCCGGCGGTCTTGCGGCTCAGACGGCTGGAGCCGCGGTGCTTGCCGGAGCCGGTGGGACGACTGCCAAACGCCATGAAGGGGGTGATCCTTTCCTTCCCTCTCGCCTACCGGGTTAGCTGACGGGTTCGGAGCAGGAAGGTCTCCTACGGGCCTCCTCTTGCGAGGCGGTCCGATTCACCCCAGGGACTGTGGGTCCCCGGCTCCCCAGGCTCGCGCCCGATGGGGACTCGGCGATCACTGTTCGGTGCCGCGGATGCGGCGGGCACAACTGACGAACAGCAGGGCCGACGCTAGGCGGATCATCAGTGGATCGCCAAACACACGAGCGCTTTTGTTGCGTACGCCACACCGCATACGAGCAACCAAACCACTAAACGGACAAAAGGGGCTCTGACGGATAATCCATCAGAGCCCCTCGGGAAACGGTCGGTTACCGCTGGAGCGGCGGCCTCCCGCCGCTCGATCCCCGGTCAACCACCGGTCAGTTGGTGACGACGGTTACGGCGCCGATCCCCAGCGCCCGTACGGGCTCCTCGATCTGAGCCGCGTCGCCCACGAGCACCGTCACCAGACGGTCCACCGGGAAGGCGCGCACGACCGCCGAAGTCGCCTCCGCCGTACCGGTTTCCGCCAGCCGCGCGTAGAGCCGCGCCTGGTAGTCGTCCGGCAGTTCCTGCTCGACCTGGTCGGCCAGCGTGCCCGCGACGGAGGACGCCGTCTCGAACTTGAGCGGGGCGACGCCCACCAGGTTCTGCACCGCCACGTCCCGCTCGGCGTCGGTCAGTCCGCCCTCCGCGAGGGTGCGCAGCACCTTCCAGAGGTCCTCCAGTGCCGGGCCGGTGTTCGGGGTGTCCACCGAGCCGCTGATGGCGAGCATCGAGGCGCCCTTGCCGTCTGCGGTGGAACGCAGGACCTGGCCGAAGGCGCGCACGCCGTACGTGTACCCCTTCTCCTCGCGCAGCACCTTGTCCAGGCGGGAGGTGAGCGTGCCGCCGAGGCAGTACGTGCCGAGCACCTGCGGGGCCCACACGAGGTCGTGGCGGTCCGCGCCGATCCGGCCGATGAGCAGCTGCGTCTGGACCGCTCCGGGCCGGTCGACGATGACCACGCGGCCCGTGTCGTCGGCCGTCACCGGGGGCACCGGGCGGGGCTCGGCGGTGTTGCCGGTCCAACTGCCCAGGGTGTCGGCCAGGACGGCGTCCAGGTCGATGCCGGTCAGGTCGCCGACGACCACCGCGGTGGCGGTGGCGGGGCGCACGTGGGCCTCGTAGAAGGCGCGGACGGCCGAGGAGTCGATGCGGGCCACCGTCTCCTCGGTGCCCTGGCGCGGCCGGGACATGCGCAGCGAGGCCGGGAAGAGCTCCTTGGAGAGCTGCTTGGCCGCGCGGCGCTGCGGGTTGGCGAGCTCGTGCGGGATCTCGTCGAGCCGGTTGCGCACCAGCCGGTCGATCTCGCTGTCGGCGAAGGCGGGTGCGCGCAGCGCCTCGGCGAGCAGGCCCATCGCCTTGTGCAGGCGGGAGGCCGGGACCTCCAGGGAGACCCGCAGGCCGGGGTGGTCGGCGTGCGCGTCGAGCGTGGCGCCGCAGCGCTCCAGCTCGGCGGCGAACTCCTCCGCGGAGTGCTTGTCGGTGCCCTCCGACAGGGCGCGGGCCATGATCGTGGCCACCCCGTCGAGGCCCTCGGGCTCCGCGTCGAGAGGGGCCGCGAGGTTGACCTCGACCGCGACCACCTGTTGGCCCGGCCGGTGGCAGCGCAGCACGGTCAGGCCGTTGGGCAGCGCGCCGCGCTCGGGGGCCGGGAAGGCCCACGGCGTGGCGTCGCCGGGCTGCGGCTGCGGGTGGAAGGTCATCGTGACGGCTGCGGTGTCGCTCACTGCTCCGCCCCCTCGTTCTCGTCGGTCTCGTCGTGGGCGTCGGACCCGGCCGCCGGTTCGTAGACCAGGACCGCCCGGTTGTCGGGGCGCAGTCGGGCCGCGGCCACGGCCTGCACCTCCTCGGCGGTGACGTCCAGGACGCGCTGGACGGCGGTCAGCGCCAGCTGTGGGTCGCCGAACAGCACCGCGAAGCGGCACAGTTCGTCCGCCCGGCCGGCCACCGTGCTCAGCCGGTCCAGCCATTCGCGCTCCAGCTGTGCCTGGGCGCGCTCCATCTCCTCGGCCGTGGGACCCTCGGCGGCGAACCGCGCGAGCTCCTCGTCGACGGCGGCCTCGATGGCGGGCACCTCGACACCGCTGGAGGTCTTGACGTCCAGCCAGCCCAGCGAGGGCGCGCCGGCCAGGCGCAGCAGGCCGAAACCGGCCGCGACGGCGCTCTGGTCACGGCGCACCAGCCGGTTGTGCAGGCGGGAGGACTCCCCGCCGCCCAGGACGGTCAGCGCCACGTCGGCGGCGTCGCACTCGCGGGTGCCGTCGTGCGGGAGGCGGTAGGCGGCCATCAGCGCGCGCGCCGGGACCTCCTCGACGATCTCCTCGCGGAGCTGTCCGCCCATGACCTCGGGCAACGAGCCGTCGCGCGGCGGCTGCTTGCCGTCGTGCGACGGGATGCTGCCGAAGTACTTCTCGACCCAGGCGAGGGCGCGCTCGGGGTCGATGTCGCCGACGACCGACAGCACGGCGTTGTTGGGCGCGTAATAGGTACGGAAGAACTCGCGCGCGTCCTCGAGGGACGCGGCGTCCAGGTCGGCCATCGAGCCGATCGGGGTGTGGTGGTACGGGTGGCCCTCGGGGTAGGCGAGGGCGGTCAGCTTCTCGAACGCGGTCCCGTAGGGGACGTTGTCGTAGCGCTGGCGGCGCTCGTTCTTGACGACGTCGCGCTGGTTCTCCATGGACTCGTCGTCCAGGGCGGCCAGCAGCGAGCCCATCCGGTCCGCCTCCAGCCACAGGGCGAGTTCCAGTTGGTGGGCCGGCATGGTCTCGAAGTAGTTGGTGCGCTCGAAGCTGGTGGTCCCGTTCAGGGAGCCTCCGGCGCCCTGAACGAGCTCGAAGTGTCCGTTGCCCGGTACGCTCGCCGAACCCTGGAACATCAGGTGCTCGAAAAGGTGAGCCAGGCCGGTCCGCCCCTTGACTTCGTGGCGCGAGCCGACGTCGTACCAGAGGCAGACGGCGGCGACCGGGGTGAGGTGGTCCTCGGACAGCACCACGCGCAGGCCGTTGGCCAGCCGGTGCTCGGTCGCTGTCAGGCCGCCGGAGCCGGCCTGAGCTGTGGCCGTGTGACCCATGGGCATGTGGTCCCTTCGATCGCGATGCAGAGATTTCTGTCAGACCTGCCACTGTATGCAAGCGCGTCGGCCCCCGGAGAAGTTCCCGGGTGCCGCCTCCGGACTCCGTCCGGGGGACCCCAGGGGTCGGAGTCGGCATTGTCGGCGCCCCGGGCCACAATGGTCCGCGTCGCCCCTGCCGGACCGCCCGGCCGGAACCCGTACGTCCAGGTACACCCCGTACACCCGATTCTTGGTTAAGGAGCCGCGCAGCGATGGCCCGCCGCAGCACGAAGACCCCGCCGCCGGAGGATTTCGAGGAGAAGATCCTCGACATCGACGTCGTCGACGAAATGCAGGGCTCCTTCCTCGAGTACGCGTACTCGGTGATCTACTCCCGTGCCCTGCCGGACGCCCGGGACGGCATGAAGCCGGTGCACCGGCGCATCGTCTACCAGATGAACGAGATGGGCCTGCGCCCCGACCGCGGCTACGTCAAGTGCGCCCGTGTCGTGGGCGAGGTCATGGGCAAGTTGCACCCGCACGGCGACGCGTCGATCTACGACGCGCTCGTGCGCATGGCGCAGCCCTTCTCGATGCGCCTGCCGCTGGTCGACGGGCACGGCAACTTCGGCTCCCTCGGCAACGACGACCCGCCGGCCGCGATGCGTTACACCGAGTGCCGGATGGCCGACGCCACGTCACTCATGACGGAGTCGATCGACGAGGACACCGTCGACTTCAACGCCAACTACGACGGCCAGGAGCGCGAACCGGTCGTCCTGCCCGCGGCGTACCCGAACCTGCTCGTCAACGGCGCCTCCGGGATCGCCGTCGGCATGGCCACCAACATGGCCCCGCACAACCTGGGCGAGGTCATCGCGGCCGCCCGCCACCTGATCCGTCACCCGGAGGCGGACCTGGAGGCGCTGATGCGCTTCGTGCCGGGCCCCGACCTGCCCACGGGTGGCCGGATCGTCGGGCTCTCCGGGATCAAGGACGCCTACGAGAACGGTCGCGGCACGTTCAAGATCCGCGCGACGGTCGCGGTGGAGGACGTCACCCCGCGCCGCAAGGGTCTCGTCGTCACCGAACTGCCCTTCACGGTGGGCCCCGAGAAGGTCATCGCGAAGATCAAGGACCTGGTCGGGTCGAAGAAGCTCCAGGGCATCGCCGACGTCAAGGACCTCACCGACCGCTCGCACGGCCTGCGCCTGGTCATCGAGATCAAGAACGGTTTCCACCCGGAGGCCGTGCTGGAGCAGCTGTACAAGCTGACGCCGATGGAGGAGTCCTTCGGCATCAACAACGTCGCGCTGGTCGACGGTCAGCCCCTGACGCTGGGCCTCAAGGAGCTGCTGGAGGTCTACCTGGACCACCGCTTCGAGGTCGTCCGCCGGCGCAGCGAGTTCCGTCGGACCAAGCGGCGCGACCGGCTCCACCTGGTCGAGGGCCTGCTGGTGGCCCTGATCGACATCGACGAGGTCATCCGGCTGATCCGCGAGAGCGACAACTCCGCTCAGGCCAAGGAGCGGCTGATCGAGCACTTCTCGCTCAGCGAGATCCAGACGCAGTACATCCTCGACACCCCGCTGCGCCGCCTGACCCGCTTCGACCGGATCGAGCTGGAGTCCGAGCGCGACCGCCTCACCGGCGAGATCGACGAGCTGACCGGGATCCTGGATTCGGACGGCGAACTGCGCAAGCTGGTCTCCTCCGAACTGGCCGCGGTGGCGAAGAAGTTCGGCACCGAGCGGCGGACGGTGCTGCTGGAGTCGGCGGGCACGGCCATCGCGGCCGTTCCGCTGGAGGTCGCCGACGACCCGTGCCGCGTGCTGCTGTCCTCCACCGGCCTGCTCGCCCGCACCGCCAACGGCGACCCGCTCCCCGAGGAGGAGGGCGGCTCCCGCGCGAAGCACGACCTGATCGTCTCCCAGGTGGCGGCGACCGCGCGGGCCGACGTGGGCGCGGTCACCTCGTACGGACGACTGCTGCGCCTCCCGGTGATCGACCTGCCGCAGTTGCCGGACACGCACGCCGCGCCGAACCTGGCCGGCGGCGCCCCCGTCTCGGAGTTCCTCTCCGGGCTGGAGGCCGACGAGACCGTGATCTGCCTGACCTCGCTCGACGAGTCCTCCCAGGGGCTGGCGCTGGGCACCGAGCAGGGCGTGGTCAAGCGGGTCGTGCCGGACTACCCGGCGAACAAGGACGAGCTGGAGGTCATCACCCTCAAGGAGGGCGACCGGATCGTCGGCGCGGTCGAGCTGCGCACGGGCGAGGAGGACCTGGTCTTCATCACCGACGACGCCCAGTTGCTGCGCTACCCGGCCGGTCAGGTGCGCCCCCAGGGCCGCCCGGCGGGCGGTATGGCGGGCATCAAGCTCGCCGACAACGCCAAGGTGATCCACTTCTCGGCCGTGGACCCGGCCCGGGACGCCGTGGTCTTCACGGTCGCGGGATCGCACGGGACGCTGGACGACTCGGTGCGCTCCGGCAAGCTCACCCCCTTCGACCAGTACCCGCGCAAGGGTCGGGCCACGGGCGGGGTGCGCTGCCAGCGCTTCCTCAAGGGCGAGGACGTCCTGGTGCTGGCCTGGGCCGGCGGGGCCCCGGTACGGGCCGCCGCGGCGAACGGCGCCCCGGCCGCGCTGCCCGCCGTGGACCCGCGTCGTGACGGCTCGGGGGCGGCGCTGCCCGCCGTCGTCGAAGCCCTCTCGGGGGGCGTGTTGTAGCACCCGCGGGGCGCGGGGGGCCGCGGGCTGTGCCATTGGGCGCACCCCGTACCCCGCGCCCCGACTAGTGTTTTCCCCGTACACGCGGGTGGGGGGAGAGCACAGCTGATGAGTCGTCGGTCCAGCGGGTTGATCGGGGTGTGGGCCGAGGCCCAACGACAGCAGCAGAGGGCGCAGCTGATCCAGCAGCGCGAGGCGGAGCGCCGGCAGCGGACGTACGAACGGGACGTGGCCCGGGGCCGGCGGGAGCAGCAGGCCGCCTACAAACAGCACCGCGAGGCCGAGGCCCGACGCCGGACCGACGAGCTCGACGCCGAGGTCGCGGCCCTTCAGGGGATGCTGGCCGCGGGCTGCCGGGCACCCGCCTTCCGGATGGCCGCCCTGGTCCGTTCCGAACGGCTGGAGCCCTTCAACCCGGGCACGCTGGCCCATCCGCTGCCCATGCCCCAGCTCCAGCAGTTCCAGCAGCAGAGCGGTGGTTGGGCGCTCGGCGGGGGCCGCCGCGCCCAGGCGGAACGGGAGGCCCACGACCGGTACACCCAGGCCTGGCAGGCCGCGCACGCCGCCGACCAGCAGCGCATGCGCCGGCTGGCGGCGTACCGGGAACAGTACGACCGGTGGGCGGCCGGGCAGCTCGCCGACGTACGCCGCCACAACAGTGGGCTCACGGAGCTGGCCGCGGCGCTGCGCGCCGGAGACGCCGAGGCCGCCGTCGAGTACTTCTCGGCGGCCCTGTACGCCTCCACGGCCTGGCCCGAGGACCTGCCCCGCCAGGTGACGGCGGCCTACGATCCGGCGGCCCGGCAGCTGGTGCTGGACTGGGAGCTGCCGGGCTTCGCGGTGGTGCCGGAGGCGAAGTCGGTGCGGTACCAGCCGAGTACGGACCAGGACAAGGAGACGGCCCGGCCGGCCACGCAGCGCCGGGCGGTGTACCGGGACCTGCTGGCGCAGTGCGTGCTGCTGGTGCTGCGCGAGCTGTACGCGGCGGACGAGTTCGGCACGCTGGACTCGGTGGTGGTGAACGGGTTCGTGGACGACCACGATCCGGTGACGGGGCGCGAGGCGCAGATCGTACTGGCCACCGTGCTGGCCTCGCGCACGGCCTTCTCCGGGCTGCGTCTGGAGCAGGTGAGCGCGGTGGACTGCCTGGTGGACGGACTGCGGGGGCAGTTGTCGGCGCGGCCGGACCAGCTGACGGCCGTCCGGGCGGGCCGCGGGCCGGGCGAGGTCGGAAGCGGGGTCGTCCGGCACGGCGGCCACGGGGACGGCGCCGAGGAGGAGCCCGACCTGTTCTCGATGGACCCCATCGCCTTCGAGAACCTGGTCGCGGAGCTGTTCCGGGCGATGGGCATGGAGGCGGTGACGACGCAACGGTCCGGCGACGGCGGCGTCGACGTCGAGGCGCTGGACCCGGCGCCGATCCGGGGCGGCCGGATCGTCGTGCAGGTCAAGCGGTACCGCAACACGGTCCCGCCGACGGCCGTGCGGGACCTGTACGGCACGGTGCAGGACGCGGGGGCGAACAAGGGGGTGCTGGTCACCACCTCGTCCTTCGGGCCGGGGTCGTACACCTTCGCCAACGGCAAGCCGCTGGAGTTGGTTCCCGGGGTGGAGCTGGTGGACCTGCTCCACCGGTACGGGCTGCGGGGCCGCCTCGGCGACGCGACCTCCACCGCCCCGACCGTGGCGGCCTCCCGGAACGTACCCGCCCAACGGACGGCCGAGCCCGAGGCCCTCGCGCCGGACCGCAACGTATTGGGCATGTCCTGGTCGGGGTCGGTCGCGCTGGACGTGTGCGCGCTGGTCTGCGAGGGCGGCCGGGTGCTGAGCGAGGACCACTTCGTGTTCTTCAACAACCCGCGGACCCCGGACGGTTCGGTCCGCTCCCGCCCGCACTCCGGCCCCGACAAGGCTGCCGTCGAGGTCGGCTTCGACGACCTTCCGCAGCGCGCGGACCGCCTGGTCCTGGTCGCCGCGATCGACCCCGAGGTCAATCCGGACGCGGACCTCGCCGGGTTCACCGACGCCCGGATCCGGCTGCTCGGCGCGGCCGGCGAGGAGATCGACCGGCTGGAGGTCTCCGACGGCCGGGCCGGGGAAACGGCCCTGGTGCTGGGCTCCTTCCGGCGCCGGGCGAACGGCGACTGGAAGTTCGTCATCGGGGGCAAGGGCTACCGGGGCGGCCTGGAGGACCTCCTGCGCGAGTACGGCATCGACGTGGCGTAGGGCCGTGTGACCGGAAGGGCCGGGGCGGGCGCAGGGGCCCGGCTCGGCGAGGCCCCTGCGGCACGGGTCCGCTCCGGCAACGGTCCGGTCAGCCGTCCCCGGCGGGCCCTTCGGGCTCCGCCCGCGGGTCCCGGGGCACGTAGCGCAGCACACCCCACATGCTTTCCGGACCGGCGTCCTGCGGGGCCTCCTCGTGGCATTCCTCCAGCTCGCGCAGCAGGCCCGGCCCGTCGATGCCGGAGCCGATGAGGACGAGCTGCGTCCGGCGGGGCTCGCCCCGCGGCCAGGGGCCGGGGTCGAAGCTCAGGAAGCGGCCGACCGCGTGGATCTCGTAGCGCTCCTCGTGGCCCGGTACGTCGAACCGGACGAAGCCCTTGATCCGGTAGAGCCCGGCCGGGCGGCGGTCGAGGAAGTCGATGAGGCGGCGCGGTGAGAGCGCCCGGTCCGAGGTGAACTCGACGCTCTCGTAGCCCGCGTGCGCATGGGCGTGGCCGCAGTGGCCGCCGTGTCCGCAATCGCCCTGCTCGCAGGCCTCGTGATCGTGGCCGTGGTCGTCGGAGTCGCTTCCGGCGCCGGCGGCCTCGGCCAGCAGGTCCTCGAAGGAGAGTTGGCCGCGGGTCTCGGTCCAGGGACGGCGGTCGAAGAGGAGTTCCGGGTCGATCCGGCCGTGGTCGGTGGCGATCACCGGGGTGCCGGGGGCGCGGCGGGCGCCGAGTTCCGTCTCGATCCGGGTGCGTTCGGCGGCGTCGACCCGGTCGGTCTTGTTGAGGACGATCAGGTCGGCGACGGCGAGGTGGCGGTCGGTCTCAGGATGCTTCTCGCGGGTCGCGTCGAACTCCGCCGCGTCCACGACGTGCACCATGCCGCCGTAGCGGACGGCCGGGTTCTCGTTGGCCATCAGCATCCGGACCATTTCCTGCGGCTCGGCGAGTCCGCTGGCCTCGATGACGATCACGTCGATCCGGTGGGCGGGTGCGGTGAGCTTCTCCAGGTAGGCGTCCAGTTCGCTGCCGTCGACGGCGCAGCACAGGCAGCCGCCGCCGAGGGAGACCATCGAGTCGCCGACCTGGCCGGCCACGGACATCGCGTCGATCTCGATCGACCCGAAGTCGTTGACGACGACCCCGATCCGGGTTCCTCCCCGGTTGCCGAGGAGGTGGTTGAGGACGGTGGTCTTGCCGGATCCGAGGAATCCGGCGAGGACGACGACGGGGACGCTCCGCTCGGGCTGCCTGCTGTTCACCCGGCCGATGGTAACCAGGACCGGTCAGCCGAGGGGCGGCACGGGCCGGGGCGGGGTGGGGCCGGTGTAGCGGGCGGCCGGTCGGATGATCTTGGAGTCGGCGGCCTGTTCGAGGACGTTCGCGCTCCAGCCGACCACGCGCGCGGCGCAGAACGTCGGGGTGAACATCTCGCGGGGAAGCCCGCACAGCTCCATGACGACCCCCGCGTAGAACTCCACGTTGGTGTGCAGTTCGCGGCCGGGCTTGAGCTCGGCGAGGATCTCCTCCACCTGGCGTTCGACCTCGACGGCGAAGTCGACGAGCGGCCCGCCGAACTCCAGGGCGATCTCGCGCAGCATCCGCGAGCGCGGGTCCTCGGTGCGGTAGACGGGGTGCCCGAAGCCCATGATGCGGTCCCCGGCGAGGACCCGTTCCCTGATCCACGGTCGGATGCGGTCGACGGTGCCGATGGCGTCGAGGGTGTCCAGGGCCCGGCTGGGGGCGCCGCCGTGCAGCGGGCCGGAGAGCGCCCCGATCGCACCGGTCAGGCAGGCGGCGACGTCGGCGCCGGTGGAGGCGATCACGCGGGCGGTGAAGGTGGAGGCGTTGAAGCCGTGGTCGACGGTGGAGATCAGGTACCGCTCGACGGCGCGGGTCCGCACGGGGTCGGGTTCCTGCCCGGTCAGCATCCAGAGGTAGTTGGCGGCGTACGGGAGCTCGTCGCGCGGGTCGACCGGTTCCAGGCCCCGGCCGAGCCGGTGCAGGGCGGTGAGCAGGGTGGGTACGGCGGCGCAGGCGGCGAGGGCGTCGGTGGCGCGCTGATCCGCGTCGAGGTCGAAGACGGGGCGGAGGCCGGCGGACGCGCCGAGCAGTGACAGGGCGGTGCGCAGTCCGGCGAGGGGGCCCGAGGCGGCGGTGGCGCGGGCCAGACCGGGCAGGGCGTCGCGGACGGCGGCGGGCAGGTGGCGCAGCGGGGCGACGCGGGCGGTGAAGGCGGCCCGTTCGGCGGCGTCGGCGGGCAGCTCGCCGTGGAACATCAGGTGCCACACGTCCTCGAAGGTGCGGCCGGCGGCGAGCTCGACGGCCGAGTACTCGCGGTAGTGGTAGAAGCCCTCCTGGCCTCGGACGTCACCCAGTCGGGTTTCGGTGACGACGACTCCGGCGAGGCCACGGGGTACTGCGACGGTGGTGTTCATGGATCGACCATCCATGCTTGAATCAATCCTTGTCAATGTTGATTGAATCAATATATGTAGGCTGTGCGTCATGACCGATCAGCCGGCCGCCGACCACACCCGCCGCCTCACCACCCAGGAGGCCGCGCTCGCCCTCGGCGTGAAGCCGGCAACCGTGTACGCGTACGTCAGCCGGGGTCAACTCAGCAGCCGACGCGACCCCGTCGGACGCGGCAGCACCTTCGACGCGGCCGAGGTGGAGGCCCTGGCCCGGCGCAGCCGGCGCGAGGCGGCGGCTCCGGCCGGGGAGCTCTCCGTACGCACCTCGCTCACGCTGATCGAGGCCGACCGGTACTACTTCCGGGGCGTGGACGCCGTCGAACTGGCCTCCCGGTACGCCTACGAGGAGGTCGCCGAGTGGCTCTGGACGGGCGGACCACGGCCCGGCGCCCGCTTCGCCGCTCCCCCGGAGGCGCTCGCCGCGGCCCGCCGGGCGGTGGCCGCGCTGCCCGAGCACAGCGGCCCCATCGACCGGCTACGGGTGGCCGTGGCGGCCGCGGCGGTGACGGACCCGCTGCGCTTCGACCTGTCCGAGGATGCCGTACTGGGCTCCGCGCGCTCCCTCGTCCCGACGCTGGCCGGCGCCCTGCCCGAGCTGGGCGCGGCCGCCGGGGACGGCGCCCCGGTCGCCCGGGAGCTCTGGTCCCGGCTCACCGCGGCGGACCCGGAGCCGCGGGCGCTGGAGGTGCTGGACATGGCCCTCGCGCTGCTGGCCGACCACGATCTGGCCGCCTCCACCTTGGCCGTACGGGTGGCGGCGTCGGCCCGGGCCCATCCGTACGCGGCGGTCTCCGCGGGGCTCGGCGCGCTGGAGGGGCCGCTGCACGGCGCTGCGGGGCGGCTCGCCCACCGGATGCTGGTGGAGGTGCTGGAGCGCGGCGGCGCGGCGCCGGTGGTGGCGGAGTACCTGCGGGCGGGACGACGGGTGCCCGGGCTCGGCCACCGGCTGTACCGGGGCGAGGACCCGCGGGCCGGGGCGCTGTTCGGACGGCTGGCCGCCCTGCCGCAGGCGGCCCCGGCGCTGGGTGCGGCGCGGGACGTGGCGGGCGTGATGGCCCGGCACGGGCTGCACGCCAACGTGGACCTCGCGCTGGCGGTGCTGACGGTGTCCTGCGGGATGCGCGCCGAGGCCGGGGAGACGGTGTTCGCGGTGGCCCGGACGGCGGGCTGGATCGCGCACGCGCTGGAGGAGTACCAGGAGCGGCCGCTGCGGATGCGGCCGAGCGGGCAGTACCAGGGGCCCCGCCCGCCGCAGCCGCTGCCGTGACGGGCGGGGCCCCCGGCCGGGGGAGGTCCGGCCGCGGCGTCAGGTCCGCAGCCAGACCCCCGTGTCCTGCGGGAGCAGTCCCTCCGCGTCCAGGGCGGAACTGCTCAGCAGGAGGCTCGTACCGGCGGGAAGGGGCACCGGTTCGCCGGAGAGGTTGACCAGGCAGAGCAGGCCGTCGGGGCGGGCGAAGGCCAGTACCCCGGGCGGGCCGGGCAGCCAGCGCAGGCCGCCGCCGCCGAACCCGGCAGCCGCCCGGCGCAGGCGCAGGGCGGCCCGGTAGAGGGTGAGCATGGAGTCCGGGTCGCCGTCCTGTCGGTCGGCCGCGTACGCCTCCCAGTGCGCGGGCTGGGGCAGCCAGGGGTCGTGCCAGGGCTCGGCGGTCCAGGGCAGCGGCACCCGGCAGCCGTCCCGGCCGGGGTCGGTGCCGCCGGAGCGGAAGTGCATGGGGTCCTGGATCCGCCCCAGCGGGACGTCGGCCTCCGGGAGGCCGAGTTCCTCGCCCTGGTAGAGGTACACGGAGCCGGGCAGGGCGAGGGTCAGCAGGGCGGCCGCGCGTGCCCGGCGGGTGCCCAGCGCCAGGTCGGACGGGATCCCGAACGCCTTCGCCGCGAAGTCGAAGCCCGTGTCGGCGCGGCCGTAGCGGGTGACGGTCCGGGTGACGTCGTGGTTGCACAGCACCCAGGTGGCCGGCGCTCCGACGGGGGCGTGCTCGGCGAGGGTCTCCTCGATGGAGGTGCGCAACCGCTCGGCGTCCCACGGGCAGCTGAGGAAGGAGAAGTTGAAGGCGGTGTGCAGTTCGTCGGGGCGCAGGTAGCGGGCGAAGCGCTCGGAGTCGGGCAGCCAGACCTCGCCGACGAAGACGGCACCGTACGCGTCGGCGATCGCCCGCCAGGAACGGTAGATGTCGTGGAGTTCGTCGCGGTCGATGAAGGGGTGGGGTCCGCCGACCCAGGGGCCGGCGGGTCGGCCCGCCAGGTCGGGCAGGGCCGGGTCCTTCGCCAGCAGGGCAGCGGAGTCGATCCGTACGCCGGCGACGCCCCGCTCGAACCAGAACCGCAGCACCTCCTCGTGCTCCCGCCGGACCTCGGGGTGGTCCCAGTTGAGGTCGGGCTGCTGCGGGGTGAACAGGTGCAGGTACCACTCCCCGTCGGGCACGCGGGTCCAGGTGTCGGCGCCGTTGAACTGGGAGGGCCAGTCCCCCGGCGGCAGTTCGCCGTGCTCGCCGCGGCCGGGGCGGAAGTGGAAGAGCTCCCTCTCGGGGCTGCCGGGGCCGGCGGCGAGCGCGGCACGGAACCAGGCGTGCCGGTCGGACACGTGGTTCGGGACGATGTCGATGATCGTACGGATGCCCAGTTCGCGGGCCTCGGCGATGAGTTTCTCGGCTTCGGCGAGGGTGCCGAATGCGGGGTCGATGGTGCGGTAGTCGGCGACGTCGTAGCCGCCGTCGGCGAGCGGGGACAGGTACCAGGGGGTGAACCACAGCGCGTCCACCCCCAGTTCGGCGAGGTACGGCAGGCGGGCCCGGACGCCCGCGAGGTCACCGGTGCCGTCCCCGTCGCCGTCGGCGAAGCTGCGTACGTACACCTGGTAGATGGCCGCGGAGCGCCACCAGTCGGCGTCGCTGTCGGGCAGGGGGAGGTCGGCCACGTCAGGGTCCTTTCACGGCGGGTGCGGGCGGCCGGGCGGCTCGGTGGTGGCCCCGGAACGGTCGGTCAGCCCTTGAGGGAGCCGGCCGTCAGGCCGGTCATGATGTTGCGCTGGAAGATCAGGAAGATGACGAGGGTCGGCGCGGAGGCCATCGCGAGCGCGGCGATCAGGTGGTTCTCGGGAACGCCGCCGGCCAGCGAGTAGATGCCGACGTTGAGCGTTTGCAGGGCGGGGTCGGGGAGGGTGAGCATCGGCCAGAGGAAGTCCTTCCAGACGCCGACGATCGCGAAGATCGAGACGACGCCGAGGACGGGCCGGGACATCGGCAGGACCACCGAGCGCAGGATGCGCAGCGCGCTCGCGCCGTCGATGGCGGCGGCGTCGAGGATCTCCTTCGGGATGGAGTCGAAGAACCGCTTCAGCAGGAAGATGGAGAAGGCGTTGGTGACGGCCGGCAGCCAGATCACCCAGGGCGTGTTGAGCAGGTTGCGCTCGACGAGCGGCATGTCCAGGACGGTCAGGTACTGGGGGACGACCAGGACGGTGGCCGGGATCATCAGGGTCGCGAGCATCATGCCCAGCACGGCCCTGCCGAAGATCGGGCGCAGCCTGGACAGCGAGTAGGCGGCGGCCACGTCGAGGACGAGTTGGAAGGCGAGGGCGCCGAAGGCGTAGTAGAGGGTGTTGAGCAGCAGCCTCGCGAGGTCCATGACCTTCCAGACGGCCGTGAAGTTCGCCGTGTGCAGGGAGTCCGGCACCAGGGTCGGCGGGACCCGGGCGAACTCCTCGGTGCTCTTGAGGCCGTTCGCGGCCATCCAGTAGAGCGGGCCGAGGAAGACGAGGGTGAAGCCGGTGACGACCAGCACGAGGACGGTCCAGTAGAGGATCCTGCCCCGGGTGCGGCCGAGCCGGACGGGCGATATCAGGGTGCGCTCTGCCATGGGAGGGGCTCCTTGTCGGCGCTCGCGGTCGGCTCGCGGTCAGCTCTCGTTGTCGCGGCTGAGGCGGACGTAGAGGGCGGAGAAGCCGGCGAGGAGGACGAGCAGGCACAGGCCCAGGGCCGCGGCGCCGCCGTACTGGTTGAAGTTGAAGGCGTACTGGTAGATGAGGACGACGACGGTGGTGGTCGAGCCCTCGGGGCCGGCGCCGCCGGTCAGCAGGAACGGTTCGACGAACACCTGCATCGTCGCGATGACCTGCATCAGCAGCATCAACGAGAGGATCAGCTTGGTCTGCGGGATCGTGACGTGCCAGATCTTGCGCAGCAGGCCCGCCCCGTCGAGCTCCGCGGCCTCGTACAGCTCGCCGGGGATGCCCTGGAGGGCGGCCAGGTAGATCAGGGTCGCACCGCCCATGTTCATCCAGGTGGAGGCGATGACGACGGACAGCATCGCGGTGCCGGTGGACTGCAGCCAGTCCTGCGGGGGCAGGTGCAGGAATTCCAGCGCCCGGTTGAAGAGGCCGTACCCGGGGTCGTAGAAGTACTCGAACAGCAGGACCGAGGCCACCGGCGGCATCATCACCGGCAGGTAGACGAGCAGGCGCAGGTACCCGCGGGCGTGGCGCAGTTCGTTGAGGACGAGCGCGATCACGAAGGGGACCGCGAAGCCGAGGACCAGGGCCAGGCCCGTGAAGAGCAGGGTGTTGCGCCAGGCCTGCCAGAAGCTCGGGTCCCCGAAGACGTACGCGAAGTTGTCCCAGCCGACCCAGCGGGTGGTTCCGCCTTCCGTCTTCTGGAAGGCCAGCAGGAACTCCCGGACCATCGGGTACCAGGAGAAGAAGGCGAAGCACAGGACGGCACCGATCAGGAAGCCGTGGGCGGTGAGGTTCCGCTTGAGTGCCCGGCGGAACTCCGGGCGGGAGGCTCGGGGGAGGGTGGGGACCGGCATCGCCGCTCGCTCCTTGCTGGTCGTCGCTTCCGGGTACGGGAGGGGGCGGGCGGGGCCGGGGCAGGCAGGCCGCGCCGCCGCGGCCCGCCCGCGGGCCCTACTGGTTGCCCAGTACCTGGTTGACGGCCTTCTCGGCCTCGCCGAGGAGCTGCGCGGGATCGGCGTTCTTGTTGGTGAGGACCCCTGACATCACCTTGTCGAGCACCTTGTAGACCTCCTGGGCCTTCGGCGGCTCGGCCTTGCCGGGTACCGGGTTGTCCAGGAAGGTCTTGAAGTTGGCGACCGGCATGGTGGCGCTCGCAGCCTTCAGCCGGTCGTCCTCGGCCTTGCTCGCGCCGGTGAAGAAGGCGGGCTGCGGGAGGCCGACGGGCAGGCCGTCCGCCTTGCTGCGGTCGTACCGGAACTGCCCCTTGCCGACGGCGAGGGTCTTGAAGTTCAGCCAGGCCACGGCCGCCTTGACCTTGTCGGGCGAGCTGCCCTTCTTGATCATGTAGCCGTTCCCGCCGGCCAGGGTGGAGGCGCCGCCGGGGATCGGGCCCATGCCGAAGTTCTCGTACTTCGCGCCCAACTGCTGCACCATGTACGTGATGTCGTCGGGCGCGGCGAGGAACATGCCGAGCTTGTCGGAGGCCATCTGCTTCTGCAGGTCGCCCCACTTGAGCAGCTGGGTCCGGCCCATGCTTTCGTCCTCCCAGCGCATGGCGCGGAGGTTCTCGACGATCTGCTTGCCGGTGGCGTTGTTGAAGGCGGCCTTGCCGTCGGCGCCGACGATGTCGCCGCCCAGTCCGTACATGGTGGCCGTGTAGTGCCAGCCGCCCGTGTTCTCCACGCTGTACTCGCCGAAGCCCGCGGTGCCGTTGCCGAGCGCGGCGATCTTCTTCGCGGCGGCCCGGACCTCGTCCCAGGTACGGGGCGGGGAGTCGGGATCGAGGCCCGCGTCCCGGAACAGCTTGCGGTTGACCAGCAGGCCCATCGTGTAGTTGCTGGTGGGCAGCCCGTACAGCTTGCCGTCCTCCTTCAGGACGTCCAGGACGTTCTTGTCGATGTCGCCGAGGGCGGGCACCGAGGCGGGGGTGACGTACGCCGAGACGTCCGCGGCCGCGTCGTTGTCCAGCACCTGCTGGAGGTCGGTGAAGTAGGCGTAGAAGACGTCCGGTTGGGACTTGGCCTTGAGCATCGCCGTGAAGCGCGGGGGCTCCAGGCACTGCCCGGGGGTGGAGCGGCCGTCGATGGTGACGTTCGGGTAGGTCCTGTTGAACTCCGCCACGTCCTCCTTCCACTCCTTCAACTCCGCCGCCTTGGCCGCCGGCGGCATGCAGTCGATGGAGAGGGTGACCTTGGTCTTCGGGTCGAGCGGGGCGGAGGCGTCGGTGGAACCGCCGCTCGACCGCTCCTTCGGATCGTCGCCGCCGCTGCTCGTACCGCAGGCCGCGAGGGCGGTCACGGCGAACGCGGAGACGAGGGAGGCCGCGACGTTGCGGCGGACGTTGGTTCTCATCGGTGGTCCCCTTCGAGCTTCGGGCAGGAGGCGTGGGGGCGAGCGCGGCACACTCAACCACCGCCGACAGATGAACGCAATATCTCGCGCAGACTTCGCAAGAGATTGGCAGACCACTGCCGTTCCGGGGACGCAAAAAGGGCTCCGGAACGTCGATGGACGTTCCGGAGCCCTGGGCGCGGAGGGTGGGTCGGTGCGGTTACCCGCGCGGAGCCTTGGCCGTGGAGCCGCGGACCACCAGCTCCGGCTCGAAGAGCAACTCCCCCGGCTGCACCGCGGCGCCCTGGATCTGCGCGGTGAGCAGCTCGACCGCGGCCCGACCCATGGCCTCGATGGGCTGCCGGACGGTGGTCAACGGGGGCTCGGTGCAGTTCATGAACGCGGAGTCGTCGTAGCCCACCACGGAGACCTCGCCGGGGACGTCGAGACCCCTGCGACGGGCCGCCCGTACGGCCCCCAGGGCCAGCGGGTCACTCGCGCAGATGATGCCGGTGACACCGCGGTCCAGCAGGCGGGAGGTGGCCGCGTGCCCGCCCTCCAGGGAGAACAGGGTGCGTTCCACGTGCGCGGCCGGCAGCTCGGAACCGGCCGCCTCGGCGACGGCCCGGGCGGCGACCAGCTTGCGCAGCGAGGGGATGTGATCGGGCGGGCCCAGCACCAGGCCGATCCGCTCGTGCCCCAGGGAAGCCAGGTGGCGCCAGGCCTGCTCGACCGCGACGGCGTCGTCGCAGGCCACGCACGGGAAGCCGAGGTCCTCTATGGAGGCGTTGATCAACACCACCGGGACCTTGCGCTCCGACAGCAGCCGGTAGTGCTCGTGCGGGGCGTCGGCCTGCGCGAAAAGCCCTCCGGCGAAGACCACCCCGGAGACCTGCTGCTGGAGGAGGAGCTCCACGTAGTCGGCCTCGGAGACCCCGCCCGTGGTCTGCGTGCACAGTACGGGGGTGAGCCCCTGCTGGGCGAGGGCGCCGCCGATGACCTCGGCGAAGGCCGGGAAGATCGGGTTCTGGAGTTCCGGCAGCACCAGGCCGACCAGTCGCGCACGTTCGCCGCGCAGCTGGGTGGGGCGCTCGTATCCCAGCACGTCGAGGGCGGTGAGCACGGATTGGCGGGTCGCCTCCGAGACGCCCGGCTTGCCGTTGAGCACCCGGCTGACCGTTGCCTCGCTGACTCCCACCTTCTTCGCCACTTGAGCAAGTCGTCGCGTCATGAGCGCAAGAGTAGCGCAAGCGATGCAAGTTCCTTGCAGTTCGATTACAGCCAGTTTGGCGGGGGTCCGATGGCGCCGGACCGGACCCGAAAAGGGCCGGACGCCGCCCGGGACGTCCCGAGCGGCGCCGACCCCCTCGTACCCGGCCGCGCGGTTACGGCAGCCGGTCGATCCGGAACGTCGAGGTCGTGTTCCGGATGTCCACGGCGTTGTCGCCGGTCCTCAGGTTGTGAACGGTGACCGAGCCGACCGCCGGACCCTGGCCCGCCTCGGGCATCTCGTTCGCCCAGAGGCCGAACCCTGACTTCGCGTCGAAGGCGTCACCGCTCTTCCTCGCCCCGGTGATGGTGATGTCCCGCAGGACGGTGTCCTTGATGGGGTTCACCGGTTGGCCACCGACGTACTGCGTCTGGAACATGATGCCGCTGTACGTCGGGTCGACGATGTCGACGTTGTTGATCCGGATGCCCTGGAACACCTTCGAGGCGGAGAACAGCCAGATCCCCGGGAAGGTCTGCCCGCCCCAGAAGTGGCCGCCGGAACGGATGACGGAGATGTTCTCGAAGGTCGTCGGTTCCGTCCCGAACCCGTTCATCGGGTATCCGAAGTCCAGCGAGCTGATGGTGATGCCCGAATAGACGAGGGTGTCGGCGATGTGGATGTTGCGGAAGGTGTTGTCGAAGCCCCCGTAGACGGCCACCCCGGCGGCCCGCCAGGTCAGGATCGTGGTCAGGTTCTCGTAGACGTTGTTCTTCATGTCCGCGCCGCCCGCGTCGATCGCGGAGAACAGCGCGAAGCTGTCGTCGCCGGTCGCCCGCGCCTCGTTGTTGGTCACGAGGTTGTCGGTGCTGCCGTTGGTCATGTTGATGCCGTCGGCGAACATGTTGCGGATCCGCGAGTTCTTGATGGTGATCCGGTCGGTGTTGGCTCCCCAGTACAGGCACACCATGTGCTCGTTCCAGATGTTGTCGATGGTGATGTCGGAGACGCCCGCGAAGTCGAAGACCTTGCCCGGACCGTCGATGCGCGACGTGTAGTTGCCGAAGTAGGCGAAGCCCGAGAAGGACGAGCCCTTCGCGGTGCTGTCGGCCCGCCAGCCGATGTCGGTGTTGTCCTGCGCCGACGGGGCGTGGAAGCGGGTGAACCACGGTCCGGCGCCGACCACCCGCACGGCCTTCCCGTACACCTGGAACTTGCTCGCCGTCGCGTAGTCGCCCGGAGGCAGATAGACGCCGACGAGCTTCCCGCTGGGGTCCATCCGGACCTTGTCCAGGGCGTTCTGCACGTCCTGGTGGCCGAAGCCGGCGGGTACCGCGTAGGTCTGCGGGTCGGGGTTCGGGGCGGCCGTGGCCTGTTCCAGGCTGACGAAGTCGATCGCGTAGGTGGAGGTGTTGGCGGCGTCCTTCTGCAGCCGGATCCTGCTGCCCTTGGGGACGGTCTCGCCGAGCAGGACGTTCGCCTCGTCGTAGATGTGGCGCGGCGCCCCGGCACCGGGCGAGTTGCCCGGTGAGGCCTCGGCCCCGTACAGCCAGGCGTACTTGGAGGTCAGCGGCAGGGCCCTCTTGAAGACCCCGTCGACATGGAGGTTGATGGTGGAGTCGATGCCTCCACCGCCCGGGGCGTCCGGGATGGAGAAGCGGGTGACCAGCGTGTTCGTGGCGGCCCGGGTGGTGAACTCGACGTACTCGCCGGTCGCGTCGAGGCTGACGGCCTTGCGGCCCGAGGCTTCGCCGGCGATGTCGCCGATGGTGCGGTTGGGCCCGACCACCGTGGCCCCGCCCCCGGCGACGGCTTCCTCCGCCTCGTACGTGTCGAAGGGCATGTTCGCCCCACGGCCCACGAAGAACGGCCTGGTGGAGGTGTTGTTGCCGCGTTTGACCGGCAGTTCGGCCGCGTCGTCCGCGAGGACGACCTTGACCGAGTACTTGCCGTTCGCGGCCGGCCAGCTGCCGAGCGCGATCGGGGCCGTGGCCGCGCCGGCGGCGAGGGGCCCGTCGAAGGCCCCCGTCAGGGTGCGGACGGCGGCCCCGGTCGCGTCCTGGAGGGTGAGCGTGACCGCGTGCGGGCCGGGCGCCGAGGCGACCGTGCCCTGGTTGCGGACCGTCACGGCGAAGGC
The DNA here is from genome assembly GCF_024721315.2 of Streptomyces sp. Isolate_45. Classification (GTDB taxonomy): domain Bacteria; phylum Actinomycetota; class Actinomycetes; order Streptomycetales; family Streptomycetaceae; genus Streptomyces. The sequence goes on from NZ_JANFAK020000013.1 coordinate 24,529, forward strand.
GACCGGCCGCCCCTCGGACGGAGCGGACGGCGACCAACTCACCTCGGAGGCCACCAGGTCGGAGCTGTCCACCCCGCGTACCACCAGCGCGGACCCGGTGAAGGAGTTGTTGCTGTCGTTCTGCTCCACCACGGTGTTCGCCTCGTCGACGACGGCGGCGAGCTGGTAGGTCCCCGCGTCGCGCGCGCCGATCCCGGCGCCGACGGTGGCGCTCGCCCCGGCGGCCAGCGCGGGCACGGCGGCCGTACCCGCCTTCGTGCCGCCGAGCGTGAAGGTCACGGCGGTGGCGGGGGCCGGGGCCGGACCGCTGTTCCTGACGGTGGCGGAGAGCGTGACCGGGTCCGACTCCACGGGGGCGGCCGGGGCAGCGCTCAGCGCCGTGACCTCCAGGTCCGGATTGGGAGCGGGCACCCCGATCACCTGGAACTCGGCGATCTGCCCGTTGGAGGAGCCGGTGTTGGAGGTGAAGCGCAACTGGACGTCGGCGACGCGGGCGCTCAGCGGGACGGTGACCGTGTTGCCGGACGCGGGGTCGAAGGCGTAGTCCTTCGCGGCGACCAGACCGGTGACGGCGGAGGCGCTCTGCTCCCGGCCGAGGACCTGGATGTTCTGGGTGCGGGCGCCCCAGCCACTGTCCGGGTTCAGTTTGAGGACGAGTCGCCGCAGATCCGCGTTGGCGCCCAGCTTGACCGTCAGCGTGCTCGGGTACGCCCCGGCGGCGCCCTCCCAGTAGGTGGCCGTGCTGTTGTCGTTGGCGTTCTCCGCGACGAAGGTGTGGATCACGGAGGAGCCGGTGACCGGTTTGCCGACGGCCAGGTTGGAACCGCCGCCCCCGGTGCCGTAGCGAGTGACGGAGTCGCTGTCGCCGGAGCGGTTGCCCGCGGCGTCCTTGGCGCGGACGACGTAGGTCACGGTGGCGGTGGCCGGCTGGGTGTCGGTCCAGGAGGTGGTGTTCCCCGCGACCGTCGTGCGCAGCACGTTGTTCGCGTACACCTCGTAGCCGCTGACCCCGACGTTGTCGGTGGCGGCCTGCCAGGACAGTGCGATCCGATCGGCGGCCTGTTCCGTCAGGGTGAGGGCGCCCGGGATGGTCGGGGCCTGGGTGTCACCGGTGTCGGCGGCCCGGGTCACGCTGTTGCTGTTGGGCGACTGGTTGCCGGCCGCGTCCCTGGCGCGGACGTGGTAGGTGATGGCGATCCCGGTGGGTTGCGTGTCGGTGTAGGTGGTCACGTCCCCGGCGACGCTCGTGCGCAGCTGGTTGTCGGCGTAGACGTCGTACCCGGTGACGCCGGTGTCGTCGGTCGCCGCCTTCCAGCTGAGCGCGATCCGCCCGGTAGCCGGTTCGGTGTACGCGAGCTCGGTGGGTGCCGTCGGAGCCGTGGTGTCACCCGTCCGGGGTCCGTATACCTCCAGCTCGGAGACCTGGCCGCCGGGTTGCTCGGTATTGGCGGAGATCCGGACGCGGAGGTATCGGGTGGTGGCCGCGTCGAAGGCGATGGTCACGGAGTTGCCGCCGGCCGCGTCGAACAGGTAGCCCTTCGAGGCGGTCAGGTCCGTGTGGTCGGCGCCGTTTACGCTGCCCTGGATCTTCAGGGTCTGGGTACGGGCGCCCCAGCCCCCGGGCAGTCGCAGCACCACGCGGTCGACGCGTACGGAGGAACCGAGGTCCACCTGGAGCCACTGGGGCAGCGCGCCGTTCTCGCTCTCCCAGTAGCTGGCGGTGTTCCCGTCGTTCGCGTTGGCCGGCAGGTAGGTCTGGGTGCTGCTGCTCGCGGTCAGGGTCCTGCCGCGCGCCAGGTCGAGCGACGACTCGTCCGGGGTGCGCACCTCCAGCTCGGAGAGCTGCGCGGCCGGCCGGCCGGTGTTGGCGGTGACGGCGATCCGTACGTACCGGCTCCGGGTGGCGGGGAAGGTGATGGTGACGATGTTCCCGTTGCCCGGCCCGAAGACGTACGCGGCCGACGCGACCAGGGTGCTGAAGCTCGTGCCGTCGCCGCTGCCCTGGACGGCCAGGGTCTGGGTGCGGCTCTCCCAGGACGCCGGCAGCTTCAGCACCACCTGGTCGACGCGGGTGGTGGCGCCGAGATCGGTCTGCAGCCACTGCGGAAACGTTCCACCTCCGCTCTCCCAGTAGGTGGACGGGTCGCCGTCGGTGGCGTGGGCGGCGGTGTGGGCGCCGTTGCTGCTGCTCGCCGCGGCGGGCCGGCCCGTCGCGATGCCCGGACCGCCCGCGGCCGCGGCGGTCAGGGCGGGCCAGCCCATGATCAACAGGGCGGTACTGAGGACGGCGGCCAGCGCCCGCCACCTCCAGGTGTGCCTTCTCATAGGTCCTCGTCCCTCGACATGAACTTCCGGAAGGGGGTGAGACAGGAATTTGCGTGTTGCCGTGCGAGAATTGCAGAGCCCTGCTCAACCGTCCACACCTCTGACCGCACTTCCGGCTCGCATCACTTGCGCAAGCTGGGCGTAAATAACGCAAGCGATTTGCGTGGACGAGGGAATTCCGCTGAGGCCGAAGGCGACCTACGGTGCTAGTCATGCGGTTCATCCCCACCAGCGCTCGGCGCCTCGGGCTGCCCAGACGGGCCGTCTCCCAGATCCTGCTGACCCAGCTGGCCCTCGCGGCCGGGGTCCTCGCGCTGGCCACCGGACTGTTCCTGGCACCGCTGAGCGCACAGCTGGACGACCAGGCCATGCGCCGCGCCCTGGCCATCGCCCAGAGCGCCGCGGCGGACCCGTCGCTGGCCGCCGACCTCCTGGTATCGGGCCCGGCGGCGGACACCCCGGTCCAGGCCGCGGCAGAACGGATCCGCCGGGCGACCGGAGCCGAGTACGTGGTCGTCCTCGACCTGAACGGCATCCGCCGCTCCCATCCGAGCACCGACCGCATCGGCCTGCCCGTGTCCACCGACCCCGCCGACGCGCTCGCCGGCCGTGAGGTGATGGAGATCGACGAGGGCACCCTGGGGCGCTCCGCCCGGGGCAAGGTGCCGCTCCTCGCCGCCGACGGGGAGATCGTCGGAGCGGTCTCGGTCGGCATCGCCTACGACAACGTCCGCGACCGGCTGGTCGGAGCCATCCCCGGCCTCCTCGCCTACGCCGGCGGCGCCCTGGCGGCCGGTGCGCTCGCCGCCTACCTGCTGTCCCGCAGGATCCACCGCCAGACCAGGGACCTGGCCTTCTCCGACATCGCCGGCCTCCTCGCGGAGCGCGAGGCGATGCTGCACTCCATCCGGGAGGGCGTCATCGCCCTAGACGGCAAGGGCCGGATCAGGCTGGTGAACGACGAGGCCGCCCGGCTGCTGGGCCTCACCCCGGACACCGCACACACCCTCGCCGGCCTCCCCCTCGACGAGGTCCTCGGCGCCGGCCGCACCACCGACGTCCTGTCCGGCCGCGTCACCGGCCGCGACCTCCTCGCCGTGCAGGGCCCCCGGGTCCTGGTCGCCAACCGGATGCCGACCTCGGACGGCGGCGCCGTCGCCACCCTGCGCGACCGCACCGAACTGGAACACCTCGGCCGCGAACTCGACTCCACCAAGGGCCTGATCGACGCCCTGCGCGCGCAGGACCACGAGCACGCCAACCGCCTGCACACCCTGCTCGGCCTGCTCGAACTGGGCCTGCACGAGGAAGCCGTCGAGTTCGTGACCGAGGTGGTGGGCGTGCACCGCACCACGGCCGAGCAGGTGACCGAGCGGGTCCACGACCCACTGCTGGCAGCCCTGCTGGTGGGCAAGGCGACGGTCGCGGCCGAGCGGGGCGTTCCGCTCCGGCTCGCCCCGACGGCCCTGCTCCCCGACCGTCTGGTGGATCCCGGCGGCCTCGTCACCATCCTCGGCAACCTGGTCGACAACGCCCTGGACGCGGCGGCGGGATCTGCCGCGCCACTGGTTGAGGTCGACATCCGCGCCGACGGCCGTACCGCCGTACTGCGGGTGCGCGACAGCGGACCGGGCGTTCCCGCCGGACACCGCGAGGAGGTCTTCACGGAGGGCTGGTCGACGAAGCAGCCCCGCGCCCACCGCGAGCGCGGTCTGGGCCTCGCCCTCGTACGCCGCCTCGCGGAGCGGCAGGGCGGCAGTGCTCGGGCCGGTGAAGCAGCGGACGGAGGGGCGGAGTTCTCCGTCGTACTCCCGGAGGCCCTGCGGTGAACGAGACCCCGATGCACGTATTGGTCGTCGACGACGACGTGCGTGTTGCCCTGATCAACGCCGCGTACGTGACGAAGGTTCCCGGGTTCCGGGTCGCCGCCCAGGTCCATTCGGCCGCCGAGGCACTGGAGTTCCTCACCGCCCACCCGGTGGACCTGGTCCTCCTCGACCACTACCTCCCGGACGAGAACGGGCTCGACCTGGTCCGCCGCCTGCGCCAGCTCGGCCACCACACCGACGTGATCATGGTCACCGCGGCCCGTGACCTGACCACCGTCCGGGCGGCCATGCGCCTCGGCGCCCTCCAGTACCTGGTCAAGCCCTTCACCTTCGCCGGCCTGCGCGGCAAGTTGGAGGCCTACGCCACCCTCCACCGCTCCCTGGCCGGTGGCGGCGAGGCCGAACAGGCCGAGGTGGACCGGATCTTCGGCGCGCTCGCCGCCGCCGGTACCCCCAACGAACTGCCCAAGGGCCACTCCCCCACCACGGCGGAACTGGTCCGCCAGGTCCTGCGCGCCGCCGAAGGCCCCCTGTCCACCCAGCAGGTCGCCGACCGGGCCGGGATCAGCCGCCAGACCGCCCAGCGCTACCTGAAGCTCCTCGACCGCGCCGGCCGCGTCACCCTCGCCCTGCGCTACGGCGAGACCGGCCGCCCGGAACACCGCTACGCCTGGCGGCCGCCCGGCGGGGTCTGACCGGATCGGGGGCCCGGCGGGGGCTCACACCGCCCCGGCCCCCGTCAGGGAGCGGACCTCCGTCTGGGCGTGCTTGCGCTCGTCCGGCTCCTCACCGGAGGTCACCGTGCCCAACCAGCCCGCCAGGAAGCCCAGCGGGATCGAGACGATCCCCGGGTTCTGCAGCGGGAAGTACTGGAAGTCCACGCCGGGGAAGAGGGATTCGGGGCTTCCCGAGACCACCGGCGACAGCGCCACCAGTAGGACCGAGGGAACCAGACCCCCGTACACCGACCAGACGGCCCCCCGCGTGGTGAACCCGCGCCAGAAGAGCGAGTACAGGAGCACCGGCAGGTTCGCCGAGGCGGCCACCGCGAAGGCGAGCCCCACCAGGAAGGCGACGTTCAGGTTCTGGGCGAGCAGACCCAGGCCGATGGCCACCGCGCCGATCCCGACCGCCGCCAGCCGCGCCACCGCCACCTCGCTGCGCTGCCTGGCGTGCCGGCGCTTGAGCGAGGCGTACAGGTCGTGCGCGACGGACGCCGACGAGGCCAGGGTGATCCCGGCGACCACGGCGAGGATGGTCGCGAAGGCGATGGCGGCCACGAACGCGAACAGCACGGCGCCTCCGGTGGACCCGGCGCCCCCGCCGAGGAAGGCGGCCAGCAGCGGTACGGCCGTGTTCCCCGAGGCGTTCGAGGCCCGCACCGCGTCGGGCCCCACGAGCGCGGCCGCGCCGAAGCCGAGCACGATGGTCATCAGGTAGAAGCCGCCGATCAGGCCGATCGCCCACACCACCGACCGGCGGGCGGCCCGCGCGGTGGGGACGGTGTAGAAGCGCGACAGGATGTGTGGCAGGCCCGCCGTCCCGAGGACCAGGGCGAGGCCCAGGCTCATGAAGTCGAAGCGGGAGGTCCAGTCGGCGCCGTACTTCAGGCCGGGACTCAGGAAGCGGCTCCCGTGCCCGCTGCGGTCGGCGGCGGTCGTGAGCAACTGGTCGAAGTTCCCGTGGAAGCGCAGCAGGACGAGGACCGTCAGGGTGACGGCACCACCCATCAGCAGCACGGCCTTCACGATCTGGATCCAGGTGGTGGCCCGCATGCCTCCGAAGGTCACGTAGACCACCATCAGCGCACCGACCCCGATCACGGTCAGGGTCCTGGCCCCGGGCCCGGAATCCCCGAGCAGCAGACCCACCAGGCTGCCCGCGCCGACCATCTGGGCGATCAGGTACAGCACCGAGACCACGACCGAGGAGGTTCCGGCGGCGATCCGTACGGGCCGCTCGGCCATACGTGCCGCGACCACGTCGGCCAGGGTGAAGCGCCCGCAGTTGCGCACCAGTTCGGCGACCAGGAAGAGGACCACGAGCCAGGCGACGAGGAAGCCGACCGAGTACAGAAGGCCGTCGTAACCGAAGAGGGCGATCAGCCCGGAGATGCCCAGGAACGACGCGGCGGACATGTAGTCGCCGGCGATGGCGAAACCGTTCTCCAGAGGGGAGAACAGCCGCCCGCCGGCGTAGAACTCCTCGGCGGAGCCGTGCCGGTTGCGGCTGACCCAGGTGGTGATGCCCAGGGTGACGGCGATGAACAGGCTGAACAGGATCAGCGCCAGGGTCTGGTGTTCGGTCGTCACCGGACCTCCCTCCGGGCCCGGTTCCGCTCCTGGTCGCGTTCCTGCTCGAAGACCGTCCACCGCAGGTCGAGCGCGGCCCGGTCCCGCCGCAGTCGGGCGTGCCGGGCGTAGGCCCAGGTCAGCAGGAAGGTGCTGAGGAACTGGCCGAGGCCCGCGACCAGGGCCACGTTGACCGCGCCCGCCACCGGTCGGGCCATCAGGTCGGGTGCCATCGTCGCCGCGATCACATAGGCGACGTACCAGAGGAAGAAGCCGACGGTCGCCGGGACGACGAACCTCCGGTAGCGGCTGCGGACCTCCTGGAAGGCGGCGCTGCGCTGCACTTCCAGGTAGATGTCGGATGCGCCGGGCGCGGGCCGGCCCCCGGGGACCTCGCGTGGAGGGACCGTTTCCTCGACCTCGCCCCAACCCACGGCGAGCGCGTCGTACCAGGGGTCGTCCAGCCGGATCGTTCCGGCATCGCGACCATCGTGCTTGTCCACCGAACTCTCCTTGTCCGCTGCCGCATTGGCCGCGTGCCCACAAGGATGTGCGGAATGAACGCTTTCCGGACTGGTGTCCCGGTGCTCTTCACTCCTTCAGGTGATGGAGTGAAGAGCACCGGTGTGCCGTGGCGCCGAAGGGTGTCCGCCCGTCAGGCGTCGATGCGCGAACGGTCCAGGGTCGCCGCCGAGCTGGTGATGAACTCCTTGCGCGGAGCCACCTCGTTGCCCATGAGCAGGTCGAAGACCTGCTCAGCGCCGTCCAGGTCACCGATGTTGATCCGGCGCAGCGTACGGAAGCGGGGGTCCATGGTGGTCTCCGCGAGCTGGTCGGCGTCCATCTCACCGAGGCCCTTGTAGCGCTGGATGGAGTCCTTGTACCGGATGTTCTTGCGCTGGTACTCCAGGAGGGTCTGGCGCAGCTCGTTGTCCGAGTACGTGTAGACGTACTTGTCCTGGCCTCGCTTCGGCTGGACGAGCTCGATCCGGTGCAGCGGCGGCACGGCCGCGAACACCCGGCCCGCCTCGACCATCGGCCGCATGTACCGCTGGAAGAGCGTGAGCAGCAGGCAGCGGATGTGCGCGCCGTCCACATCGGCGTCGACGAGCAGGACGATCTTGCCGTAGCGGGCGGCGTCGAGGTCGAAGGTGCGGCCCGAGCCGGCTCCTATGACCTGGATGATCGCGCCGCACTCGGCGTTCTTGAGCATGTCCGAGACCGACGACTTCTGGACGTTGAGGATCTTGCCCCGGATGGGCAGCAGCGCCTGGAACTCCGAGTTCCGGGCGAGCTTGGCCGTACCGAGGGCCGAGTCCCCCTCGACGATGAAGAGCTCGCTGCGGTCCACGTCGTCACTGCGGCAGTCGGCCAGCTTGGCCGGCAGCGAGGAGGACTCCAGCGCGGTCTTGCGGCGCTGCGCCTCCTTGTGCTGACGGGCCGCGATCCGGGTCCGGGCGGCCGCGACGATCTTCTCCATCACGGAGCGCGCCTGCTGCTTGTCGTCGCGCTTGGTGGAGGTCAGGAAGGTCTTGAGCTCCTTGGCCACGACGGCGGCGACGATCCGGGTGGCCGCCGAGGTGCCGAGCACCTCCTTGGTCTGGCCCTCGAACTGCGGCTCGGCGAGGCGGACGGTGACGACGGCGGTCATGCCCTCCATCGCGTCGTCCTTGACCACGTCGTCCTCTGCGACGCGCAGCAGCTTCGCCGAGCGCAGGACCTCGTTCACGGTCTTGGCGACCGAGCGCTCGAAGCCGGAGACGTGGGTGCCGCCCTTGGGGGTGGCGATGATGTTGACGAAGGACTTGACGTTGGTCTCGTAGCCCGTGCCCCAGCGCAGGGCGATGTCGACGCCCAGTTCGCGGGTGACCTCGGTCGGGGTCATGTGACCGCGGTCGTCGAGGACCGGGACGGTCTCCTTGAAGGTGCCCGTGCCGGTCAGGCGCAGCACGTCGCACACGCCCTTGTCCTGGGCCAGGTACTCGCAGAACTCGCTGATGCCCCCGTCGAAGCGGAAGGTCTCCTCGGTCTTGCCCGCACCTTCCAGGGCGCGCTCGTCGCGGACGACGAGGGTCAGGCCGGGCACGAGGAAGGCGGTCTGGCGGGCGCGCTGGTAGAGCGTCTCCAGGTTGAGCCGGGCGTCCTTGAGGAAGATCTGGCGGTCGGCCCAGTAGCGGACGCGGGTTCCGGTCTTGCCCTTGGCGATCCGCTTGACCTTCCGCAGGGCGTGGTCGGGGTCGAAGGGGCCGTCGGGACCCTGCTCGGTGAACATGCCGGGGACGCCGCGACGGAAGCTGATCGCGTGCGTCGAGCTGCTCCGGTCGACCTCGACGTCGAGGCGGGCCGACAGGGCGTTGACGACGGAGGCACCGACGCCGTGCAGGCCGCCGGAGGCCGCGTACGACCCGCCGCCGAACTTGCCGCCGGCGTGCAGCTTGGTCATGACGACCTCGACCCCGGAGAGGCCGGTCTTGGGCTCCACGTCGACGGGGATGCCGCGGCCGTTGTCCCGGACCTCGACCGAGGCGTCCTCGTGGAGGATCACCTCGATGTGGTCGCAGTACCCGCCCAGGGCCTCATCGACGGAATTGTCGATGATCTCCCAGAGGCAGTGCATCAGGCCTCGACTGTCGGTGGAGCCGATATACATCCCGGGGCGCTTGCGAACGGCCTCAAGGCCTTCGAGGACGAGCAGGTGCCGCGCGGTGTAGTTGGAACCGTCCCGGTCTGCTCCGGACAGCAGCGCGCTGGAAGGCACGGACGTGTCGGCGGTCACGCAGTTCGCTCCTCGCTGAATTTCTTTTCTGGCCCGGTCGGGCGCAGGGATGGCACGGGTGCCTGTCCGAGGGTACCGAGGCCTGGTAGAGCCGATGCAACGCCACCCTCTCGCGTTCCTCAGCCTAGTGCAGATCCGCACGGGTGTTCGATCCCCCGGGAGGGTGAAGCAAACATCACGTTCCCTTCGAGGCATGAACCATTTAGTGTTCGGGCACGTCCTCATGAACAACCGGCGCTCGTGCCGGGGAGGACGGGAACTGCTACAAGCGAACGACTGACAACGCGAAACCGTAAAGCAACGCAATACGGCTCCTTCGCCGCCAACCGGCAACAGCCGGCCAGCTTCGGAAGGAAGTTTCGAGGAAAAGCCGCGAGCGGGAACGTTTTCGGCCTGGTTGGATGTTGACCCTGGTACGACAGCTCGTCGAGCTAGAGAAGAGGCGACGTGACTACTGTTCTGACACCCGCGACCCCGCTGACGGCCGCTGACCGATGCGACCGCTGCGGCGCCCAGGCATATCTGCGCGTCGTCCTCCTGAGCGGTGGTGAACTGCTCTTCTGCGCCCACCACGGGCGCAAGTTCGAGCCGGAACTCAAGAAGATCGCCGCGGAAATACAGGATGAGACCGAGCGGCTTACGTCCGCTCCGGCGGCCGCTGCCGCCGACACCGAGGACCGCTGACACTTAGGCCTGCACCTCGCATCCGACGAGCAAGGACCGGCCCAGGCCGGTCGACGGCCCGCATCCCTGAGACCCAGGGACGCGGGCCGTCCTCATGTCCGGGCCGTCCTTTCCGACCTCCGGACGCTCCCCTCGCCCCACACACCCCGCCAGGGGGCCGTGAGTGGCGCCTGTAGGCCGTCCCGGCACCCCCGGGGTGTCCTCACACCGCGCCGGAGCGTGCGCCCCTCTGCGGGCCGCTCACGAACGCGACCAACGGGGCGACCCGGGTGTAGACGCCGGGGCTGTCCGCCCGCCCGCAGCCGCGCCCCCAGGACACCAGGCCGATGAGGCGTCCGCGGGCCACCAGCGGACCGCCGCTGTCCCCCTGGCAGGCGTCCTTGCCACCGTCGGGGTCGCCCGCGCACACCATGGAGTCGGCCCGGTACTGGCCGTCCCGGTCCCCGGGGTACGCCCGCCGGCAGGTGTCGTCGTCCAGCACGGTGACCGGCGCCGCCCGCAGCCCGTACGCGTAGTCGCCGAACCCGCTCGTGTCGCCCCAGCCGTACACGGTCGCCTCGGTCCCGGGGGCGTAGGCGGCGTCGCCCGCGCCGGCCATGGGGAGCACGTGGTCGGCGGGTACGGCCTCGGCCAGTTCCAGGACGGCCAGGTCCCCCGCGTTGCTCGCCGGGTCGTAGTCCGGGTTGACCCGGGCCGCGCGCACCGCGATCTCCCGGCCGTCGGCCGCGCGCAGCTCCGTGCGCCCGGTGATCACCCGGAAGTCGGCGACGGCTTCGACGGGGCCGCCCAGCACCTGGCTGCCCAGGCAGTGGGCGGCCGTCACGACCGTGGTGGGGGCGACGACGACTCCCCCGCAGAACTGTCCGTCACGGGTACCCCCGAACCGGTCACGACTGGCGAGGGCCACCACCCAGGGGTTGTCGCCCGAGGTCACGGGCTTCCCGCCTATGACCACGCTGTCCGCGGCCGCCCGGGGCGCCTGGGTGAGCGGCCCTGCGGCCGCTCCCGTCACCAGCGTCAGCGCACCCGCCAGGGCGCGGGCAAAGGGACGACGCATGAGGCCTCCTGACTCCGAGTGTGTATGACTCCACCCAGAGTGGTGTGCCCGGTGGCCGTGCGCACCCGCGCGGACACCGGCGTACGCCCCTCGGGACCGGTCCGACACCGGACCGGTCCCGAGGGGTTCCCGCCACGAACCGGTCAGTCCAGGTAGTCGCGCAGCACCTGGGAGCGGGAGGGGTGCCGCAGCTTCGACATGGTCTTGGACTCGATCTGCCGGATGCGCTCGCGGGTGACGCCGTAGACCTTGCCGATCTCGTCGAGGGTCTTCGGCTGGCCGTCGGTGAGGCCGAAGCGCATCGAGACCACACCGGCCTCGCGCTCGCTCAGCGTGTCGAGGACGGAGTGCAGCTGCTCCTGCAGGAGCGTGAAGCTCACGGCGTCGGCCGGAACGACGGCCTCGGAGTCCTCGATCAGGTCGCCGAACTCGCTGTCGCCGTCCTCGCCGAGCGGGGTGTGCAGGGAGATCGGCTCGCGGCCGTACTTCTGGACCTCGATGACCTTCTCGGGGGTCATGTCGAGTTCCTTGGCCAGCTCCTCCGGGGTGGGCTCGCGGCCCAGGTCCTGGAGCATCTGGCGCTGCACGCGGGCGAGCTTGTTGATCACTTCGACCATGTGCACCGGGATGCGGATGGTGCGGGCCTGGTCGGCCATGGCGCGGGTGATCGCCTGCCTGATCCACCACGTGGCGTACGTGGAGAACTTGTAGCCCTTGGTGTAGTCGAACTTCTCCACCGCGCGGATCAGACCCAGGTTGCCCTCCTGGATCAGGTCCAGGAAGAGCATGCCGCGGCCGGTGTAGCGCTTGGCCAGGGAGACCACGAGACGGAGGTTGGCCTCCAGCAGGTGGTTCTTGGCGCGGCGGCCGTCCTCGGCGATGATCTCCAGCTCGCGCTTGAGCTTGGGCGCGAGCTTGTCGGAGTTCGCCAGCTTGTCCTCGGCGAAGAGGCCGGCCTCGATGCGCTTGGCCAGCTCGACCTCCTGCTCGGCGTTGAGGAGGGGTACCTTGCCGATCTGCTTGAGGTAGTCCTTGACGGGGTCCGCGGTGGCGCCGGCGACGACGACCTGCTGGGCGGGGGCGTCGTCCTCGTCGTCGGAGATGACGAAGCCCTTGTTCTCCCCGCTCTCCTCCTCCTCGTCCGCCTCGCCCTTCGCGGCTTCGGGCCCCTCCTCGGTGGTCTCCCCGTCGCCCTCGTCGGAGTCCTTCTTGCCCGCGGTCTTCTTCGCCGCCGTCTTCTTGGCCGCGGTCTTCTTCGCGGGCGCGGCCTTCTTGGCAGCCGTCTTCCTCGCCGCGGTCTTCTTCGCGACGGGTTCGGTTCCGGGATCGGCGGCGACCGCGTCGGCGGAGGGGTCCGTCGCCACCGCCTCGGCCGGTCCGGCCTCGTCGGCCACGGTGCGGGCCGTCGTCGTCGACGCGACGGTCTTGGTCGCGGTCCGCTTCGCGGGGCTCTTGGCCGCGACGCTCTTGCGGACCGTGCGCTTGGGCGACTCCGCGGCACTGACCATCAGCGTCACACCCTCTTCCTCGAGGATCTGGTTGAGGCTGCGCAGAACATTCTTCCACTGGGTCGCAGGAATCTGGTCAGCCTCGAAGGCCCGACGCACGTCATCGCCGGCGATCTGCCCCTCGGCCTTGCCTCGCTCGATGAGCGCCATCACAGACTCGGAATCGGCGATCTCCGACGGGAGCGTACGGGATGTGCTGGCCGACACGAACAACCTCTCGGAACGATGGAAACGGCTTCCGACCCCGGCCTGGTGCTGGACCGGAGCCGACGACCACCGACTGGGGATGGGCCGGGGGCGCGGGCAGGGGCCGGGGAGCTGCACAGCATCCCCAAGGGCTGCTGTCTTCCCTCCGTCGGCCATCACCTCTTACGTCATCGCGTGACGTCGCGGAGCGTTACGCCCCATCTTGGTGGCCAGGGTCACACCAAGACCGGTCCGACACCGTTCGTACGGTCACACAAACGCGCCCGGGGGCTGCGAACGACCCCCGGACGCCGGTGTCGCCGGACCCGAAACGGGCCCGGCGACCGGTGCTGCACCCCCGCGCCCCCGCGCCCCCGCGCGTCGGCGCGTCAGTGCTCGCGCGGGGCGGGAACCACGCGCTCGACCTCCGGATGCACCGTCAGGAGCTGGCGCATGGCGTTCTCGGCTCCCATGGAGTCACCGGCGGCGAGGGCCTCGACCATCCGCGCGTGGTGCGCCACGCAGGTCTCGCTCGGGCGGTCGCAGGCGGTGACGGGGCTGCCGGAAACCTGGAGGGCCGCGGAGACGATGCCGGAGAGGTGTTCCAGCATGCGGTTGCCGGCGACCTGGATCAGCAGGGAGTGGAACTCGTGGTCGGCGCGGCCGAAGGTGATCACATCCCCCTGGCCGAGGGCGTGGCCCATGATCTCGACCATGTCGGCGAGGCGCTGCTGGACGTCGGGGCGACCGTGGCCGGCGGCGAGGCGGGCGGCGAGCGGCTCGATCGTCAGGCGGAGCTCGCCCAGCTCGCGGCGCTGGTCGTCCCGCTGGGGCCCGAAGGCGCGCCATTCGATGATGTCCGGGTCGAGGAGGTTCCAGTCGGCGACGGGGCGGACCCGGGTGCCCACGTTCGGACGGGCGCTGACGAGGCCCTTGGCCTCCAGGACCCGCAGGGACTCCCGGACGACGGTGCGGGAGACCTCGAAACGCTGGCCGATCTCCTCGGGAACCAGCGGGCGGTCGGCGCCGAGGTCACCGGAAACGATCATCTGGCCCAGCTGCTGGACGAGTTGGCCGTGCAGGCCGCGGCCACGGCTACCGGCGGCGCGGCGGCCGACACGGCTCAACTCGACGTCGGCGCCGTCCCAGTGGGGAGGTCCGACCCGGTCGGACCCGGAGGTCTCCGCGTAGGGGTAGCGGTCGAGTTCGCCCGAGCCGGCGAGGCCGGTGTCGGCATGGCGGGCGGCGGTCATCATGGTGTGCGCAAGGGTACTCACGAATCCTTTGTCGGTCGTGCCTCCTTCACCCTTGAGGTCTTTGGTGAAAAGCACACGAAAGGGTGATCGGTGCCACCTACGCAATTGACGACTTATCGTAAAGAACCGGGCCTTTCGCGGGGAGTTGTGATCCGCTTCACGTGATTTCGAATGATCCGGTCTTCCGTGGTCCTCGGGGCGTCGTCTCCCGCACTCGAACGGTCACCAACGGACTCGGGCACGCAGTCCTGTGAACCCATAGGCGCACAACAGGACCATCAACGACAACACCAGTGCGGTGCCGATGGGTTGGGCCATCAACCGCAGCGCGCCCAGGACGAGCCGGTCGGCCTCGGGTGGCCACTGCCCCCAGGACAGGTTCCGGAGCCGGGAGCCGAGTCCACTCACCGGGTACGCGGACGGCCCCTCCAGGACCTTGCGCACCAGCGGTACGACCATCACCGGTACGGCGAGCACCGCGGCGAGGCCCGCGGTGGCGGACCTGAACGCGCCGGAGGCGAGCACTCCCGCCCACGCGCAGCCGACGAGGAGCCCGGCCCAACTCGCGGCCGGGGAGATCCACTCCGCGGGCGGGCGCAGGGGCGCCGTGCCGAAGACGAGGCGAAGGGCCGCCGCGTCGGCGACGACCGCGAGGGCGCCGAGCAGCAGCGCGAGGGCGCCGCAGACCCCGAGTTTGGCGGTGAGCAGTCCCATGCGGCGAGGCACGGTGCCGCGGTCCGCGGCGAGCGCGGGGTAGCGGTATTCCTCGCCGAAGGCGAGGGCGCCGAGCAGTCCCGCGCCGAGCGCGGCGGGGGGCAGCGGGAACAACTCGGGCCAGGCGGCGAGGAGGCGGTTCTGCGGGGTGTGGCCCGCCCGGGCGAGCACGAGGGAGATGAGCGCGGAGGTGACGGCGACGAGGGCCGCCGTCAGCAGGGGCGCCGTGGTGCCGAAGATCCGACGCAGTTCGTAGCGCAGCGGACGCAGCGGCCCACCGACGCGGCGCACTCCGGAGGTGGCCCGTCCGGGGTCCGCGTAACGGGGGCGTGCGGCTCCCGGGCTCCCGGCCTCCCGGTGTCCGGCCCCGAGGCGCGTCGCTCCGGAACTCGGCGGTTCGGACCTCGGCGGTTCGAAACGCGGGGCGGCCGAACGTGCGGACTCCGGCGGCAGCGCATCCAGCCGCGCGGCTTCGGCACGCGGCAGTTCGTGACGTGCGGCATCTCGACGCGCCGCATCGGGGCGCGCGGCATCGGCGGCCACTCGGGAACTCGCCGTTACGGGGCGGTCGGCTGCGGAACGCATGGCGCCGGCAACGGTGACGTCAGGTGCCGGGCCGGCGTCGGCAGGGGCGCCGGCGACACCCTCCGGACGGCTGTCCGCGCCGGAACCGGGGCCGTTGTCGTGGCGCGGGCCCGCGTGGGACGCCGAGCGGGGAGCGGCCTGGCCGCCGGACCCCTCATCGGGCCGCGCGTCGGCCCGGGTCGCACCCATGGGCGCCTCGAAACCCGTTCCGGCGCGGATTCGGGCGCCGACTTCGAGGGGGACCTCGGAGCGGACAGCCGCACGTACCTCGGAGCATGTCTCCGAGCCGGGCTCGGAGCGGAGTTCCGAGCGGTGGTCGGAACGAAACTGGGCGCCGGCACGGGTGCGGGCCTGCGGGACGGGCGGGACCGGTGCCACGGCGTCACCCGGGCCCCCGATGCCGTCGCCCACGCCGCCGATGTCGCCGGTCTGACCCGTCTCGTCGGCGAGCTGGTGGACCAGGACGCCGTGCCGGAAGGCCGCCTCGCCGATCTCCGCGCAGTTGC
Organism: Streptomyces sp. Isolate_45; assembly: GCF_024721315.2. GTDB lineage: Bacteria > Actinomycetota > Actinomycetes > Streptomycetales > Streptomycetaceae > Streptomyces. Next base: position 40,246 of record NZ_JANFAK020000013.1, read on the forward strand.
TGCCGTACACCGACAGGCGGCTGCCGCTCTCCTCGACGATCTCCACAGCGCGTTGGGCCGCCCGCGCCTCGCGGGTCAGCACGTCGGCCAGCCTCGCCGCGTGCGGGGTGCGCACCGCGACGCGCGGCCGCAATCGGGTGCGGGCGAAGTCCACGGCATCCTGGTCGGCGACGAGCCGGCCCGACGCGATGGAGACGACCCGGTCTGCGTTGCCGGCCGCTTCCTTGGCGTCGTCGGTGGTGAACAGCACCGCGCCGCCGAGGGAGGCGTGGCCGCGCAGCAGCCCGTGCAGCCAGGCGCGTTCCTTCGCGGAGAGTCCGGCACCGGGCTCGTCGAGGAGGAGGGTGCAGGGATCGGCGAGCAGGGCGGCGGCCAGCCCGACCCTGCGGTCCATGCCGAGGGAGAGCGATCCGAGCCGCTCGTCGCGCAGGCCCCCGATGCCGACGACCTCCATCATCGTGTCGGCGCGGGAGGCGGGCACTCCGGCAGCGGCGCACAGCATGCGCAGCTGGTTGCGGACGGTCCGCGCCGGATGGCCGGGTACGTCGCCGAGGAGCACGCCGACCTCTCGACCGGGATGCGGGATCCGATGAAGGGGGCGCCCTCGGAAGTACGTGATGCCCCGACCGGGTTCGAGTTCGAGCATGAGCCGCAGGGCGGTGGTCCTGCCCGAGCCCGGATCGCCGAGCAGGGCGGTCACGCACCCGGGGCGGGCCTCGAAGCTGAGGCCGTCCACGAGGGGCGGGAGTTTCCGACGGGGTGTGCTGGTGAGTCCAATGGCCTGGAGCATCGCTTCTCTCGCGGGGGGTGAGACCGCTCTGCGGCAGTGTGAATACCGCAAGCAAGATAACGCGATATGTCCGATTTTCTGCGTAGCCGGTCCGCGGTGGGGCCGGTGTCGCAGCGGGTGGCTCAGACCTCGGGGCGCAGCATCGGGGGGTTGAGGAGGGTGGCCCCGCCGGCCCGGAACAGTTGGGCGGGCCGGCCGCCCTGACGGGTCGTCGTTCCCCCGGCGGGCACCAGGAACCCTGGGGTCCCGGTGACCTTGCGGTGGAAGTTGCGTGGGTCGAGGGCCACACCCCACACCGCCTCGTAAACCCGGCGCAGCTCGCCGACGGTGAACTCGGGCGGGCAGAAGGCCGTTGCGAGGGAGGAGTATTCGATCTTCGAGCGGGCTCGTTCCACGCCGTCGGCGAGGATCGTCGTGTGGTCGAAGGCGAGTCCGGCGGACGCCTCGGCGGGCGCCTCCAGGAGTTCGTCGACCGGTGCCCAGCGGGCGCTGTTTGCATCGCCTCCGGCACGGGGGGCGGGCAGGTCCGGGGCCAGGACCAGGTGGGCCACGCTGACCACCCGCATCCGGGGGTCCCGCCGGGGATCGCCGTAGGTGGCGAGTTGTTCGAGGTGCGCCCCGTTTCCCGCGTCGGGGGCCGTCGGATCGTGGGCGCACAGCCCGGTCTCCTCGGAGAGTTCCCGGGCCGCGGCACCCGCCAGGTCCTCGTCCCCTCTGACGAAGCCGCCGGGCAGTGCCCAGCGGCCCTGGAACGGCTGCTCCCCGCGCCGCACCACGAGCGCGCAGAGCGCGTGGCGCCGTACGGTGAGCACGACCAGGTCGACGGTGACGGCGAAGGGCGGATAGGCCGACGGGTCGTAGGGCGACATGCCGCGATCATAGTCGTCTGCCTGACGATAAACAGGGCTTTGGTGATCCTGGAGACCGTGATCTGAAACCCAGCCGCCACCTTGCCGATCACGTCGACCGGGTGGAACCGTCGCAGGGCCCTCGCCGCGGCTCCGACCCATCGGCGATCCGAGCCGGCGGGATCCGGTGCGGGCCACCGTGGGACGCAGCGCAGACGGGTGCCGGAGCGTCGATGGCGGTCGTAGCGGTGGCCGCGTCGGTGACCGCGCGCTCCGGGCACCGCCGAACCGGTGGAACCGGGCGGGCCCGATCTATCCACCCAGTTGGAGCACATCGGCGGCCTCCTCCACCATGCCCACGCCGAGCCTGCTGATCCGCACGGTGAACGGCTCTCCGGCGACGCGCAACCCCGAGAGGCGCAGGGCGCCGAGCGGGGCCCCTGCCGGCGGGGCCACCGCGACCGTCGCGGCCGGGGCGTCGGGTCGGATCCCGGCGAGGGCCGTCAGCGCGTGGATCCCGGCGGCGGCGGCCACCGCGGCGGGCCTGCAGGCGGCCGGATGGGGAAGCGGGGCGCTGCCGGCGGTCCGCTGCTCCGCGGCGTACATCTCCGGCAGGCGGTAGCCGAAGGTTTCCGCCGCGTCCAGAAGGCCGCGGAGCAGGCCGGCGGCTTCCTTCTCGAAGCCCGCCTGGACGAGGCCCGCGACGGCGACGGCCGTTTCGTGGGCCCTGACGGCGCCCGACCGGTGGCCGAAGGGGTTGTGGCCCGGCTCCCGGGTGGCCATGCTCCTCAGTCCCCAACCGGAATCCATCGCGGGCGCTCCGAGGAGGCGGGCCAGGTGTTCGGTACGTACGGGATCCAGCAGACCGGGGGCGAGTCTGCCGCCGCCCAGCAGCCCGGTGTCCAGCAGGTGAGCGACTGCGCCGGTGAGCCGGGGCAGGGGCCGTCCGTCGGGATGCAGGGCCGCGGCGGGGCGGCCCCCGTCCGGTCCGTCGACCCAGAATCCCGCCCGGAATCTCGTCCTCAGCTCGGCTGCCCGTTCCCGCCATTCCGCGGCACCGGGCCGACCGCAGGCGTCGAGCAGGTCGGCGCCGAGCAGCGCGGCCCGGTGTGCGTGGGACTGGGTTTCGACGCGTCGGGGCCCCGGTTCGGGGTCGGCCAGGAAGCCGTCCTTCCCGAAGGCTCCGCGCAGCCAGTCCAGGCAGCGTTCCGCGGCGGGGAGCAGGCGGGCCACTTCCTCCTCGGGGAGCCCCCATCGGCGTGCCTCGGCCAGGAGCGAGGGGAACCCGAGGGTGGCCTCCGTACCGGTGCATCCCGGCGGCAGTTGCGGTCCGGCGGCGCGCAGTGGTCCGGGGATCTTCCCCGCGTCGGGGCCACCGCCCGCGGTTTGGCTCCGGGCGAGCGTCCGCAGTGTGGCGGCGGCCAGTCCGGTGCCGAGCGGCAGCGCCATCCGCGCGGCCCAGAGTGACTCCGCCGGGGCGAGTCCGAGCCTCCACGGCACTCCTGCCGCCGCGAAGGCGTCGCCGGGTGACCCGGGGGCTCTGAGGAGCAGTGCGCCGAGGTCGTCGAGGCTGGTCCGGAACCAGGCGTCGGCCCTCGGGTCGTCACCTTCGGCGCGGGCTGCGGAGAGCGGGTTCGCGACCTGTCCCGCGGGCGCCCTACCGGTGCGGTCGTGCGTGGTCCGCAGCCCGATGGCACGGGACTGTCCCGGCGCCAGTTCCAGTTGCCAGCGCAGGAGTCCGGCGGAGGCGAGGGCGTCGTCGGGGGCGGGTTCGGCGGTGGTGACGGCCTGGGCCTCGCCGGCGCTCCAGCGCAGTCCGGCGGCGTGGACGGCCGCGGGCAGTTCGGGGCCCGGTCCACCCGCGGCCACCGTGGCCAGTTCGGCCAGGTCGGTGCCGAGGAAGAGCTCCACGGTGAGTCGCATCGGGCGGGAGGCGAAGCTGCGCAGGGTGATCCGCTCCGTGCCGTCGGCGTGCCGGACGCGCTCCACGCCGACATCGGGGTCGGGCCCGGCCTCGAAGCCGGTGCGGACGGTGGCGGTGAAGGCGGCCCGATCCGCGCCGATGCTGCGTCCTTGGACGGCTACCGGGTCGCGGCCTGCGACGCGGAGCACGCAGCGGGACAGCAACCGGCGCCCGGCGCGGTAGATCCCGTCGATGCCCCGCCCGGTGAGCTGGCCGTGCTCCGGGGAGATGGCCAGGCACGGTGCGGACACGCAGATGACGGCTGCGTGCACGGGGGGCAGATCGGCTCGGCGTGCGGCGGGTACCCCAGGTCCTGGTGCCGACCGGCCGGGACCGCGCCCCGGCTCCTCCACGGCGCCGGGGCGCCCGCCGGTGCCGCCCGGGTCGTCCCCGGCTCCCGTCGTGCCCGGGGGTGCGTCCCCTCCCCCGGCCTGCCGGCGGGGTTCCGGCGAGGCTGTGCCGTGTTCCCCGGGGCGGGGAGGTGACGCCGGGTCGCCGGGCAGCCCCCCTTCCGGGCCCGCACCGAGACGGGTCGGGGTTCCGGGGGGCCGGTGGGTCGGAGCTCCCGGGGGGTGGGCCTGCGGGGAAGTGGACGGCCCGATGGGGTCGGTCAGGGGTACGGGGGGAGCCATGTGCCGCCTTGTCTGCGCTCCGGCCGGTTCGGCTGGGCGGCAGCGCGGCCGGGCCCCCACCGCCCTCCAGGGGAACGCCCCGGCCCCCGCCCGGGTCACGGGCCCCGGTGGTGACTGGCCCCGGAGCGCGGGGCGTGTCGGGCGTAAGGGTGACCGACCCAGGACGGCGGGGCGTCCTGGGCGTAAGGCGGAGCCCACCGCGTCCCGGAGACGTCGGGCGCGGCTGTGGGCGTACGGTCCGCGTCGGGGGCTCACTGTCCGCTCCCCTCGGTGCGACGGGACTCGGAGCTGCGGGACCCGGGGTGCCGGGACTCCGTACGGCGGCCGGTCCGCCTACCGGGCGGGCGGGTCGTGGTCGCGGCCCGCTTCCGGCGCGGTTCGCGTCGGCTGCGCTCCTCCCTCAGGCACTGCCGCAACCCCTCCGGGTCGATGCCCTCGTTGCAGGCGTGATGGAGCAGCTGCGCGAAGCGGTACTCGGAGTCGGCCCGCAGTGCCAGCCCGAGCACGATCCGTGCGGTCGGCTCGTCCCCGCTGGACCAGGAGACCCAGCCCGCCAGGGTGAGCGGGGCCGCCGCGTGTTCTCCGTACGCCCCGACACATCGGCGTGCCAGGGCCCGCCACAGCCTGAGGGCGGGGGCGGCCTCGTCGTCCTCCATCCACTCGGCTGCGATGTCGCGGATCTCGCGGTCCTGGAGGCCGAGGATCACGGCCGCGGCCTCGTCGTGGCCGAGCAGGGCGTCATCGCGGTCGTCGGCGCGGGCTCCCGCCTCGGCGGGCGGGGCGAGCGCCAGGCGCCGCATCAAGGTCCTGGCCACGGACAGGGTCTCGGCGCCGACCTCCTCGCGGGTCGCACCGTCGAGGATCTTCGGCACGAGTGCGACGGCCGCACGATCCAGTGCGGCCTCCTGGCCGGCGGCGGGCACCCCTCGCAGGGGAGCGAGTCGGTCCTCGATCTCCTGCAGGGAGCCCCGTACCCGGAGCCCGGCGTAGGTCGCGGCCGCCGCCATCACGGAAGTGCCGGGCGGGTCCAGGGGCTTGCCGTCCGCCGGGCAGCAGTCGGCGTCGTGACAGGTGTAGGACCAGTAGCGGCCGCCCGAGAGGCACAGGGCTTCCAGCACGGGCACGTCGAGCGCCCCGCAGGCGATTCGCAGTCGCTGGGCGAAGGGCCGGAGCCGAGCCATGACCCGACGGCCGCCCTCCCCCTCGCACGGGTCCTGGCAGAGGAACACCACGATGCCGTCGGGCTTGGATCCGCGCCGTTCGCTGCCGCGGATCAGGCACTCGGCGACCTGCCGGGCCGTCTCTTCCCATTCCCCGGGCGCCGGGGGAATGCCGACGCGGAGCCTGCCGCCGAAGCGGCCTCCCTCGCCGTGCACGGTGACCATGACGAGGGAGTCCGTCGGGTGGAAGCCGAGCATGTAGGGCAGCGCGTCGGCCAGTTCGGCCGGGCTGCGCAAGGTGATCGGGGGGGTGGTCGGTGCTCCGGACGGACTCGGGGAAGGACCGCCGGACTGGCTGGGTGATTCGTGGTTCGTCGTCATGTGTCGACGGTCCCGTGCCCGGCCCGATCCCGAAACCCCTGTGGATAACTCATCCAACTTTCAATATCCACAGGTTGATCGCGGTCCGGGCACGATGTCGGCGTCATCGGGTTCCATGGGCTCATGAACACAGAACGAATCTCTTCGACAACCTCCCGGACCGGGCTCAAAGTCATCCGCGGTCGGGGGCCTTGCCCAGCGCCGTCACCACGAGGGCGCCCGCCCCGAGCACGCCACCCAACCACATCACGGCGTTGACCCCGGCACCGTCCGCCGCCAGCCCTCCGACCAACGCGCCCAGTGCGATGGCCCCGTTGAACACGCCGACGAACAGGGAGGACGCGGCCTCCCGCGCCCCGGGGGCGGAGGCCAGTAGCCAGGTCTGAGCACTGACCGACACGCCGCCGTAGGACAGACCCCACACCGCGAGCAGTACGCCGGCGGTCAGGACGGACCCGCCGAACACCGGAATGAGCGCGATCGTGGCCGCCAGTACGGCGCTGATCACCAGCAGGGTGGAGCGGGGGGGACCGGCCGGCGCCCGCTCCGGCAGCGAAGTTGCCAGCCACGCCGGCGATCCCGTACACCAGCAGCAGTGTGCCGATCATCCCGGCGCTCGCCCCTGAAATCTCCTCCAGGACCGGGCGCGCGTACGTGTAGGCCGCGAAGTGGCCGGTGACCAGCAGGGCCACCGCACCCAGTCCGGTCCGCACCCGCGGGTCGGCGAACAGTCGGATGACACCTCCGAGCCGGGCCTCCTGCTCGGCGGGCAGCCGTGGCAGCGACACCGCCAGGGCAAGGAGCACCATCAGGGCGAGTACGCCGGTGGCGGCGAACGCCGCTCGCCAGTGGACGAGTTCACCGACGTACGTGCCGGCCGGGACGCCGAGCACCGAGGCCACCGCGATGCCGCTGAAGATGAGGGAGGTCGCGGAGCCGATCGATCTCGGCGGCACCAGCCGTACCGCCAAGCCCGCCGCGATCGCCCACACACCGCCCATTCCGATGCCGACCAGCACGCGGGCGACGACCATCACAGCGAAGTTCGGCGTCCATGCGGCGAGCAGGTTTCCCACTGCCAGGACGGCCATCAGCGCGCACAGCACCGTCCGCCGGTCGAACCGCCCCAGCAGAGGGGTCAGGAGCGGCGCGGACACCGCGCCCACGAGTCCGGTGATGGTGAGCGTCAGCCCCGCGGTGCCCTCGGACACCTCCAGGGCCTCCCCGACGGGCGTGAGCAGGCCCACGGGCAGCATCTCCGACGTCACCACCGTGAACGTCGCGGCCGTGACCGCCGCGACGCCCGGCCGGCCGCGGGTCGCGGCCCGTTCAGGCACCCCACCGGTGCCTACGATTTCCTCGATCTGTGCCATGGCAATCAGCCAACCCGCCCCGACCTGCGGGAACAACGGTCGATCTCTCATCCTTCGATGAGCAGGGCTACTCGATCCGGCTACGCCGCCACGCGCAGGCGCCTGCGCGCGTGGCGGACGGCGTTGCGCGGCGGACGCCTGCGCGTCGGAGCCCGCGATGTCGGAGGGACCACCATGGAGGGGACAGCATGAGCGGTGTCGAGATACGCGAGTTGGAGGCGTTCCTCGCCCTCGCCGAGGAGTTGCACTTCGGCCGGGCGGGCGAGCGGCTGTACGTGTCCCAGAGCCGGGTCAGCCAGCTCCTGCGGTCGCTGGAGGGTCGCATCGGTGCCCCGCTCGTCGAACGCACCAGCCGCCGGGTGGGGTTGACCCCGCTGGGCGAGAGCTTCCTCTCCGACCTGCGTCCCGCGTACGACGCCCTGCGCGCCGGCATCGACCGGGCCCGGACCATCGCGCGCGGCGCGGGCGGGGTGCTGCGCATCGGGTTCCAGGGCTCCGTCGACGACCACCTGGGCCGGGCCATGTCTCTCTTCGGCGACCGGTACCCGGACCGCGCCATCGACATCGTCGAGATCCCGCTCTCCGACCCCTTCGGGCCGCTGCGCCGGCAGGAGGTGGACTGTGCGGTCGTCCTGCTGCCGGTGACCGAGGAGGACCTCGCCCTCGGTCCGGTCTTCTCCCGGCAGCCGCAGACCCTCGCCGTGTCCGTCCGGCACCCGTTCGCCGCCCGGGCGTCACTGGACGCCGAGGAACTCGCGGACTGCCGGCTCATCGGCATCGGCGGCGGCGCCCCCGACTACTGGCGGCGCGCCCAGGCCCCCGGGCGGACACCGGGCGGCCTCACCGTCCCGGCCGGTCCCCGCGTGAACACGCTCCAGGAGGGACTGAGCCTGGCGGCGGCCGACCGGGGCGCCATGTTGCTGTGTCGGGCAACGGCCGATCACCAGGGGCGCCGCGAATCCCTCGCGTTCGTCCCGGTGCGGGGTCTGCCCGCCTCGGAGCTGGGCCTCGTCCGTCGCCGTGTGCGACCCTCCGCGCAGGCGCGGGCCTTCGCCCTGGCGCTCGCCGAGGTGGCGGGTGCGTCAACCTGAGGCGGGAGCTCCGCCCGGTATCGGGCCGAACTCCCGCCCCTCGCCTCAGCCCGACGTGGCGAGCACCAGCGGCAGGACCTGTTCGGCGCCGGCCTGCCGGAGCAGGCGGGCGGCGACGGCGAGGGTCCAGCCGGATTCGGTGGAGTCGTCGATGAGCAGGACGGGCCCGGGAGCGGCCGCGAGGGCGGCCGCAAGCTCGTCGGGGACGGCGAAGGCCCCGGACAACGCCCGCAGGCGCTGGGCGGAGTTGCTGCGGCGCGCGGCGTGCGCGCCGTCCGGCCCGGTGTACGTCAGGCTGCCCAGGAACGGGAGGCGGCCGACGGTCGCGACGCCCCGGGCGAGGGAGCCGACCAACTGCGGGCGGGTCATCGACGGCACGGCGACGACTCCCACGGGCCGGGCCGTGGCGTCCGGGACGTTCGGCGCCCAGCCGCCCGCGGAGCGCGCCCAGTCGGCGATGACGGCCACCGCGGCCTGCAGGACGTCGTCGGGCACCGGGGTGTCGGGTGCGGTGTCCGCGAGGAGCGGACGCAGCCGGTTGCCCCAGCCGATGTCCGAGAGCCGCCCCAGGGCCCGCCCCGTCGAGCACTGCTCCTTCGCCGGGATGCGGCCCTTGAGGTTGACTCCCAGCGCCGGCATGCCCGTCGGCCACATCCGGCGCGGCTCGACCTCCACGCCCGGCCGGTCCAGTTCCCTGGCGGCGCCCGTCAGGGTCTCCGCCGACACGGAGGCATCGGCCCAGACACCCGCGCAGTTGTCGCAGCGGCCGCACGGGACGGCGCCCTCGTCGTCCAGTTGCCGGCGCAGGAACTCCATCCGGCACCCGGTCGCGCTCACGTAGTCCCGCATGGCCTGCTGCTCGGCGGCCCGCTGGCGGGCGACCCAGGCGTACCTCTCGGAGTCGTACGTCCACGGCAGGCCGGTGGAGGACCAGCCGCCCTTCACCCGCTTGACGGCCCCGTCCACGTCCAGGACCTTGAGCATGGTCTCCAGCCGGGTGCGGCGGAGGTCCACCGCGGCCTCCAGGGCCGGTACGGACAGTGGCCGTCCCGCTTCGGCGAGGGCCGTCAGGGTCTGCCTGACCTGCGCCTCGGGCGGAAAGGCCGTGTCGGCGAAGTAACGCCAGATGGCCTCGTCCTCCTTGCCCGGCAGGAGCAGCACATCGGCGTGTTCGACACCGCGGCCGGCGCGGCCGACCTGCTGGTAGTAGGCGATCGGCGAGGAGGGCGAGCCGAGGTGGATCACGAAGCCCAGGTCGGGTTTGTCGAAGCCCATGCCCAATGCCGAGGTCGCGACGAGCGCCTTGACCCGGTTCTCCTGGAGGTCGGTTTCCGCCTGGAGCCGGTCGGCGTTCTCCGTGCGCCCCGTGTAGGAGGACACGTCGAAGCCGCGCTGTCGCAGGAAGGCGGTGGCCTCCTCGGCGGCGGCGACGGTGAGGGTGTAGATGATCCCGGAGCCCTGCAGTTCATCGAGGTGCTCGGCGAGCCAGCCCAGCCGGTGCGCCGCGTCCGGCAGCCGGACCACGCCCAGCCGCAGGCTCTCCCGCTCCAGCGTGCCGCGCAGCACCAGCGCCTCGCCGGCGCCGGTGCCCAGTTGCTCGGCCACGTCCGCGGTGACCCGAGCGTTCGCGGTCGCGGTGGTGGCCAGCACCGGTACGCCGGGGGCGAGCTCGGCGAGCATCGCGCGCAGCCGACGGTAGTCGGGGCGGAAGTCGTGTCCCCAGTCGGAGATGCAGTGCGCCTCGTCGACGACCAGGAGGCCGGTCGTGGCCGCGAGCTTGGGCAGCACCTGTTCGCGGAAGTCGACGGAGTTGAGGCGCTCCGGGCTGACGAGGAGGACGTCGGTCTCGCCGCGCTCGACCTCGCCGTAGATGGTGTCCCACTCCTCCGGGTTGGCGGAGTTGATCGTGCGGGCCTGGATGCCGGCCCGGGCGGCCGCCTCGACCTGGTTGCGCATCAGGGCCAGCAGGGGCGAGATGATCACCGTGGGGCCGGAGCCGCGTCGGCGCAGCAGGGCGGTGGCGACGAAGTACACCGCCGACTTTCCCCAGCCGGTGCGCTGCACCACCAGGGCCCGCCGTCGTTCCTCCACCAGGGCCGCGACCGCCTGCCACTGGTCCTCCCGCAGCCGCGCCGACCCGCCCGGGGCGCCGACGAGCTCGGCGAGGATGGCATCGGCTTCGGTACGGAGCTCCAGGTTGGTCATGCCCCCATGCAACCCGATGGCACGGACAATGGGCCAACTCACCCAACGTGACGCGCCGCCCACACCCGGCCGCCGACCGCTCCGCCGGGCCCGGGACGGCGAGGTGTTTGCGCTGGTGCCCGCGCTCGGGACGCGGCGGATGCGTCATCCCCGATGCGATGGGGCAAGGATATGAGCGGCATACCGGCGAATTCCGGTCTGCGGCCTCAAATGCTCATTGCCCCACCCTCGCGGGCCACGCGAGAATCGGAGTGCTCCCGTTCGGCTCGTCGGCACTCTCCTGGGCCGGGCCGCGGCGCGCCCACATCCCAGCCGTGCCCGTTCGCGGGCGTGTACCCGAAGGGAGGACCGTGACCTTCGGATTCGCATCGCCCTCGCCCACGTCCCCGATAACGGCCACCGGCGGCGCCAGCCGGCACGGCAGACTGCTCGAACCCTCGGAATGGACGGCGGCGGGCATCCCCCTGCTGCGCAATCCGCGCGAGGTCGTGAGCGGCCTGCACTCCCGACACGGCCCCGTGCCCGCCACCGCGGTGATCGCCGTCCTCGGCCCCGAGGAGCGCCTCGTCGCGAGCGCCTCCTTCGTCCAGCGCTCGGTTTCGGCGGACGGCTGGGAGTACCGCAACGCCCTGTTGTCCCGGCTGCGTCGGATCCTCCCGCACGACCTGCGGCGACGCACCCCGGTCCGTACGGCGGTGCTGCTGTACTGCCGTGACGGCGACGAGCGGTGGACCGAGGAGGACGGGGCCTGGATGTGGGGCCTGCGGGACGCCTGCACCCTGCACGGGCTGCGGTGCGGCGCCTACATCACGCTGACCCGGGGCGGCTGGCAGGTGCTCGGGGAGGGGCGGGGTGGCCGCCATCCCGGCTCGGAGTCCCGGCCGGAGCGCCTCGGCGGCACGACGGGGGAGGTCACATCGCTGACACTGCGGACCGGCGGCGGGGCGACCGAGGCCCTGCGGCGGACCGCGGCCCGCTGAAGGCCGGGCGGGGCCGACGTCCGGCCCGCCCCGCCCCCGGCCCGAGCGGGGTACGAGGCGTCAGACGCCCGCACCCAGCACGGAGTTGATCTGCTGCGTTTCGCCGCACACGATCAGCAGCGTGCCGGCGCGCGCGAGCGCGACCGGCAGCGCGGCGGTGATGGTGTCGACCGGTCCGCCGTTGGCCGCGAAGACCACGACGGGGCGGCCGGCGGCGCGCTGCGCCTGCGCCGCGTCCGCGTAGAAGACGTCGTCCCCGGCCTCGTGCTGGGCCCAGTACGAGGCCTCGCCGAAGGACAGCTCGTGAGCGGCCCACGGGTGCGGGTCGCCGGTGGTGAGCACCAGGATGTCGCCGGGCGCGCGCCCGGTGTCGAGCAGCAGGTCGACGGCCTCGTCGGCCGCGTCCAGCGCACCCTCGGCGGACGCCGGGATCAGCTGGACCTGCGGCACCGCCGCGGAGACGGACGGGGTGGTGGGGGCTGCGGAAACAGGTCCGGGGGCGGCCTGCGCCGCGCGCTGCGCGGGCGGGGCGGGTCGGGCGGGACCGGGGCGTCCGGGCCGGGGTACGGCGGCAGGACGCGGACCAGGTACGGGGCGGGGGGTCTGCGCGGTACGGCCGGCGGCCGGCGTGACGCGGGGACCCTGGGCACTCTCGTGAATCTGAGGCTCCTCGATGGCGGGGGTGAGAGGCATGAGTTGATATCTATCAAACACCGGTACGAAACGTACCGGTGGGTGGCACGTGGGTGCGATCAGAAATCGAAGCCGAGTTGGCCTCCGTCTTCCAGCGCCGCCGCCTCTTCGCTGCGGCGCACCTTCTTGAGGTGGCGCCATCGCGGCAGTGCGTCGAGGTACGACCACGAGAGGCGGTGGTAGGCGGTCGGACCCCGCTCTTCGAGCACGGCCCGGTGCACGGGTGACGGGTAGCCGGCGTTCGCGGCGAAAGCGAAGTCCGCTATTCCGTCGCCCTGTTCACCCAGTTCGGCCATCATCCGGTCGCGCCGGACCTTGGCGATCACCGAGGCCGCGGCGACGGCCACGCAGGACTGGTCGCCCTTGATCACCGTCCGGACCTGCCAGGGTGCGCCGAGGTAGTCGTGCTTGCCGTCGAGGATCACCGCGTCGGGCCGCACCGGGAGGGCCTCCAGGGCGCGCACCGCCGCGAGTCGCAGCGCGGCGGTCATCCCGAGCTCGTCGATCTCCTCGGGGGAGGCGTGCCCGAGGGCGTGGGCGGTGACCCAGTCCTCCAGGACGTCGAGCAGGGCGTCACGTCTTCGGGGGGTGAGGAGTTTGGAGTCGGTGAGTCCCTCGGGCGGCCGGCGTAGGCCGGTGATCGCCGCGCAGACGGTGACGGGACCGGCCCAGGCCCCGCGTCCGACCTCGTCGACCCCGGCGATGACCTTGGCGCCGGTGGTTGCGCGGAGGGAGCGCTCGACGGTGTGGGTGGGTGCTTCGTACGGCATGGCGCCAGCAAGGGTACGCCGCCCCGGCCCGCCTGCACACCCCGGCCCGGGTCAAGCCGCTCCCGGTTCGACCGGCGCACGGGTACGGACCTTCCTGGACGGCTCCCCTCACCGCCCGGCCGGGCGGTGGGCCCAGGGGCGCACGGAGACGGGATCGACTCCGTCCCGGGCGACCGGCCCTCAAATCCCGCCACCCGGACGTTCGCTTCCGCACACCGCTCTACGGCAACGCATCGGCATCGCCGCAGTCGAATCGACCCTGAGCGGATCATGCGCTACCGGCCGGATCAACCCGGCCAATTCCTTGCGGCAGCAGCACGCACACCAGCCGGTGGGCGGATTCGAGAACGCCGCCCCCGGTTCGCACGCGGAACCGGACCGCCAGGAGCAGGTAGCTTTCGCGAAGCTCTGAACTCAGGACCGACCCAACCCGGTGAACACATCCGGAATCGCCCGTTCGAGTGTCGGTCCGGCTTGATCGCAGCCACCGTACGAGAGCCGGGCGCGGGCTGTTGGCTCCGGGCCCGGACCCTCGGACGGCACCGGACGGCACCGGACGGAGTTCGACGACGCGGACTAGCCGGCCCGGGTCGGCCGCTCCGGAAGCCAGGCGGGCAGGGCTTCGGTGCGGGCCAGCCAGGACTGCGGCAGCACCTCGTCGCCGCGGCCGCCCAGCACCCCGCCGACGATGGCGCAGGTGGTGTCCACGTCCCCGCCGACCTGCGCGGTGGTCCAGAACGCCCGCTCGTAGTCGTCCAGGGCCCGAGCCGCCGACCACAGGGCGAACGGCACCGTGTCGTGGGCGCTGGTGCGCCGGCCGCAGCCGAGCACCGCCGCGACCGTCGTGGCATCGCCGTAGTCCAGCATGTCCCGCGCCCTGCGCACCCCGGCGCCCACCGCACTGCGCGGAACCAGCGCGATGACCCCGTCCAGCAGGTCGGCGGCCGTAGGCCTGCCCTGCGGGGACGACGCCAGCGCGGCCGCGGCGGCGACGGCCATCGCCCCGCACACCGCCTCGCGGTGCTGGTGGGTGGTGTAGGCGGAGATCTCCGCCTGGTGCGTGGCCTGCTCGGGGTCGTCCGCGTACCAGGCGCCGAGCGGAGCGATCCGCATCGCCGCCCCGTTGCCCCAGGAGCCCTGTCCGTTGAAGAGCTCGGCGGCCAGCGTGCGCCAGTCCGCGCCCTCCCGGACGAGCCGGAGCATGCGGTTCACGGCGGGGCCGTAGCCGCGGTCGAAGTCGTGGTGGGTGGCGAAGGAGCTCGCCAGCGCGTCCTGGTCGATGCGCCCGTGCGCGGCCAGCACCGCGACCACCGAGCAGGCCATCTCGGTGTCGTCGGTCCACTGCCATGGGCCGTTGCCGGCGGGCAGCTCGCGCCGCTTGAGCAGGGGGTAGTTGACGGGGACGAAGTACTGGGAGCCCAGGGCGTCCCCCAGGGCCAGCCCTCGAAGGCTGGACAGGGCGCGTGCGTAGCGCCTTTCGGGAGTGGTTTCAGCGGTCATCGCGCGTCACTCTAGCCGTCCAGGTCATAAGGCTCGGGTGTGGTCCAGCGCTCAAACGGGCGGTCCATCCGGTACCGGCCGTCCGGGCCGAGGAGCAGCACCCGGTATTCGCCGTTCCCCGGGTTGGAGAGGGCCTCGAACTCGTTCACCGACCAGTGGAACCAGCGCATGCAGAACAACCGCATCGTCAGACCGTGCGTCACCAGCAGCACGTTCTCGGGGTGGTCCGGCGCCTCGAAGCTGCGGTAGAGACTTTCCAGGAAGGAACCGACGCGGTCGTACACGTCGGCGCCGGACTCCCCTTGCGCGAAGCGGTAGAAGAAGTGCCCGTAGGCGTCCCGGTAGGCCTTCTGCAGGCGCACGTCGGCGCGGTCCTGCCAGTTGCCCCAGTCCTGCTCGCGCAGTCGCGGCTCCTCGCGCATCCGTACCCGCGTCGGATCGAGGCGCAGCTCCCGAAAGGTTTGCAGGGTCCGGCGATAGGGGGAGACGTACGCGCTGATGTGCTCGTCGCCGAAGAGGTCGCGCAGCCGGACTCCGGCCTCGGCGGCCTGTTCGCGGCCCCTTGAGGTCAGGCGCAGGGCGTGGTCGGGTTCACGCTCGTACACCGTGTCGTCGGCGTTCCCCTCCGACTCCCCGTGCCGGACAAGGACAATGCGCCGTGGTCGTACCATCCCACGAGCCTATTCGGCCACCGACGCCCGTGTGGACCGGGGCGCGCCGGACCGGGCGGTCGGGCCGTCGTACGGTCATACCGTCCAGCCGGGTTCGAGGTCCACGACGTCTCCGGTGAGCGCTTCGACGTCGGCTTCCGTCTGGGCGCGCAGGGAGAGCCGCTCGACCCGCTCCTGCCGGTACTTGCCGTGCTCCGCCGCCGCCCGCCACATCGACAGCACGAGGAACTCGCGGCCGGGCGCCTCACCGAAGAGGCCGCGGACCATGCCTGGCGAGCCCGCCATTGCCGGGTTCCACACCTTCTCCTGCATCAGGGTGAAGTGCTCCTCGCGCCCCTCCCGCACCCGGGTGTGCGCGACCCGGACCACGTCGGCGTCGGTGAACCGGGGCTGGAATCCGGTCTTCACGTCGAACCGGTGGTCGAACAGCGTGACGCGCGCATCGGTGTAGGTGCCGTTCTGGGAGGCCGCCAGCCGGTCGTGGGAGCGGGCCATGAAGGAGTCGTAGAAGGCGCGGCTCTCCCAGAACGCGAAGACGTGCGCGACGCCCTGCCGGCCCCGGCTCCAGCCGCCGCCCTGCCCACGGAATCCGGGCTCCCCGGGCAGCCCCGCCCATTTGCGTTGCCCGCGCTCGAACCCGCGTCGGTCCGTCACCGTGCAGCGAATCCACTTGACCAGCACCGCGCCATCGTACGGGCCGGGCACGGCCCGGGTCAGTCCCTTGAGCGGTGGATCCGAACCAGTTCCGCCGCATCCCGATCGGACAGCCGGAGGCCGAACTCCCGGTCGAGGAGCCCGATCAGGTCCTCGGCCGCGACGGCCTCCCGCTCGGTCCGCCCGTCGGGGTGCAGACGCGTGAGTTCGCTGCCCACGAGGGTCTGGCGCACGGCGTCGCCGGGGAGCTGGACGAGGGTCCGCCCGACGAAGGAGGAGCGGGGGTGGGAGGAGCTGTAGTGGTTCAGCACGACGTAGTCGACGGGGTGGTAGTGCTGCGGGGAAAACGCGTACAGGTCGCGCCACGCTCCGGCACGCAGGGCGCACAGGACGAGGATGTCGTCCTCCTCCTCGCGGACGTGGAACGTCCACTGCCCCTGGCGAACCTCGTGACCGGGCCGTGCGAGCGGTACGGGCTCGCGCGGGCCCTGGTAGCCGAAGCCCGCGTCACAGAGCCACGGTTCGCCGTCGACGGTGACGACGAGGACGGCGTGCGTCACCGCGAGCAGGCTGTCGCCCCGGGTGCGGTTGCGGGCCCCGCGCCCGGTGACCTCGAAGCCGAGCCGCTCCAGGGCGGCGGCCAGCAGCGAGTTCTGCTCGTAGCAGTAGCCGCCGCGACGGCCGTGCACGAGCTTGTCCTCAAGGGCTTTGACGTCCAGGTCGACGGGGCGGCCGAACAGGACGTCCAGGCTCTCGAAGACGATGGCGGCGGTGTGGGCCCGGTGCACTGCGTACAACGTCTCCAGGTCCGGCCCGAGTTCCCGCTCCCGGGCGCCCTTTCCGTCGCCCCCGATCGGGCTCCCCAGACCGATGCGCGCCAGGTACGCGTCCAGGTCCAGCTCGTCACCGTGCCACATGGCTCCCCCACTCCCCCGCCGCGAAAATTCCGGGGCGCCCCGTCGGGCGCGCCCCCACACAATGATCGCCAGATACCCCCCACAGGCCAACCGGCCCTGCGGAGGCCCTGACCGGCGTCGCGGCGACGGCCGACCCCAAAGTGGCCTCCCGGCGTGCGCGGTTGCGCCGAGGGGAGCGGCGCAGGTCCGCGGGTGGGGCGTTCCTGGCATGCCCGACGCCTCACCGGGTGACAGCCGGTCGGCGAACGCCCGCAGCACGACGAAGGGGACCGCCCGTGGGTCGGTCCCCTTCGTGTGCTGCCCGTCAGCTACGTCCGCGTACTACGTCGGATGAGGCGTGCCGGGTGATTGCGCCGTGGTTCAGCTGCAACCGCTGGTCGAGCCGCAGCCCTCGCAGATGTAGCAGGAGCCGGCGCGCTGCATCTTCGTACCGCACGAGAAGCAGAGCGGGGCGTCGGCGGAGACGCCGAGCTGCATCTCGACCAGTTCGGCGTTGCTGTGAGCCGTCTTCGGAGCCGGGACCGCAGCGATCGCGACGGGCTTCGGGGCCGCCGGAACGACCGCGACCGGAGCCGACTGCGCGAGGGTCTCGGTGTCCAGTTCCTCGCCGTCGAGCGGCTCGTAGGAGCCGGTGTCGAGGTGGCGCTGACGCTCCTCGGCGGAGTGGATGCCGAGGGCGGAGCGGGTCTCGAACGGCAGGAAGTCGAGCGCCACGCGGCGGAAGATGTAGTCGACGATCGACTGCGCCATCCGCACGTCCGGGTCGTCCGTCATACCGGCCGGCTCGAAGCGCATGTTCGTGAACTTCGCGACGTACGTCTCCAGCGGGACGCCGTACTGCAGACCCACCGAGACGGCGATGGAGAAGGCGTCCATCATGCCCGCGAGGGTCGAACCCTGCTTGGACATCTTCAGGAAGACCTCGCCCAGACCGTCGTCCGGGTAGGAGTTCGCCGTCATGTAGCCCTCGGCGCCACCGACCGTGAAGGAGGTGGTGATCCCCGGGCGACCCTTCGGCAGGCGCTTGCGGACCGGACGGTACTCGATGACCTTCTCGACCGCCGCGCGGATGGTCTCCTCGGCCTTCTCGGTGACCTCGGTCTTCTCCTCTTCCTTCTTCTTCGCGGAGAGGGGCTGGCCGACCTTGCAGTTGTCGCGGTAGATCGCGAGCGCCTTGACGCCCATCTTCCACGCCTCGAAGTAGATCTCCTCGATCTCCTCGACGGTCGCCGTCTCCGGCATGTTGACCGTCTTCGAGATCGCGCCGGAGATCCAGGGCTGGATCGCGGCCATCATGCGGACGTGACCCATCGCGGAGATGGAACGCTCGCCCATGGCGCAGTCGAACACGGAGTAGTGCTCGGGCTTCAGACCCGGGGCGTCGACGACCACGCCGTGCTCGGCGATGTGCGTGACGATCGCCTCGATCTGCTCCTCCTGGTAACCCAGGCGGCGCAGGGCCTGCGGGACGGTGCCGTTGACGATCTGCATCGAGCCGCCGCCGACGAGCTTCTTGAACTTGACCAGGGCCAGGTCCGGCTCGACACCGGTGGTGTCGCAGGACATCGCGAGACCGATGGTGCCGGTCGGCGCGAGGACGGAGGCCTGGGAGTTGCGGAAGCCGTTCTTCTCGCCGAGGCGCAGGACGTCCTGCCAAGCCTCGGTGGCCGCAGCCCAGATGATGCTGTCGAGGTCATCGGTGCGCGGCGCGACGGCGTTGGCGTCGGCGTGCTGCTTCATGACGCGCTTGTGCGAGTCCGCGTTGCGGGCGTAGCCGTCGTACGGGCCGACGATGGCGGCCAGCTCGGCGGAGCGCTTGTACGCGGTGCCGGTCATCAGCGAGGTGATCGAGGCGGCGAGGGTGCGACCGCCGTCCGAGTCGTACGCGTGGCCGGTCGCCATCAGCAGGGCGCCGAGGTTGGCGTAGCCGATGCCGAGCTGGCGGAAGGCGCGGGTGTTCTCGCCGATCTTCTGCGTCGGGAAGTCCGCGAAGCAGATGGAGATGTCCATCGCGGTGATGACCAGCTCGACGACCTTGGAGAAGCGCTCGGCGTCGAAGGACTGGTTGCCCTTGCCGTCGTCGTCGAGGAACTTCATCAGGTTCAGCGAGGCGAGGTTGCAGGACGTGTTGTCCAGGTGCATGTACTCGCTGCACGGGTTCGACGCGGTGATGCGGCCGGACTCGGGGCAGGTGTGCCAGTTGTTGATCACACCGTCGTACTGGATGCCCGGGTCGGCGCAGGCCCACGCGGCCTCGGCGAGCTTGCGGAAGAGCGCCTTGGCGTCGACCTTCTCGATGACCTCGCCGGTCATGCGGGCCCGCAGGCCGAACTCGGTGCCGTTCTCGACGGCCGTCATGAACTCGTCGTTCACGCGGACCGAGTTGTTGGCGTTCTGGTACTGGACGGACGTGATGTCGTCGCCGCCCAGGTCCATGTCGAAGCCCGCGTCGCGCAGGGCGCGGATCTTCTCCTCCTCCTTCACCTTGGTGGCGATGAAGTCCTCGACGTCCGGGTGGTCCACGTCCAGCACGACCATCTTGGCCGCGCGGCGGGTGGCGCCGCCCGACTTGATCGTTCCTGCGGACGCGTCGGCGCCGCGCATGAAGGAGACGGGGCCGGAGGCGTTGCCGCCGGAGGAGAGGAGCTCCTTGGAGGAGCGGATGCGGGAAAGGTTCAGGCCGGCGCCGGAGCCGCCCTTGAAGATCATTCCCTCTTCCTTGTACCAGTCGAGGATCGACTCCATGGAGTCGTCGACGGCCAGGATGAAGCAGGCGGAGACCTGCTGCGGCTGGGGCGTGCCGACGTTGAACCAGACGGGCGAGTTGAAGCTGAAGATCTGGTGCAGGAGCGCGTACGTCAGCTCGTGCTCGAAGATCTCCGCGTCGGCGGGAGAGGCGAAGTAGTCGTAGTCCTCGCCGGCCTTCGTGTAGGTCTTCACGATCCGGTCGATCAGCTGCTTCAGACCGGTCTCGCGCTGCGGGGTGCCGACCGCGCCGCGGAAGTACTTGCTGGTGACGATGTTGACCGCGTTCACCGACCAGAAGTCGGGGAACTCGACGCCACGCTGCTCGAAGTTCACCGAGCCGTCGCGCCAGTTGGTCATGACGACGTCACGGCGCTCCCAGCTCACCTCGTCGTACGGGTGCACGCCCGGGGTGGTGTGGATGCGCTCGATACGCAGGCCGCTCTTGGCAGCCTTGGTCCCCTTGGTGCGGGTACCTCGCGCCGAGCCGCTCGCCGTCTCAGTCATGCCGCTTCCTCCCATATGCGGGCAAAAACGCCCTAAAGTGCCAGCGCTATTCCGCGGCACGGTGCTGTGTGTCTTGTATCTACGAATTTCGCCCTGCCGTCCGGCCGGCCGGGCCGCGCCGAGGTGCGGCCCGTCAGGTCAGTCGGTGGCGGAGGCGGGCACGGGGACGACCCGGGGGGTCCCTCCGGGCTCGCACTCGTGGGGAGGCCGGGGCTCGCGGAGTTCCGCGATGGCGGCCTCGAAGTCTTCAAGGGTGTCGAACGCTCGATAAACGGATGCGAACCGCAGGTAGGCGACGAGGTCGAGCTCCTGCAAGGGGCCGAGTATGGCCAGACCCACGTCATGGGTGGTCAGCTCGGCGCTGCCGGTGGCGCGCACCGCCTCCTCGACCCGCTGGCCGAGCTTGGCGAGGGCGTCCTCGGTGACCGGCCGCCCCTGGCACGCCTTGCGGACGCCAGAGATGACCTTGGTGCGACTGAAAGGTTCGGTGACCCCGCTGCGCTTGATCACCATCAGCGAGGCAGTCTCCACCGTCGTGAAGCGACGGGAGCAGTCGGGGCACTGACGGCGCCTGCGGATCGACGTTCCGTCATCCGTGGTGCGGCTGTCGACGACCCGACTGTCGGGGTGCCTGCAGAAGGGGCAGTGCATGGTTCCCTCACCCTTCTTGTGGCACGACCGAATCACCCCACGGCGCCCCTGAACGGCAGGGACGGGTCTCTGCCGGGGGCTCGTGAAGCAGCTACCAGCATATGCGATGCCGGAGACCCTGACCGACCGGGGACCACAACTTGTGGGCGGCGGCGCTCATCCAACCACTAGATCTTGGGTTGGGATGGATTTTCACCACTCCGCGTGTCGCGGCGCCCGACGGGCGGTGACGGAGCTTGCGAGTGCCAGACTGGACGTCGGCACCACGGCGGCGGCCCCACCGGAAAAGGTACCGCAAGGACGGAGCGAACCCCCGAACCCGCGTTCGGAACAATGGCCGATCGAGTACCCCGAGGCCGGCCGCACGACAGCCCCCGGGGGTCACGGAACGTGACGGCCGAGCGGGCGGGCACCAGGGGGCCGAGCCCGTCGGTACGGCGGTCGATCACCCGTTCAGTCCGGCTATACACCCGCACAACTAACCCAGGTGGACGATCCCTGATTTTTCACTCGAACGTGTGTTTGGCGCAACCTTTCGAAAGCTACTACCGTTGTCCAGCTAGGGAGAACATTTCGAGAGGGGCCGACGTGACCACGACCGCAGACAGTGCCATCATCACTGCCCAGAACCGCTCCCAGAGCCGACTTGAGCCGGTGCATGCCATGAACGACGCAAGTGTGAACCCGGAAGCGGAGCCCGTACGCCCCGCACGGTCGCTGCCAGGGCGACCTCCAGGCATCCGCGCAGACAGTTCCGGGCTCACGGACCGGCAGCGGAGGGTCATCGAGGTCATCCGGGACTCGGTACAGCGCCGCGGCTACCCGCCGTCGATGCGCGAGATCGGCCAGGCGGTCGGCCTGTCCAGCACCTCGTCGGTGGCGCACCAGCTGATGGCCCTGGAACGCAAGGGCTTCCTGCGGCGCGACCCGCACCGTCCCCGCGCCTACGAGGTGCGTGGCTCGGACCAGCCCAGCTCGCAGCCGACGGACACCACCGGAAAGCCCGCGGCGTCCTACGTGCCCCTGGTCGGTCGGATCGCGGCAGGCGGTCCGATCCTCGCCGAGGAGTCGGTCGAGGACGTGTTCCCGCTGCCCCGCCAGCTGGTGGGTGACGGAGAGCTCTTCGTCCTCAAGGTCGTGGGCGACTCCATGATCGAGGCCGCGATCTGTGACGGCGACTGGGTGACCGTCCGCCGCCAGCCCGTCGCGGAGAACGGCGACATCGTCGCCGCGATGCTGGACGGCGAAGCCACCGTCAAGCGTTTCAAGCGCGAGGACGGCCATGTGTGGCTGCTCCCCCACAACGCCGCCTACCAGCCCATCCCCGGTGACGAGGCCACCATCCTCGGCAAGGTCGTCGCCGTACTGCGCCGGATCTGACCCCGCCGCCCCTCAGCCGGCTCCGGGACCCACTGCGCCGGTCCCGGAGCTGCCGCACGCCCGGATCCGCGCTGTGGTCCGGTGAAACCACGGGTCCTGAGCCCATGGTTTCGAGCTGGTGGTCCGGAGCCGGTGTGCTCACGACCGGCATCGGGGCGTCCGCGCCCTGCTGACCCCTACTTGCCGTCCGCCTGCGCGGTCGCGTCGATCGCGGACAGGGAACGGCGGACCTGGTTGCGGTCCGTGGTGTACCAGAAGTCCGGCAACGTGGCCCGCAGGAAGCTCCCGTAGCGGGCCGTGGCCAGCCGGGGATCCAGCACGGCGACGACACCGCGGTCGCCCGAGGCGCGGACGAGCCGGCCCGCACCCTGGGCCATGAGCAGCGCCGCGTGCGTGGCCGCGACGGCCATGAATCCGTTGCCGCCGTGTTCCTCGACGGACTTCTGCCGCGCGCTCATCAGCGGGTCGTCGGGGCGCGGGAACGGGATGCGGTCCATGACCACGAGCTGGCAACTGGGTCCCGGCACGTCCACGCCCTGCCAGAGGGAGAGCGTCCCGAACAGGCAGGTCTTCGGATCGGCGGCGAACGTCTTGATCAGCTCGCCGAGCGTCTCCTCGCCCTGGAGCAGGATCGGGTTGTCGAGGCGGCCGCGCAGCTCTTCGGCGGCGGCCTTGGCTCCCCGCATCGAGGAGAAGAGGCCCAGAGTGCGGCCGCCCGCCGCCTCGATCAGTTCGGCGAGCTCGTCCATCATGTCGCCGCGGGTGCCCTCCCGGCCCGGGGTGGCCAGGTGCTTGGCGACGTAGAGGATGCCCTGCTTCGGATAGTCGAAGGGGGACCCGACATCCAGGCCCCGCCAGACCGGGACGTCCTCCCCCTCGACCCCTTCCGCGGAGAGGCCGAGCGAGGCCGCGATCCCGTTGAAGTCGCCGCCCAGCTTGAGGGTCGCCGAGGTGAGGACCACCGAGCGGTCCTCGAAGAGCTTTTCGCGCAGCAGCCCGGACACGGAGAGCGGGGCGACGCGGAGGGTGGCGCCGAAACGGTCGTGGCGCTCGTACCAGACGACGTCGTACTCGGATCCTGTCGTGATCCGCTCCGCCACGGAATGAACGGTCTCCACCGCTGCCAGCGCCTGCTTGCGAACGGCGTCCTCGTCGTGGACGGATTTGTCGCGGGTGGCTCCGATCGCGGAGATCACGTTGCGTGCCGCGTCCCGCAGCGACATCAGGGCGTAGCCGAGGTCCTCGGGGACCTCCTCCAGACGGCCGGGCAGCGCCAGCTCCATGACCCGCTCGAACGACTCGGACGCGGTCTGGAGGGAGTCTGCCGTCTTCTCGTCGACGAGCTTGGCCGCCCGCTTCACTGCCCGGTTCACCTGGCCCGGTGTGAGCTCGCCGGTGGCGACGCCCGTCACGCGCGAGACGAGCTCGTGGGCCTCGTCGACGATCAGCACCTCGTGCTGTGGCAGCACCGGCGCCCCTTCGATGGCGTCGATGGCGAGCAGCGCGTGGTTGGTGACGACCACGTCCGCGAGCTTGGCCCGCTCCCGAGCCGCCTCCGCGAAGCATTCGGCCCCGTAGGCGCACTTCGTCGCGCCCAGGCACTCCCGGGAGGAGACCGAGATCTGGCTCCAGGCCTTGTCGGAGACACCGGGGGTGAGGTCGTCGCGGTCGCCGGTCTCGGTCTCGTCCGCCCAGTCGCGCAGCCGGATCAGGTCCTGGCCGAGCTTGCTGGTGGGCGCGGCCGCCTCGAACTGGTCGAAGAGCCCCTCCTCCTCGTCCTGCGGAGCCCCTTCGTGGAGGCGGTGCAGGCAGAGGTAGTTGGACCGGCCCTTGAGCATGGCGAACTGCGGGCGGCGGCGCAGCTGCGGATGCAGCGCCTCCACCGTGCGCGGGAGGTCGCGCTCGACGAGCTGACGCTGGAGGGCCAGGGTCGCCGTCGCCACGACCACGCGTTCGCCGTGCGCGAGGGCCGGCACCAGGTAGCCGAGGGACTTGCCGGTGCCGGTGCCGGCTTGGATCAACCGGTGGGAGTTGTCGTCGATCGCTTCGGCGACGGCTTCGGCCATGGCCACCTGGCCGGGGCGCTCCGTACCGCCGACGGCGGAGACGGCGGCGTGCAGCAGGTCGGGGAGGGAGGGCTTCGTCATAGCACTGCCAACCCTACGGGGCGCCACCGACAGTGGTGGCATCGATCGACCGTCACGGGCGGTGCAGGGGGTTGGGCACCGTGCCGTGCGTGACCGCGTGCGGGCGGTCCGGGCGGTCGCGGTAGCCGTCCTCGTACAGGCGGTTCCGGTTCAGGCAGAGCCGGTCGATCCGCTCGGTGAGCAGGTCGAACTGCTCGTGGCGGTTCTTCTGCTCCGGGAAGCGTGCCTGGTGGCGGAGGATTTCCGCCCGTACGAGGGACCAGAAGTCGCGCTCGGGGACGGCGAGCCGGTCCTCGCAGATCGCCGACAGGTAGCGGAAGACGCCGATGAACAGCGCGGAGTGGATGAACTGGGTGAGGTAGGACGGCGGCTCGGTGAGCAACACGGCACGGACCTCGTCCGGCATGGAGGCGTGTTCGGGGAGCGGTGTGCCGCTGATGTTGATGTCGTCCACGAAGTCCTTGACCGCGAGGCGCACCGGCACGTCGCGCTCGTCGAAGATCACGATCGTGTTCTCGCCGTGCGGGGAGAAGACGGTGCCGTAGCGGTAGAGGAAGTGGAGCAGCGGGGGCAGCAGGGTGGCGAAGAGCCGTTGCAGCCAGACCGCGGGAGCGAGGCCGGAGCGGGCGACGAGTTCGGCGGTGAAGGAGCAGCCGCGCGGGTCCGTGTGGAGGAGGGAGGCCAGGGTGCGGGCGCGCTCCCCTGGGGCGAGGCGGCCGGTCAGGGGCTCGCGCCAGATCGCTCCGAGGAGTTCCTTGTACTGGTAGGGGACCTCGGGCAGCCGGTCGTAGACGGGGTGGCGGACCGTGACGGAGGCGACCTCGCCGAGCAGGATCACACGGCACTCGTCGCGCAGGAAGGGGTCGCTGTCGCGCAGCGAGTGGATCCAGGCGGTGACGGCGGGGGCGGCGAGGGAGAGGTCGCTGGGCAGGCCGCGCCAGACCATGGTGTTGAACACGGACAGCGGGAGTTTCACGCTGTGCCGGTCGGGGCGGGTGAGGTTCAGAAAGGTACGGATCGACTGCTGCGGGAGCCTGAGGTCGGGGTCCGCGGGCAGCGGTACGAGGGTTCCGGAGGCGAGGGCGGGGGCGAAGAGGGGGAGCACGACCTCGTCCCACTGCCATGGGTGGACGGGGAAGTAGAGGTAGCGGAGCGGGTCCAGTCCCCGGTCGCGCAGGATCCGGTCGAAGGTCGCTCTGGTGACGGGGTCGAGTTCGGCCGAGTGGAGTCGGGCGGGATCTTCCAGGGCGGCGGTCCCGCGGTACTCGGCGAGGGAGGTGTGGGCGGCGAGCCACGGGAGGCGCTGGGGGGTACGGGCCTCGGGGGCCCAGGCGGCGGCGTCCGAGGCGGACCACCCGACGCGGCCCTTGTTGAGGACGAGCCAGGGATGACCGGTCTGGTGACCTTCGAGGGCGGCGTGGTCGAGGTCGGCGAGGACGTCGGCCGTGAGGGCGTGGTGGTCGAGGCGGGCGTCGGCGGCGAGGGTGGCGCTGAGCTCGCGGACGAGGTGTCCGAGGGTGGGGCCGTCGAGGCGCAGGAGGGCGCGGGCGCGGACCAGGAACTCGTACGGGTCCCCGAAGGCGACCGGGGGCTGCGGGGAGGGCGCGGGCGGGGTGAGGGTGAGGGTGTCGGGGGCGACCTGCCAGCTGCCGTAGGCGCGGCGGCGGGCGCGGAAACCGAGGCTGCTGCCGTCGTCCAGCGTCAGGGTCCAGGCGTCGCCGGCGGCTGCGGGGGCCGGAACCGGGCTGACGATCTCCTCGTACGCGAACTCGCCGAGCATCTTCGCCAACAGCCGCCGGGCGGCGAAGTCCCAGGTGGGGCGGTTGAGTTCGGGTGGTGTGCCGGGGTGCTCGGGCGACGGCGGCAGGGCGGGCTCCGCGGAGTCGGGGGCGGCGGGGAAGTTCGACACGGGACTCCTCGGGGATCGGGAACTTTGCTGCGTCGCGCAGAGTTTTCGAAGGGAGAGGTGTTGCTGGGCGGATCTCCGGTCGATCCGGTCGATGTCGGTCGGTGCAGTCGATCTGTTCAGGGCTACGGGGCGGCCGGGCGGTGCGGCGATCAGAGGAGGTTGCGCAGCGCTCGTTCCCGGAACATCAGGGCGGCGCGCTTCTCGGGGAGGTCGGTTTCCGCGGCGTAGCGGAAGCCGGCGGTCAGGAAGGCGGATACGGAGGGGGTGTTGGTGATGTCCGGTTCGGCGATGACGCGCGTGCACCGGGGTTGGTTGTCGAGGACGAGGTCGGCGACCGCGCGCAGCAGGGTGGCGCCGAGACCGCGGCCGCGGTTCGTGCCGTCTCCGATGAGCAGGTGGAGACCGGTGTCGTGGGGTTGCGCCGCGTAGTACTGGGACAGGGGGTCGAGATCGGCCCGGTAGATCTCCCAGTAGCTCATCGGCGTGCCGTCGAGCAGGCCGATGCAGGGGGTGCTGTGGCCGTCTCCGTCGAGTTGGGCGCGCAGGTGCGCGGCAGTCACGCCGGGGGGTCCGGCGAGGTCCCAGTAGGCCGCGACCTCGGGATCGTTCATCCACCCGGTGAGGAGTTCCAGGTCTCGTTCCGGGCGCACGGTTTCGAGGCGGAAGGCGCCGACGGGGGTGGCTGCCGCCCCCCAGCCGGCCGGGGAGTCGAGGAGGTCGGCCTCGGCGAGCAGGGGCAGCCGTTCGACGACGAGCCGGCGTTCGGGGGCCGGGGAGGGCGCCGGTACGGCGAGGGACAGGGAACCGGTGGGGGTGTCGGTGGAGGGCATCGGCTCTTCTCCGGGTCGGTGTGGCGCGCGTCAGTCGTGGAGGGGGTTGGTGATGGTGACGTAGACGGACTGGGTCTCCACGGGGCCCACCAGCTCGTCGAGGCCACCGAGGCGGGTGAGCAGGTTCGCCTTGCATCGGAGGGTGGGTGAGTCGAGCAGTTGCGCGGGCAGCGGGCCGAGGTGTGCGGCCTTGCCGAGGAAGCGGCGGAATGCGGCGAGGAGCACGCGTTCGTCGGCGAGCCTCTGGGCGCCGAAGGCACCGATGAGGCCGAGCACGTTGTTGATGCCGAGGTAGTAGGCGAAGCGTTCGTCGGTGACGGCGTCGGGAACGAAGGTGTCGCTGGTTTCGCCGATGCCGGGGAGCCGCTGTTCCAGCTCCGTGCGACGGGAGTCGCGGAAGTAGTAGCCCTGGTTGTCGCGGAAGCGGCCGCCCACGGGCCAGCCGGCCGGGTCGAGGAGCACCAGGGTGTTCTGCTGGTGCGCTTCGAGGGCGATGCCGGCGAGTGCGTCGAAGGCGAGGATCGGCAGGACGACGTGGTCGAGGTAGCGCAGGAACCACTCCGTGGACACGGCCGAGGTGGAGCGTCCGGTGGCGGCGGCGAGACGGAGGACGGTGTCGGCAAGCCGGGACCGCATGGTGGTCCGGCCCGGCCAGGGACGGGAGGCGGTGAGTGCGGCGATGCAGACGGCGTCGTCGTCGGGACGAAAGGGGTTGTGGCGCAGGAGGGCGTCGAGTCCTTGGACGGCGGAGCCGTCCAAGGCGTTGACGGCGACCCAGGCAGGGTCTCGGACGATGTCGAAGCCGGGGTGGGCCGCCTGCCACTGCTCGGCGAGGCCGGTGCGCAGCAGCCGGTGGACCTCGACGCCGCGGTGGAGTTCCTTGCGGAGGTTCTCGCGGCGGGAGTTGGTGATGCGCAGGCCCAGGGAGAGCTTGAGCATCGCGGGGCTGCCTGGGCGGTGCACGGTACGGACGGAGGAGGTGGGGTACCAGGGTGCGCCGTGCGGGCCGAGGTCTGTGAGGAGCCCGGCGTCGCGTAGGGCGGCGACGGCGGGGCGCCGAAGGAGGTCGTGGGCCTGCCATGGGTGCAGGGGGAGGGCGGTGGTACCGACAGGCAGTGGGAGGCCCGGGGCGAGACGGGCGAGCAGTTGGGGGGCGGAGACCGGACGGCCTCGTTCGGTCCAGGCGGAGTCGGTGGCGAGGGCCGCCGGCGCGACCGCGAACCAGTGCAGGGGGAAGGAACCGTGGAGTTCGGGTGAGTAGCGGCGTACGTCGGCCTCGGAGAGCCCCTCGCGGCTCTTGGGGTCCGGCTGGAGGGGGTGACCGAGGAGGAGCGACTGCTCGGAAGTGAGGAAGCGGTCCGCGTCGATGGGGGCGGGGGCGGTGGGCCGTTGGCGCCGGTCGCAGATGAACTCGGTCGTGCGGCGGACCGAGTCGGCGACCCGGCCCACGAGGTCCACGCCTGCACGGCCGTTGCCCTCACGGGCGATCAGGGCGGCGAGGGTGACGGCGTCCAGGGCAGGGGCCGTGGCGGGAGCGCCTTGGAGGCGGGCGGGGGCGAAGCGGTGCCAGCCTGCCCGGGACCAGTACCGGACGGGGACGAGCAGGGCTGCGCCGGATG
Organism: Streptomyces sp. Isolate_45; assembly: GCF_024721315.2. Taxonomy (GTDB): domain Bacteria; phylum Actinomycetota; class Actinomycetes; order Streptomycetales; family Streptomycetaceae; genus Streptomyces. The sequence continues at coordinate 68,662 of NZ_JANFAK020000013.1, forward strand.
CGGGAAGGGGGATGCGGAGCAGGGTTCCGGGGGGCCCGTCGGGACGGCTGATGCCGCTCTCACGGACCCAGCACCGCAGCAGGTTCTCCACCGTGGCGGCGTCGGCCGCGATGGCCGGGTCTGTGTGGTCCAGCAGGTCGGGCAACGCTGCCGGTGCGGGCCGGACCGGTCCGACCCCGCCCACCCGATCCCGAGGCACCCCGTCCTTCTGCCGCGGAACCGCCACCGCCCGAACCTGCTCCACACCGAAATCCGCCCCGTCCTCGGGGGTGCGAGCCTCTCCGGGGGCGGTCGCGGGGCTGGGCGGGGTGGCGGGGGCGGCGGCTGCCGGGCCGACGGACGCTTCGTCGAAGGCGGGCGGCGCCGCGGGGGCGGGCGCCGCCACGGGGGCGGGCTGCGTCGCGGGCGCGGCGGAGGCTTCGCTGGAGAAGGGCTGCATCGCAGGAGCCGCTGAGGCCTCGCCGGAGAAGGGCTGCATCGCGGGATCGCCGGAGTCGGGCTGCGTGGCGGGAGCGGGCAGCGAGACCGAGGTGGGCCCGGTCTCAGGGGTGACCACCTCCGCAGGAGCCGGCGGCACTTCGGAGGTGGCGGCTGCCGGACGGGCGGGCACCGCGCCGGAGCCGGGGTGCGTCACGGGCTCGGGCTTGGCCGGTGGGAGGAGGGTGGGCTCCGCCACGGAGGTGGCGGTCGCCGTACGGGCCGGCGCCTCGCCGGAGGCGGGCTGCCCGGCGCGGGTGGGCTCTGCCACGGGAGTTGTCACCTCCTCGGGAGCCGACGGCACCACGGGGGTGGCGGCCAATGGGACGGCAGGTGTTTCGCCGGGGGCGGGGGCCGGGGTGGGGGCCGGCTCCGGCGCGGCGTGCGGCTGCGGGGCGGGAAGGGCCGCTGCCGAGGGAGCGGGCTCTACGTCGAAGGTGGTCGCGACCACGAGTGCGGGCTCCTCGGCGAGGGAGAGTGGGGTGGACCGGCCGAGCGACATGGCGGGCTCGGAGGCGGAGACCGGCTTTGCCGAGGAGACGGGCGGCGCGGAAGGTGTTCCAGCGGCATCGATGTCCTGGACGGCCTGCACGTCTTGGGCGCCCTGCACGCCCTCGGCATCATGCACGACCTGCACGCCCTCGGCGTCATGGGCACCCTGGGCCTCTGGACGCTCGGGCTGCTCGGGTTGCGGGGCCGACTCGGGGTCCGCCGCGCGGGGGACGGTCTCGGGCGGTGGAACGACTTCCGCTCGGACCAGGTACGTCGGAGGTTGCGGGGTCGGGCGCGACCAAGGAGTTCCGGCCGAGGGGGCAGTGGCAGTCCCCGTGGCGGGAACCGAGGGTCCGGATGCCGGGTGAGGTGGGACCGGGCGGGACCAGGAGTTCCCGCCCGACGGGGTCCCCCCTGAAGGGACCACACCTGGCTGCAGTCCCTGGTCCGGCGTCACGTCGCGCTGCGGTGCCCCGGCCTGTGAAGTCCCGGAGTACGGCGTTCTGGGTGACCCGTTGCCTGCTCGCACGGGTTCGACCGACAGGGCTCCGGCAGGCGAGGTGCCGTGCGACCGCGCCGCGCCCGAAGGCGTTCCTTCCAGCGGGAACCCAACCGTGGCCGTCCCCGCCCAGGGCGTTCCGGTTTGCTCAGCGGCGTCCGTCGGCACGGCAACAAACGGCTCATGCGCCTCCCGGCTCCGGAGCGCCGCCGGCTCCGCCGCCGACCCCGCCGCCGGTGTCTCGGCCCGCGCGGTGAGGGCGGACAACGTCCCCGTCTGCGCCGTCCCGGCCGAAGGAAGCACCGAGAACGTGTCTCCGACCTGCGGCCACGAGGCCGATGCCCCACCCGCCTCAAGCGTTGCGGCTCCCCCCGCACGGGGGGTCTGCTCGCCGGACGATGACGTGGCCACGGTCGGAGGGACCCTGTCCCCGGCGACCTCGGGCGTCCGATCGGCGGCGGACAGCTCGGGCGAGGGGTACGGCTCCATCGGCGGGGACAGCGCCGCACCACTGGACGAGGCGACGGGGGACGGCCTGACGCTGTCCCCGGCCGACGCGGGTGGCGCCTGGGCGGCTACCGACAACGTCGAGGAAGGGGTGGACTCCCCCGCCCAGAACGACAGGACCCCGGGTGACGAAGCACTGCTGAACGGCCGGACGCCATCCCCCGAGGACGCGGTGGCCCGAACGACGGCCGACGGCGCTGGGGAGACGGACGGCTCCACCGCCCAGGACGACAGGGCCCCGGCAGACAACACGATGTCGGGCACTCCGACGTGGGATCCGGCGGCCTCCGGGGACGGAGCGGAGGCCGTCGCGGACATGTCGGCCACCACCCCGGCTCGGAACCCGGCAGGCTCCGGCCGCGACGCGGAAGCCGCCGTCTGCATGCCGGGCACCGCCCCGGCAGTGGATCCGGCAGGCTCATGGGGCAGAGCGGAGGCACCCTGCGTGTCGGCAGCCGCTCCACCTCGGGACCACGCGGACTCCGGCGGCAGGGTGGAAGGGACCGCCGTCATGGCAGCTCCCGGCCCGCCGGCGAACCCGGCAGGCTCATGGGGCGGCCTGGAGCCCCCCTGCATGGCGCCCGCCGCTCCGACGCGGGACCCGCCAGGTTCCGGGGGCAGGGCGGAGGCCGCCGCCGACGGGGCGGCCATCGCCCCGCCTCGGGACCCGGCCGGGTCCGGCCGCAGCGCGGGGGCAGGGGGCCGGAGCGGGGGGACCGGGGTGTCGCCGCAGGTGGGTGGGGTGAGGGACGGGTCGGGCATCGGGGTCCTTCGCGTGCGGGTCAGTGGGGGCGGCGGGCCGCGGCGGGGACGGCGTCCGCGAGCCGGTCCAGGACGGCCGCCGCCTGCTCGTCGGTCAGGGTCAGCGGGGGCAGCAGGCGGACGACGCTGGAGTGGCGGCCGCCGAGTTCGACGATCAGGCCGCGGTCCAGGCACGCCTGGCGCACGGCGGCGGCGAGGTCGGGTGCGGCGGCGCCCGTTTCGGGGTCGACGAGTTCGATGCCGATCATCAGGCCGCGCCCCCGGACGTCCCCGACGCAGGGGTGGTCGGCGGCGAGGCCCCGCAGGGCGGTCAGCATGCGCGCGCCCAGGACGGCCGCGCGTTCGGCGAGGCCGTTGCGGCGGACGTGGGCCAGCGTCGCGGTTCCGGCGGCCATGGCGAGTTGGTTGCCCCGGAAGGTCCCGGCGTGCGCGCCCGGTGCCCAGACGTCGAGTTCGGCCCGGTAGACGATGACGGCGAGCGGCAGGCTCCCGCCGATGGCCTTGGACATGACCATCACGTCGGGCACGACCCCGGCGTGATCGACGCCCCAGAAGGCGCCGGTGCGACCGACCCCGGTCTGGACCTCGTCCGCGATCAGCGGGATGCCCCGGGCTGTCGTGATCTCCCGCATGCGGCGCAGCCAGCCGTCGGGGGCGGGGTGGACCCCGCCCTCCCCCTGGACGGGTTCGACGATCATGCCCGCGGGGGCCGGCACCCCGCCCTTGGGGTCGTCCAACAGGCTCTCGGTCCAGTGCGCGGCGATCCGTGCGCCCTCGGGTCCGCCGATGCCGAAGGGGCAGCGGTAGTCCTGCGGGTAGGGCAGTCGGGTCACCCGTACGTCGGTGGCGTGCCCGGAGGCGTCCAGGGCTCCGGCGGTCATGCCGTGGTACGCGCCGGTGAAGGTGAGCAGGCCGGCGCGGCCGGTGGCGGCGCGGACCAGTTTCAGCGCGGCTTCGACGGCGTCCGTCCCGGCGGGGCCGCAGAACTGGATGCGGGCGTCGGCGGCCAGTTCGGGCGGCAGGTTGGCGAAGAGTTCGGTGGTGAACGCGTCCTTGACGGGGGTCGCCAGGTCGAGGACGTGCAGCGGGGCCCCCGAGTCGAGGACTCCTCTGATGGCTTCGAGGACGACGGGGTGGTTGTGCCCGAGGGCGAGGGTGCCCGCGCCGGAGAGGCAGTCGAGGTAGCGCCGCCCGTCGGCACCCTCGATGGTCAGCCCGCGGGCGCGGACGGGGACGATGGGCAGGGAGCGGGCGTAGGTGCGGGCGGCGGATTCCCGCAGCGCCTGCCTGCGGAGGATGCCCTCCGCCACGACGGGGCCCCGGCTCCCCTGGGTCGGCACGGAGGCCGCTGCTGCGGCCGGCTCGGTCAAGGCCACGACTGTCGGTCCTCCCGCACGGAATTCCCTTCCGGATTGCGTCTCGAACATGAACGCTGGTGCACCATCCCCCGTACGTACCAACGACGGGGGAGGCCACGGATCACGGGTGGCCGGAAGATCCTTGGCCGCGATCGGACAAGACCGGGCACCGCGAACGGGAGCAGGGGAGGCCCATGACGGTCCGGGACCGCAGGAACCGCGGACCCGGGGACCGCCGTCCTCAGAGGCGGCGGCATAGTGGGGGGCTGCACGGCACCCCGATCCATTCCGCTTCAACACCTCGAAACACCAGGGGGACTGACAACATGCGACCGAACCGACCGGTCACCGCGATCCTGTGCGTGGCCGCGCTCGCGCTGACCGCCGCGGCCTGCGGACCCGGCGACGGGGAGGCCGGCGGCGACGCCAAGCCGACCGTGGCTGTGAACCTGCCTTCCGGCGCCCCGGACGGGATCAAGATCCCGGACGAGCTCAAGGACAAGCTCAAGCAGCACGGCTTCGACCTGGAGAAGTGGAAGGGGGGCGAGTGGAAGAACTGGCAGAAGGACGACTGGCTCCGCGAGGCGGGCGACTACATCAACCCGATCATCGAGGGTTTGTGGGACCCGGACCGGATGCGTGACGCGGAGCAGCCGCAGCGTCCGGCCGTGGACCCGGACGCCGGCAAGGACCAGGGCGTCACCGACCCGACCCCGGCCGCGGTGACGGCGAAGCCCGCCGCCGCGCCGTACCACTCCAGCGTCCCCGCGTCGGGCAAGGTCTTCTTCGACGGCCCCGAGGGTTCGATGGTCTGCTCGGCGACCGTGGTGAAGGACCCCGCCCACCCGGGCAAGTCCAACATGGTCTGGACGGCGGGCCACTGCGTGCACGCGGGCAAGGCCGGCGGCTGGTACCGCAACATCGCCTTCGTTCCGTCGTACAACAACACCGGCAAGCCGTCGGCCGCGCTGAAGGGCGCGCCGCGCGAGCAGGTGGCTCCGTACGGCGTGTGGTGGAGCGACTGGGCGCAGACGTCCGACCAGTGGATCGCGACGGGCGGTCCGACGGGCGGTGCGGGTGCCCCGTACGACTTCGCGGTGCTGCACGTGACGCCGGAGAAGGGCAACGGCAAGTCGCTGGAGGAGACCGTGGGCACGGCGCTGCCGGTCGACTTCGCGGCTCCCGCGGTGGGGAAGGTCGCGAGCATCACGGCGACGGGTTACCCGGCGGCGGCTCCGTTCGACGGGCAGAAGGCGTACCAGTGCGCGGACAAGCCGGGGCGTCTGACGCTGAAGGCGGCGGAGCCGGTGATGTACCGGATCGGCTGCACGATGACGGGCGGTTCCTCGGGTGGCGGTTGGGTCGCCGCGGGCGCGGACGGCAAGCCGGCGCTGGTGTCGAACACCTCGATCGGCCCGGCCAAGGCCGGCTGGCTGGCGGGACCGCGGCTGGGGCCGGAGGCCAAGGGGATCTTCGACGCGGTGAGCGGCAAGTTCAAGTAGGACGGTCCGTCGGTCGACGCACGCAGGACGTCGGCCGACCGACGCCGGACGTCGGCCGACGTACCCGGGACATCGACCGACGCCGGACATGACGGAGGGCCCCCGCCGAAAGCGGGGGCCCTCCGTCATGCGTGCGGCGCGTGCCGCGTCACCGTTACTGCTTCGCGGGCACGTACGGCGCCAGGTCCGCCGCGAGTTCCGGGTGGACACGGGCCTTGAGCAGGGTGCCCTCCGGGGTGTGCTCCTCGGAGATGACCTCGCCCTCGGCGTGCGCCTTGGCGATGAGCGAGCCGCGGGTGTACGGCACCAGGGCCTCCACCTCGACCTCGGGTCGGGGCAGTTCGGCGTCGATGAGCGCGAGGAGTTCCTCGATGCCCATCCCGGTGCGGGCCGAGACGGCGATGGAGTGCCGCTCGATGCGCAGCAGGCGCTGCAGGACGAGCGGGTCCGCCGCGTCCGCCTTGTTGATCACGACGATCTCGGGCACGTTGACGGCGCCGACCTCGCGGATCACCTCGCGGACGGCCGCCAGCTGCTCCTCCGGCGCCGGGTGCGAGCCGTCCACGATGTGGAGGATGAGGTCGGAGTCGCCGACCTCCTCCATCGTGGAGCGGAACGCCTCGACGAGGTGGTGGGGCAGGTGCCGGACGAAGCCGACCGTGTCGGCGAGGGTGTAGACCCTGCCGGACGGGGTTTCGGCGCGGCGCACGGTCGGGTCGAGGGTGGCGAACAGTGCGTTCTCCACCAGGACGCCCGCGCCGGTGAGGCGGTTGAGCAGCGAGGACTTGCCGGCGTTGGTGTAGCCGGCGATGGCGACCGAGGGCACCTTGTTGCGGCGTCGTTCCTGCCGCTGGATGTCGCGGCCGGTCTTCATCTCGGCGAGCTCCCGGCGCATCTTCGCCATCTTCTCGCGGATGCGTCGCCGGTCGGTCTCGATCTTGGTTTCACCGGGGCCGCGGGTGGCCATGCCGCCACCGCCGCCGCCACCCATCTGCCGGGACAGCGACTGACCCCAGCCGCGCAGTCGCGGCAGCATGTACTGCATCTGCGCGAGCGCGACCTGCGCCTTGCCCTCTCGGGACTTGGCGTGCTGGGCGAAGATGTCGAGGATGAGGGCGGTCCGGTCGACGACCTTGACCTTGACGACGTCTTCGAGGGCGATGAGCTGGCCGGGGCTGAGCTCGCCGTCGCAGACGACGGTGTCGGCCCCGCTCTCCATGACGATGTCGCGCAGCTCGCGGGCCTTGCCGGAGCCGATGAAGGTGGCCGGGTCGGGCTTGTCGCGGCGCTGCATCACGCCGTCGAGGACGAGGGCGCCCGCGGTCTCGGCGAGGGCGGCGAGCTCCGCGAGGGAGTTCTCCGCGTCCTGCACCGTCCCGGAGGTCCACACGCCGACGAGGACCACTCGCTCCAGGCGGAGCTGGCGGTACTCGACCTCGGTGACGTCCTCGAGTTCGGTGGAGAGACCCGCGACGCGGCGCAGGGCCGCGCGCTCGGAGCGGTCGAGCTGGTCGCCGTCCCGCTCTCCGTCGATCTCGTGGCTCCAGGCGACGTCCTCTTCCATCAGGGCATCGGCCCGAAGGCTCTCGGTGAAGCTCTGCGGGTCGCGCGCGTCCTGCGCGTCGTCCCGCGGGTCCTGGGAAGGGGAAGAAGAGGAGGTCATTGGATCCTTACGTCGATTCGAATGCGTCGCGCCGGCTGCGGTGCGAGCCGTTGCCGGGCCTGTCCGGCGAGGCCCGGCCGGTCATGGCCAAAGGTACCGCCGCGCGTGACATCACACTGTCACGTGCAACGCGTCACCCCGCCCGGTGATTCCCCGGGAAGGCGTTCCCCGGTTCACCTGACGGCCTCGTCGATGGTGACATGCCCGTTCCTCGCCCGTCATACCGTTTTCCCACAACCCGGTACCGCGTCCCTACCGGCTGCCGGCACCCGATGCGGCGGCGCCCTTGCCCCCCGACGCCGCCGGACCGCTCCACTCCGGGTGTCCGGGCATGGGCGGCGTCTTCGCCCCGTAGAGCCACGGCTGCAGGAAGGGGCCGAGGTCCCGTCCGGCTTCCTGCGAGGCCAGGCGCACGAAGTCGGCCGTGCCGGCCACCCCGTCCCTGTGCTCGGCGACCCAGCGCCGCTGGATGCGGTCGAAGGCGGCCGTGCCGACCTCCTGGCGCAGGGCGTAGAGGATCAGCGCCGAGCCGTCGTACACCACGGGTCGGAAGAGCCCGATCTTCTCGCCCGGGCCGGAGGCCTTCGGGGCCGCCGGCGGGCCGCCCGCCGCCCGCCACTGGTCGGAGCGCTGGTACGCCTCGCGCATGCGGCGCTCCAGGGAGTACTTGCCGAGCCCGTCCGCGTAGAGGGCCTCGTACCAGGTCGCGTGTCCCTCGTTGAGCCACAGGTCGGACCAGGTGCGCGGGCTGACGCTGTCGCCGAACCACTGGTGCGCCAGCTCGTGGACCATGACGGCCTCCACGTACCACTCGGGGTAGCCGGCTCCCGTGAAGAGCCCGTGCTCGAAGAGCGAGAGGGTCTGCGTCTCCAGCTCGAACCCGGTGGTGGCCTTGGCGATCAGCACCCCGTAGTTCTCGAACGGGTACCGGCCCACCCGCTCCTCCATCCAGGCCACGTGGCCTGGGGTCTTCTTCAGCCAGGGCTCCAGCTTCTCCCGGTCGGCGGCGGGCACCACGTCGCGCAGCGGCAGCCCGTGCGGGCCGGTGCGGTGGACGACGGCGGACCGGCCCACGGAGACCTGGGCCAGTTCGGTGGCCATCGGATGCAGGGTCCGGTACGTCCACTCCTTGGCGCCGCCTGCCCGGGCCGCCGGCAGGGCGCCCGGCACCCCGTTGGCGACGGCGGTGAGCTCGGCGGGGGCGGTGATCCGGAAGGTGAACCAGGCCTTGTCGGCGGGGTGGTCGTTGCACGGGAAGACGCGGTGCGCGGCGTCGGCCTGGTTGGCCATGGCCAGGCCGTCCTCGGTGGGGACCCAGCCGCCGTCGCCGCGTCCGCGCGGGTCGCTGGTGTGCCGGACGGTGATGCGCAGCGGCACGCTCGCCGCCACGGCCCGCGCGGGGGTCAGTACGAGGTCCTCCCCGACGCTCTCGAACCGCGCCGGCTCCCCGTTGACCTCGGCCGACGCCACCGTGCCGTGGGTGAAGTCGAGGTTGATCCGCTCCAGCGGCTCCAGACTGCGGGCTTCGATGACGGTGACCGCGTCCAGGGGGCTGCGATTGTCCTTGTACGTGAAGGACAGGTCGTAGGAGAGGACGTCGTACCCGGGGTTGCCGAGCTCCGGGAACAGCCGGTCGCCGATGCCCAGCGGCTTCGGCGGGGGCAGCACGGCGGCGACGAGGGTGAGGGAGGCCGCGGCCAGCAGGGCGGCGCGCAGGCGCGGGGAGGTGAGCTGCATCCACCACCGCTTACCAGCGGCGGCCCGCGACCCGCGCGCGACGCGCGATGCGACCACCCGAACGAGGCGCTCCCCCCAGGGACCGGCCTACGCGCGCCCCCACGCGCTCCCCCTCCCCCGAACTCCCCCGAACTCCCCCGAACTCCCCCGAACTCCCCCCAGGCTCCGCTACGCGCGGCGGACGTCGTAGACGCCCGGGACGTCGCGCATGGCGCGCATCAGGGCGGCCAGTCCCGTCGCGTCGGGGAGTTGCAGCGTGTACGAGTGGCGGACCCGCTGTTCGACGGGCGGTTCCACGGTCGCGGACACCACCTCGACCCCTTCGCGGGCGATGGCCTCGGTCAGGTCGGCCAGCAGGTGCGGGCGGCCGAACGATTCGGCGAGGAGCGTGACCCGACAGTCCGCGGTGGCCCGCCAGTGCACGGCGACGGCCGTCCGCCCCACGGACCGCATCTGGGCGACGGCCGGACAGTGGACGCGGTGCACGGTGACGGCACCGCCCCGTACGAGGAACCCGGCGACGGCGTCCGGCGGTACGGGTGTGCAGCAGCCCGCGAGGCGGACGGTGGCGTCCGGCAGGTCGGCGACGGCGTTGCCCCCGCCGCCGCGCGCCCCGACGACGGACAGCGGGGCGCGGGGGGCAGCGGCGGCGGGTCCGGCCCCGTCCGGGTGGGACTGGAGCCAGCTGCTGATGGCGATCCGGGCGGCGGGGGTCCTGGCGTGGTCCAGCCAGTCGGCGGCCGGCCCCGAGGAGGCGTCCTGGGCGAGCAGCAGTTGGACGGTGTCCCCGTCGGAGAGCGGGGAGGAGAGGGAGGTGAGGCGCCCGTTGACCCGGGCGCCGATACAGCGGTGGGCCGCGTCGCCGTGCTGGGCGTAGGCGGCGTCGATACAGGAGGCCCCGGCGGGCAGGCTCATCGTGCCGGAGGCGCTGCCGTCCTCGCGGTAGACGGTGATCTCGCGGTCCTGGGCGAGTTCGGCGCGCAGGACCGTCCAGAAGGTGTCGGGGTCGGGCGCGGACTGCTGCCAGTCGAGGAGCCGGGACAGCCAGCCGGGCCGGGTCGGGTCGACCCGCTCCTCGTCGCAGTCGGCGGGCTCGCCGGTGGCGTACGGGTTGCCGAGGGCGACGACCCCGGCCTCGGCGACGCGGTGCATCTGCCGGGTGCGGACGATGACTTCGGCGACGTAGCCCTCGGGGACGGCGACGGCGGTGTGCAGCGACTGGTAGAGGTTGAACTTCGGGACGGCGATGAAGTCCTTGAACTCCGAGACGACGGGGGTGAAGCAGGTGTGGAGCTCCCCCAGCACGGCGTAGCAGTCGGCGTTCTCGCCGACGAGGACGAGGATGCGGCCGAAGTCGGAGCCGCGCAGGTCGCCGCGACTGCGGGAGATCCGGTGGACGGAGACGAAGTGCCGCGGCCGTACGAGCACTTCGGCCGTGACGCCCGCTTCGCGCAGGACGGCGCGCACGGAGTCGGCGATGGCGGGGAGCGGGTCGGCCTCCCCGGCGTGGGCGGCGATGAGCGCGCGCGTGTGCTCGTACTCCTCGGGGTGCAGGATCGCGAAGACCAGGTCCTCCAGTTCGGTCTTCAGGGCCTGCACGCCGAGCCGTTCGGCGAGCGGGATGAGGACGTCGCGCGTCACCTTGGCGATGCGTTCCTGCTTCTCCGGTCGCATCACGCCGAGGGTGCGCATGTTGTGCAGCCGGTCGGCGAGTTTGATGGACATGACGCGGACGTCGTTGCCGGTGGCGACGAGCATCTTGCGGAAGGTCTCGGGTTCGGCGGCGGCGCCGTAGTCGATCTTCTCGACCTTGGTGACGCCGTCGACGATGAAGCAGACCTCGGCGCCGAACTCCTCGCGGACCTGATCGAGGGTCACGTCCGTGTCCTCGACGGTGTCGTGGAGGAGGGAGGCGGTCAGCGTCGTCGTCTCGGCGCCGAGTTCGGCCAGGATGAGGGTGACGGCGAGCGGATGTGTGATGTACGGCTCACCGCTCTTGCGCATCTGGCCGCGGTGGGAGGTCTCCGCGAGCAGGTAGGCGCGCCGCAGAATGGAAAGGTCGGCGTCCGGATGGTGGGCACGGTGGGCTTCTGCTACGTGTCCGATCGCGTCCGGGAGCCGGTCGCGGGACGTGGGCCCGAGCAGGGCCGCCCGGCCGAGCCGCCGCAGATCGAGCCGCGTCCGGCCCCGTCTGCGCAGCTCAGGACGCACTTCGGCATGTGCTTCGGGGTTCGTGGCCTCTGCACTCATGGGCACCTCCGGCGGCTTCGACCGGCGGTGGCGGGCATGGGGTGAGCCCTCAGGGCCGGTGCCTGATGTTACCGACCCCACCACGTGGCGCAGTCCACCTCTCGCTCAGCGTGAAACGGATCACCCATGAGAGGGAATCTTCAGGCGAAAGCCGTTTCGGTGAGCCAGGTGGGTTCGAACTCGCCGGAGGCGACGATGACGGCCGGCCCTGTCATGTCGATCCGCCCGTCGGGGTGCTCGGTGATGACGAGGGTGCCACCGGGCAGGTCGACGGTGTAGGAGGCCGGGTCGCCGGTGACGGCGGGGTCGGCGCCGTCGCGCCGGATGGCGGCGACGGCCACGGCGCAGGCGCCGGTGCCGCACGAGCGGGTCTCGCCGGAACCGCGCTCGTGGACGCGCATCGCGACGTGGCGGGGGCCCCGGTCGACGACGAACTCGACGTTGACCCCGGTGGGGTAGGCGCTCGCCGGGCTGAACGGCGGGGCTTCGAAGAGGTTCCCGGCATCGTCGAGGCTGTCGACGAAGGCCACGGCGTGCGGATTGCCCATGTTCACGTTCCGCGCGGGCCAGGAACGGTCGCCCACGGAGACGGTGACGTCGCCCTCGGGGAGCGCCGCGCGGCCCATGGAGACGGTGACGTCGCCCGTCTTGTCGAGGTGGACCCGCTTGACGCCGCCGCGGGTGGCGACGGCGAAGTCGCCGGGCTCGATGTGGCCGGCGTGATGGAGGTAGCGGGCGAAGACGCGCACGCCGTTGCCGCACATCTCGGCGACGGAGCCGTCGCTGTTGCGGTAGTCCATGAACCACTCGGCCTCTTCGGCCAGGTGGGCGGCGTCGGGGTGGGCGGCGGACCGCACCACGTGGAGCACGCCGTCCGCCCCGATGCCGGCCCGCCGGTCGCACAGCGCGGCGACGGCGGATGCGGGCAGCTCGATGGCGTTGTCCGGGTCCGGAACGATCACGAAGTCGTTCTCGGTGCCGTGACCCTTGAGGAAGGAGAGGGTGGTGTGCGTCACCAGGTCATGGTACCGAGGTGGTGTCGGCGATGCCGGGCGGGATCAGCGCGCCGTCAGCCGTGCGGACCAGGACGACGGGCGCTAGCGGAGCCGGGCCACCCGGTACACCGCGAGCGCTACGACGGCCAGCGCGAGCAGGCCGTACAGCGCGGCCATCCGCCAGTCGCGGCGGCGGCCGCTGCCGCGGGGCGGCAGCCCGGGCCAGGAGTAGCCGACGCGGCGGGCGGCCATCATGCCCCAGCCACCGGCGCAGCAGCAGATGAGGAAGCCGAGCATGGCGACCACGGCTCCGCCGTCGCCGAACTCGAAGGCGAGCGGGAACGCGAACATGAGGGACCCGGAGGCGGCCAGGATCACGATGGGGGCGATCTGCCAGAGGCGCAGGCGGCGCTGCGGGCGCAGCTCGACCTCGAACTCGGGGCCGGAGGCGTCCTCCGCGCCGGCCTCGGGGGTGTCCGGGCCGTCGGGGGTCAGCCGTGCGGGGTCGGCGGGCAGACCGAGCCCGTCGGGGGTGTCCGGTCCGCCCGGCGCGTCGGGGTCGGTGGCCCCGCCGGTCCGTCCGGGCCCGGCGTGCAGCATCGGGTCCGCTTCCCGCCCGGTGTCACGAGGGCCGGCATCCATGGCCACGCGCCCTCCCCACTCGGACTTCGTACGTCGCTGTTCAGAAGTTTGATGATGGCACGGTCCCGGGCTCCGGACGGGCGCGCGGGGCGTCCCGATGCCATCACGTGATCAGGCTGTGACCGCTCGTTCGACCAACGACTGCGCGAGTCCGGGGAGTTCCCCGCGGTCCGCGACGGCGCCGCTGAGCCAGTGCACGCGGGGGTCCCGGCGGAACCACGAGTCCTGGCGGCGGGCGAAGCGCTTGGTGGCCCGTACGGTCTCGGCGCGGGCCTCGTCCTCGGTGCACTCCCCCGCGAGGGCGGCGAGCACCTGTTGGTAGCCCAGCGCGCGGGAGGCGGTGATGCCGTCGCGCAGCCCGCGGGCCTCCAGGGTCCGGACCTCGTCCACCAGGCCCGCCTCCCACATGCGGTCGACCCGCAGCGCGATCCGCTCGTCGAGTTCCGGGCGGGCGACGTCCACGCCGATCTGCACGGTGTCGTAGACGGACTCGTGGCCGGGCAGGTTCGCGGTGAAGGGCTTGCCGGTGATCTCGATGACCTCCAGGGCCCGGACGATCCGGCGGCCGTTGCTGGGCAGGATGGCGTGGGCGGCGGCGGGGTCGAGGGCGGCGAGGCGGGCGTGCAGGGCCCCGGGGCCGCGCAGGGTGGCCTCCTCCTCCAGCCGGGACCGGACCTCCGGGTCGGTGCCCGGGAACTCCATGGCGTCGAGGGCGCCGCGCACGTACAGCCCGGAGCCGCCGACGAGGACCGGGGTGCGGCCCTCGGCGAGCAGCTTGTCGATCTCGGCGCGGGCGAGGCGCTGGTACTCGGCGACGCTCGCGGTCTCGGTGACGTCCCAGATGTCGAGGAGGTGGTGGGGGATGCCGCCGCGTTCCCCGGTCGTCAGTTTGGCGGTGCCGATGTCCATCCCCCGGTACAGCTGCATGGAGTCGGCGTTGACGACTTCGCCGTCGAAATGGCGGGCCAGGGCGACGCCCAGATCGGACTTTCCGGCCGCGGTGGGACCGACGACGGCGATGACCCGCGGGGCGGGGGCTGCTTTCCTCACCGACCCAGTCTCTCAGCCCCCGGTCAAGACGCGTCCATGTACCCGATCGAGTTACGTGACGGGGTCGCGGTGGGGTCGTTGCCCCCCTGTAGGTTCCGGCCCGACGCACGCCTTGTGTGCGCCGGGTGGAGGCCGCTGCGGCCGGGGCGGAACTTCACTCCCACGAGTAACGTTAGAGGAGCAGACATGGGCGTTTTCAGCCGGTTTTTTGGCCGTAAGGACGAGGTAGCGACCGAGACGGTCGCGGCCGAGGCCGACCCGGCGGGAACGCCGGCGGCTGAGACCGGACCGGCCGCACCGGCCGAGGAGGCCGAGACGGCTGCCGGGGCTCCTGCGGCGGAAGCCGTGGAGATCCCGAAGCAGCAGTCGGCGGAGGCCGCCGCGGACAGCGAGGCCGGCGAGGGCGCCCGTACGTAACCATTCACCACGGGAAGGTGGCCCATGGGCCTGCTCGACAACCTCAAGGCCAAGCTCGCTCCGGCGAAGGACAAGGTCGGCGACCTCGCGCAGCAGCACGAGGGCAGGATCGGCGAGGGTCTGGACAAGGTGGCGAAGGCCGTCGACTCCAAGACCAAGGGCAAGTACAGCGGCCAGATCACGAGCGGTACGGGCAAGGCGAAGGACGCCCTGGGCAAGATCGCGCACAAGGACGACACCCCCGGCGGGACGACGCCGCCGGCGGCTTCCTGACGCGGTGCGCGAAGGGGCGCGGAACCGATCCGGTTCTGCGCCCCTTCGGCGTGTCCGGGGCGGGCGGGCGCCGGTGGAACCGGGCCGCCGGGGATATCGGGACGGGCGGGAGCAGCCGTGGCGCCGTCAGGACGGGCCCGGGGCGGCCCTCGGCGGAGTCAGGAACGGCCCGGGGCGAACCCCGGCGCCGCGGCGGGTCGGCCCGGCGGCCCCGCCCGCCTCAGGACCAGGCGGCGACGAAGTAGCCGACCCCGTACGGGGCGTCCTCGTACAGGAGTCGGCCGTCCAGGTCGGCGGCCTCGGCGGCGCCCGCGAGGACCTGCCAGGGGGCGCGCCCGGCGACCTGGAGCTCGTGCGCGAGTTCCGCGTCGAGGGCCGTGAGGGCGGAGGTGTCGGCGGCTCCCAGGGCCTGCCCGGCGGCGGCGTCGAAGGCGGCGGCGCGGTCGTCGAGGTAGCCGGGGGCCTTCAGCGTCCGGCAGGCGCTGCCGTCGCCCATGACGAGCAGCGCGACGCGTTCGTCCCGCGCGGCGAGGGCCCGTCCGGCGTCCAGGCAGAGTTCCGTTTCCAGCCGTCCGGCCACGCCGAGGCCCTCGACCGGGGCGGCGCCCCAGCGGGCCCGCTCCAGCAGCCAGGCGCCGACGGCCAGCGAGGGGGGCAGCAGGCGCGGGCCCTCGTCGCCCCCGCCGAGCTGGACGTCCGCCGGGACGCCGAACCCGCGGAAGGTGCCGCGGGATCCCTGCGGGTAGGGCCCGAGGTGGTCCTGGTCGGCGGCCCCGACAACGATCAGCAGGTCGGGTCGGGAGGCGGCGAGCACGGCCAGCGCGTCCGAGCAGGCGGTACGGGCGGCGTCCAGTTCGGCGGCGGCCCCCGCGGCGACCTCCGGCACGAGGAGCGGCGGGGCGGGGCAGACGGCGGCGGCTACGAGCATGATCCGCAGCCTAGCCGCCCTCGGCGTCCGGCGGTCAGTCGATCGCGCAGCCCGAAGTGGTGACGGGCAGCGGTGCCGGGACTCCCAGGGTGGGGATCCCGAGCATCACACCGGCCGGCTGGGCCGGGGCGGCGTTGCGCTTCTCCCAGGCGTCGCCGGCGCGGGTGCGGCGCACGGTGCCGGTCGGGCCCTCGGCCAGCAGGTGGTGCGGGGCCGCGTAGGTGATGTCGACGGTGACCACGTCGCCGGGGCGGACCTCCTCCTCCGGCTTCGTGAAGTGGACGAGACGGTTGTCGGGGGCGCGCCCGGACAGGCGGTGCGTGGCGCCGTCCTTGCGGCCCTCGCCCTCGGCGACCATGACCTCCAGGGTGCGGCCGACCTGCTTCTTGTTCTCCTCCCAGGAGATCTCCTCCTGGAGGGCGACCAGGCGCATGTAGCGGTCCTGGACGACCTCCTTGGGGATCTGCCCGTCCATGTCGGCCGCGGGGGTGCCGGGGCGCTTGGAGTACTGGAAGGTGAAGGCGTTCGCGAAGCGGGCCTCGCGGACGGTGTGCATCGTCTGCTGGAAGTCCTCCTCCGTCTCACCGGGGAAGCCCACGATGATGTCGGTGGAGATCGCGGCGTGCGGGATCGAGGCGCGGACCTTGTCGATGATGCCGAGGAAACGCTCCTGCCGGTACGACCGGCGCATCGCCTTGAGGATCGGGTCGGAGCCGGACTGCAGGGGCATGTGCAGCTGCGGCATCACGTTCGGGGTCTCGGCCATGGCCGCGATCACGTCGTCGGTGAAGTCGCGCGGGTGCGGGGAGGTGAAGCGGACCCGCTCCAGGCCCTCGATCCGTCCGCAGGCGCGCAGCAGCTTGCTGAAGGCCTCGCGGTCGCCCAGGTCGGAGCCGTAGGCGTTGACGTTCTGGCCGAGGAGGGTGATCTCGGAGACGCCCTCGGCGACCAGGGCCTCGACCTCGGCGAGGATGTCGCCGGGACGGCGGTCCTCCTCCTTGCCGCGGAGCGCCGGGACGATGCAGAAGGTGCAGGTGTTGTTGCAGCCGACGGAGATCGAGACCCAGGCCGCGTACGCGGACTCGCGGCGGGTCGGGAGCGTGGAGGGGAAGGCCTCCAGCGACTCGGCGATCTCGATCTGCGCCTCTTCCTGGATGCGGGCGCGCTCCAGGAGGACGGGCAGTTTGCCGATGTTGTGTGTGCCGAACACGACGTCGACCCAGGGGGCCCTCTTGACGATCGTGTCGCGGTCCTTCTGCGCGAGGCAGCCGCCGACGGCGATCTGCATCCCGGGCCGCTTCGTCTTCATCGGGGCGAGCCGGCCGAGGTTGCCGTACAGCTTGTTGTCGGCGTTCTCACGGACGGCGCAGGTGTTGAAGACGACCACGTCGGCGTCGCCGTCGCAGCCCTCGGGGGCGCGCGTGTATCCCGCGCCCTCCAGCAGACCGGACAGCCGCTCGGAGTCGTGCACGTTCATCTGGCACCCGTAGGTGCGCACCTCGTACGTTTTCAAAACTGCAGCCTCGCCCTCGACACTCACCCCACAAGGGTAAGGGTTGGTCCCGGGCCGCCGACGCGACAGCGGTCGTGGGGGAGCCCGTCACCGCGCCGGAGCCCGTACGCGGGGCCGGTGGGGGCGGGCCCGCCGTGACAGGACGGCGGACGGGTGGCAGGATCGCCGGCATGCCCCTCCTCCCGACCACCGCCGGCCGGCGCCGCGCCCTTCGGGGCCTGGTGGCGGTACTGGCCGTGCTCGGGGCGCTGCTGTGGTGGCTGCGGCCCTTCGGCGAACCGGAGCTGAAGGGGGACCTCACCTTCAGCTCGGGCGTCCGTACCGGCGTCTACCACCGCTACGGGCAGCTGCTGGAGCAGGCCCTCGCGCAGGACATGCCCGCGATGCGGGTGAGGCTGGAGACGAGCGAGGGCTCGCAGCAGAACCTCCAGCGGGTCGCCGCGGGCGAGGCCGACTTCACGGTGGCGACGGCCGACGCGGTCTCCAAGTACCGCCTCGACGGCAAGCCGGGCGCGGAGCGGCTGCGCGGCTGCGCGCGGCTCTACGACGACTACGTACAGCTGGTCGTGCCCGCCGCGTCGCCGGTGCAGTCGGCCCGTGACCTGCGGGGCAAGCGGGTCGCGATCGGCCAGGACGGGTCCGGGGTGCGGCTGATCTCGGAGCGGCTGCTGACGGCGGCCAAGCTGAGTCCGACGCGGGACATCACCCCGGTGGCCATAGGGATCGACACCATGCCGGCCGAGCTGGAGGCGGGCCGGATCGACGCGTTCTTCTGGTCGGGCGGACTTCCGACGACCGCGGTGCGGGAGCTGTCGGAGCGGTTCGAGATCCGGCTCGTGCAGCTGGGCGACCTGGTGGAACAGCTCCAGGCGGGCGGGAGCCCGGCGCGCTACTACCGGGCCGCGGTGATGCCGCAGGACGCGTACGCGCGGGCCCGCAACACCTCCGCGGTGGCCACGGTGGCCGTTCCGAACCTGCTGGTGACCCGGGAGGACACCAGCCCGGAATTGACCGAGCAGTTCACCCGGACGGTGATCCTGAGCCGGGACCGCATCGGGCGCCAGGTGCACGCGGCCCAGCTGGTCGACCTGCGCACGGCGATCTACACGGACCCGCTGGACCTGCACGAAGGGGCCCGCCGCTACTACCGGTCGGTCAAGCCGTAGCCGCTTCGGCCCCTTCGCCGACCCCGTGGGGTGTCAGCCGGTGGGCAGCAGCATCATCGCCGCGGCGGCCGCGCCGATGAGGCCCGCGTCGGTACCGAGGGTGGCCGGGACGACCCGGAGGTCCTGGACGAAGCCGAGGGTCGCGTACGAGGCCAGGTGCCGGCGGACCGGTGCGAAGAGGGTGTCGCCCGCGGCGGCGACCCCGCCCCCGATGACGGCGATGTCGGTCTCGACGAGCGTGGCGGTGGCCGCGATGGCGGCGGCGAGTGCGCGGCCGGCCCGGTCGAAGGCGGCCCGTGCGACGGGATCGCCCGCCGCGGCGGAGGCCGCGACGCCGGCCGCCGTCGGGTCGGGTCCGGTCCAGCCCTGGGCGAGGGCCCAGCGCGCGATGGCGGTGCCCGAGGCCAGGGATTCGACGCAGCCGTGGCCGCCGCAGGCGCACCTCTCCCCGTCGAAGGCGACGCTGATGTGGCCGATGTGGCCCGCGTTGCCGGTGGGGCCCGGGTGGAGCTGGTTGTTGAGGACCAGGCCGCCGCCGACGCCGGTCGAGACGACCATGCACAGGGCGTTCGCGTGGCCCCGCGCGGCGCCCAGCCAGTGTTCCGCGGCGGTCATGGCCACGCCGTCGCCCGCCAGGACCGTCGGGACCCCGGCGCCGCGGGCGGCGAGCTCGGCGCCGACCCGGGCCTGCACCGGGAAGTCGCGCCAGGCCCCGATGTTGACCGGGCTCACGGTGCCGCGGGTGGTGTCCACGGGGCCCGCGCTGCCGATGCCGCAGCGGACGACCTGGGGCCACAGGGGGGCTTCGGACAGGTCGGCGATGACCTCG
This sequence comes from Streptomyces sp. Isolate_45, assembly GCF_024721315.2. Classification (GTDB taxonomy): domain Bacteria; phylum Actinomycetota; class Actinomycetes; order Streptomycetales; family Streptomycetaceae; genus Streptomyces. Next base: position 87,722 of record NZ_JANFAK020000013.1, read on the forward strand.
GCGACCGCCGCCATCACCGCGTCGGCGTCCGCGCCGCGCGGGGTCGGGCGGCGGGTGGCCGCCGTCATGCTGCCGTCGGGGTGGACCAGCGCGCCGGCGATCTTCGTGCCGCCGATGTCGATCGCCACGGTCGGACCGGCGGCCGCGGCGGCCGTGCGGGGCACGGGGAGGGCTGGGGTGGGAGTGGTCACGGTGGCGCTCCTGGAAGGGGTCGGATTTCAGTATGCGGCTGCCGGCGGAGCCGTACTCTCGCGGGGTTCCAGTCGGGGCAGCTCGCTCTCGCGGACGCGGGGCGCCGATCCGCCGAGGACGGCGAGGAGTTCCTCGGCCGCGAGCCGGCCGAAGCCCGCGGTGTCGCGGACGAGCGCGGTCAGCCGCGGGTGGGTGACCCGGCACAGGGCGGAGTCGTCCCAGGCCACGATCGACAGCCGGCCGGGCACGGCGACGCCGAGCTCGGCGGCGACGGCGCTGCCGGCCACCGCCATGACGTCGTTGTCGTACACGAGCGCCGTCGGCGGGCGCGGTCGCGCGAGGAGCCGGCGGGTGGCGGCCGCGCCCTCCGTGTCGGAGTAGTCGGTGGTCACCGACTCCACCTGGTCCCCGGCGAGGCCGAGCCGCAGCGCCTCGGCGCGCAGCGAGGAGACGCGGCGCGCCGTGTGGGCGAGGCCGGGCAGGCCGGCGACGTGCGCGATCCGGCGGTGCCCGAGGGCGTGCAGGTGGCCCAGGACGTCCGCCATGGCGCGGGCGTCGTCGGCCCGGACGGCGGAGAGGGCGGGCCGACGACCGGTGCCGGGCGGGCCGGGGCTCGGCTCTCCGGGCCTGATCCGGCCGGAGCCGACGCCGCCGGTGTCGACCCCGCCGGTGTCGACCTCCCCGGTGTCGACTTCCCCGGCGTCGGCCTCCCCGGTGCCGCCGATCATGACGGCGGGCAGGCCGAGTGCGGTGAGCAGTTCCGGGCGCGGGTCCCGTGTGCGGGGGTCGACGACGAGCACCCCGTCGACGCGGCGCTCCGCCCACCAGCGGCGGTGGACGGCGCACTCGGCGTCGATGTCCTCGACGACCTGGAAGAGGAGGGCGGTGCGGCTCGCCGAGAGCACCTCCTGGATGCCGGAGACGAGTTGGAGGAAGAAGGACTCGACGCCGAGGGTGTGCGCGGGCCTGGCCAGGACCAGCCCGACGGCTCCGGAGCGTTCGCCGGAGAGCGCACGGGCCGCGCTGTTGGGCTGCCAGCCGAGTTCCTCCGCGACCTGCCTGACCCGGGCGCGGGTGTGGTCGGACACCCCGGGCCGGTCGTTGAGCGCGAAGGAGACGGCGCTCTCGGACACCCCGGCCCGGCGGGCGATGTCCTTGATGGTGGGTCTGCGGGCCATGCCTGCCTCATCCCTCGGTGACGTGGATCGCGATGGGCGGACCGTACGCGATCCCGCCCCGGACGGCCCCACCGACCACGGTCGCGGAAGTCGCCCGGACGGGTGGGAAATCGGCCTGTTCTCCCCTCTCCATTTCCCGATCCTTTCGGATCGGGCCCACTCACTAAACCGCATTAGTTGCCACGTCCCCATCAGGCCCGCCCCCGCCGCCAACGGGACCGGAACGCAAGGTTCGTGGTGCGATGAACCCCGGCCATCCCCGCGTCGAGGCCCTGTTGACTTTCTCCGACGGCGCACGGCAGGTTGGGGCGTCCGGTGAATTCCGCTGAACTCCGGGACGTTTCATGCCGCATGCCCCGCGCACCCTCCGCTTCGGCGCGAATTACACCCCGACCCGGGGCTGGTTCCACCACTGGTTGGACTTCGACCTCGACGAGGTCCGCGCCGATCTCGACTCGGTGGCCGAGCTCGGCCTGGACCACGTACGGGTGTTCCCGCTGTGGCCGCTGTTCCAGCCGAACCGCACCCTGATCCGGCCGCGCGCCGTCGAGCAGCTCGTCGCGCTCGCCGACGCGGCGGCCGACCGCGGCCTCGACGTCGCGGTGGACGGCCTCCAGGGGCACCTGTCGAGCTTCGACTTCCTGCCGTCCTGGACGGCGACCTGGCACCGGCGCGGCATCTTCGACGATCCGGACGTGATCGCCGGGCAGGCGGAGTACCTGCGCACGCTGGCCGCCGCCCTCGCCGACCGGCCCCACTTCCTCGGCATGACGGTCGGCAACGAGATCAACCAGTTCGCCGGGGACCCGCACCCCGACCCCGACCGCATCACCCCGGACCAGGCGCGGCGCTGGCTGGAACGCATGTTGGCCGCCTGCGAGGAGGGCGCCCCGGGCCGCTTCCACCTGCACGCCGAGTACGACGCCGTCTGGTACCGGGACGGGCACCCCTTCACCCCCGCCCAGGCCGCGCGGCTGGGCGCGGCGACCGCCGTGCACTCCTGGGTGTTCAACGGCACCGCGCAGCGCCACGGCCCCACCGGGACGGCGACCGAGCACCACGCCGCCTACCTGATCGAGCTGTCCAAGGCCTGGGCGGCGGACCCGCACCGCCCGGTCTGGCTCCAGGAGGTCGGGGCGCCCGCCCCGCTGATCGGGCCCGAGGACGCCGTGCGGTTCGCCGAGGCCACCGTGGAGAACGCCCTGGACTGCCCCGACCTGTGGGGGGTGACCTGGTGGTGCTCGCACGACGTGTCCCGCGGGCTCGCGGACTTCCCCGAGCTGGAGTACGGGCTCGGCCTGCTCACCAACGACCGCCGCGGCAAGCCCGTGGGCGCCGCCCTGGCCCGGGTCGCCCGGCGGTGGCGGGGCCGCGAGCACCACCCCGCGCCCCGCTCCACCGCCCTCGTCCTGGACGCGGGCGGTGTGCCGCGGGCCCCGGACCGTTCGGTGTGCGCCCCGGGCGGCGCGTTCTTCGAAGCCTGGGCCTCACTGACGGCCCAGGGGGTGCGCCCCGCGGTGGTCCTCGCGGAGCACTCCCGGGACGCGGCGCACCTGTCCGCGCGCGGCATCACCGAGGTGCTCCGCGTACCCGAAGTGACCTGAGGCCGAAGGAACCTGACGGCACGGGGACGGGCGGGCCCGATCCCACGGCCGCCCTGCCCCGGCCCCTGCCCGAACACCCCGCCACCCCCGCGTGAGGAGACCCGCATGTCCGCGACCGAACCGGACGCAGCTCCCCGTACGTCCCCGGTACCCGAGCCCGGCCTTCCTGCGGCACCCGCCGCCCGGGGACCGGCCAGGCGTACGGTGCTGGCCGCCGGGGCCCTCCCGTTCCCGGTCGGGGCCGTCACCCCTGCCCGGGACGCGCCTCCCTCACCCGGCTCCGCGCCCGAGCCCGCGGCCCTCGCCCCGTACGCCTCCTACTGGTTCCCCGATTCCCTCCCCCCGGGCGAGCCGGGGCCCGGGATCGTGTGGCGCTCGTTGAAGGCGTGGAGCCCGGAGTCGGACCCGGACCTGGCGCACAACGCGGCGACCGTGCCGCTCGCCCCGCGCTTCACCCCCGTGCCCCCGCACCCGGGCGCCCGTGCGGGGCAGGCCCGCATCGCCTCGCTGGTCTCGTTCGGGCCGACCGCGGGGAACCCGTCCCAGGGTTCGGCGTCGGCGGACTCGTACGCGCTCACGCACTGGGCGTACATCGACGAGCTGGTCTTCTGGGGCGGTTCCGCCGGCGAGGGCATCGTGCTCGCGCCGAACGCCCCGGTGACGGACGCCGCCCACCGCAACGGCGTCAGGGTCCTCGGCAACGTGTTCCTGCCGCCCGTCCCCTACGGCGGTGACCTGCGGTGGACGCAGGAGTTGGTGCGGCGCGACGCCCTCGGACGCTTCCCCCTGGCGGAGAAGCTCGTACAGGTGGCGCGGGCGCACGGCTTCGACGGCTGGTTCGTCAACGCCGAGACGGACGGCGGGGACAGTGCGCTGGCCTCCCGGATGCGGGAGTTCCTGCGCGCCCTGCGGGCCGCGGGCGCGCCGCACGGCCTGCGCATCACCTGGTACGACGCGATGAACGCCACCGGCCGGGTCGGCTGGCAGGGCGCGCTGAACGCCCTCAACCAGGAATTCTTCGAGGATCGGACCGGGAAGGTCGCGGACACCCTCTTCGTGGACTTCCGCTGGACCGAACCGACGCTGGCGTCCTCCGGCGCCCTCGCCGACCGGCTGGGCCGTTCCCGCCACGAACTGTGGGCGGCGGTGGACGTCGAATCCAACGGCCGTCACTCCGACGTGCGTTGGGACGCGATCGTGCCGCGCGATCGCGAACACGTCGTCAGCTACGGCTTCTACCGGCCCGAGTGGACCCGCAACCACCTCACCGACCGCTCCCCCGGCGCGTTCCACGTGTCCGACGACCTGTTCTGGACCGGCGCGTCCCTCGATCCGTCGAGACCCGCACCCGAATCGGGCTGGCGGGCGCCCGCCACGGTCGTCGCCGACCGTTCCACCGTGACCGGGCTGCCCTTCGCCTGTTCGTTCAACACCGGTCACGGGCTGCGCTGGTACGAGGACGGCGAGGTCCTCGGCGACGCGCCCTGGAGTCACCTCGCCCTCCAGGACCGGCTGCCCGGCCGCCGCTGGGTGGTGGACACGGCCGGCGAACGCCCGTCGGTCACCCTGGACTTCGCGGACGCCTGGCGCGGCGGTTCCAGCCTGCTCGTGGCGGGCCGGCCCGGCGCCCCCGTCTCCGTCGGCCTGCACGCCACCCGGCTCCCGCTGACCCGCACCACCGTCGCCGAACTCGTGCACCGTACGGACGCCGGGCCGGTCCGCGTCGAGTTCGGGTTCGCGACCCGCGAGCCGGCCGCCCCCGGCGACCCGGTCCCGTACACGTGGCTGCGGACGACGGCCCCGACCGGCGACCACCGGGGTTGGCGCACGACCCGAGTGCCCCTGGCGACGCCGGCCGGAAGGACCGCGTACGCCCTGGCCGTACGGATCACCGGACGCGGGAACGAGCCCGTGTCCTGGCGGCTCGGGGCCCTGTCGGTACGCGACACCACCCGTTCCCGGCACCCGGCCCCGCCCGCGCACCTGGAGGTGGCCGCCACGGCCCGCCGGGGCGACGAGGCCGAGCTCCGCCTCGCCTGGGACCGGGCAGCCGGTCCGGTCCGGCACTACGAGCTCCACCGCCTGCTCCCCGACGGCACCCGCCGCTTCCTCGGCGGCACCTGCGCCGCCGCCCTGTACGTCCCCTCCGTCACCCGGGCGGGCCGGGAGCGGGCGGCGCTCCTGGAGCTGCGGGCGGTCGGGGAGACGTACGCGACGTCCGCGCCCGCCCGCACGGAGCTGCCCTGGTAGGGGCCCCGGGGCCCGAGAGTCCCGGGCCCGGGTGTCAGGGGTTGTGCGGGTCCGTGCGCGGGACGGCGACCGTCACGCGCAGCCCGTGCGGCGGGTTCGTCTCGTAGGAGAGGGAGCCGCCGCCCCCGGCGAGCAGGGCCCTGGAGATGGACAGGCCGAGGCCGGAGCCCTTGACGTTCTGGTGGCGGCCGCTGCGCCAGAAGCGGTCACCGACGCGCAGCAGCTCCTCCTCGGTCAGGCCCGGCCCCCGGTCGGCGACGACGACGAGCGCGCTGCGCCCGGCAGCGGTGACGGACACCTCGACCTCCTCGCCCGCCGGCGTGAACTTCAGGGCGTTGTCGATGACCGCGTCGAGCGCGCTGGACAGGGCGATCGGGTCGGCCCAGCCGGTGACGGCGGACCGGCCCGTCTCGGTGAGCCGTACGCCCTTCTCCTCGGCGTACGGCCGCCAGGCGGCGACCCGCTCGGAGGTCAGCGCCCCGATGTCGGTGAGGCTGATCTCCGCGGAGGCGTGTTCGGCCAGCGCCAGGTCGAGGAGGTCGTCCAGGACCTGGGTGAGGCGCTTGCCCTCGGTCCGTACGGAGGCGATCTCCTCGTTCCCCTCGGGCAGTTCGAGGGCGAGCAGCTCGATGCGCAGGAGCAGCGCGGCGAGGGGGTTGCGCAGTTGGTGCGAGGCGTCGGCGACGAACGCCCGCTGCTGCTCAAGGACCTCTTCCACGTTGTCGGCCATCTCGTTGAACGAGCGGGCGAGTCGCTGGAGTTCCGGTGGGCCGCCGGCGGCCGCGACGCGGGAGTTCATGCGTCCCGTGGCGATGCCGTGGGCGGCGGCGTCCAGCGTTTGAACGGGCTTGAGGACCCAGCTGGTGAGCCGCAGGGCGGCGCCGAACGCGACGAGCATCGCGGCGGCGAGCCCGGCCGTGATGAACAGCCAGCCCCGCAGGATCCGGGCGCGCATCTGATCGGTGGGCGATTCGGTGACGACGACGGCGACGACGTCCCCGTCGAGGACCACCGGGGAGGCGACGAGCAGTTTGCCGTGGGTCTGCCAGGGCCACACCTGACCCGGGTCGTGGCTGCGCCGCCCGGCGAGGGCCTCGGTGAAGGCCGTACGACCTTCACCGTCGTCCGGCAACTGCCACCAGCCGGGGGCCCGTACCAGGGCGTTGCCGTCGCGGTAGAAGATGCCGACGCGGATGCCGTACAGCTCCTGGTAGCGGGCGAGTTCCTGCTGGAGGGTCTCCTGGCGTTCGTCGGCCCCGGTCGAGCGGGAGCCCTCGGCGTCGATGACGAACTGGGCGAGGGCGGCGAAGCGGGCGCTGTCGTCGATCCGGTCGACGACGACGTCCTGCTGCTGCCGGGCCGCCAGACTCACCGCGAGCGGCAACCCGAGGGCGATCAGGACGCCCGCCATGAGGACGACGAGGAGCGGGAGCAGCCGGGCGCGCACGGCAGGCGCCCGCTAGGGCGCGGCCGGGGTGACGAGCCGGTAGCCCACCCCGCGGACGGTCTCGATGAGGGCGGGCAGGCCCAGCTTGGAGCGCAGCGAGGCGACGTGGACTTCTAGGGTGCGCCCGGTGCCCTCCCAACTGGTGCGCCAGACCTCGCTGATGATCTGCTCGCGCCGGAAGACGACCCCGGGCCGCTGCGCGAGCAGGGCCAGCAGGTCGAACTCCTTGCGGGTGAGCGGTACGTCGGCGCCGTTCACGCTGACCCGGCGGGTGGGCAGCTCGATGGAGACCGGACCGAGCACGACCGCGGCGGGGGATCCCGTGGTGCCGGCGGTGGCCTCCTCGGGGGTTCCGGTGCGCCGGGCGACGGCGTGGATGCGGGCGAGGAGCTCGCCGGTGTCGTACGGCTTGGTGACGTAGTCGTCGGCGCCCATGTTCAGGCCGTGGATGCGGGATCGGACGTCGGCCCGCGCGGTCACCATGATCACGGGCGTGCTGGTGCGCTTGCGGATCTTGCCGCAGACCTCGTAGCCGTCCTGGTCGGGCAGGCCGAGGTCGAGCAGGATCACCCCATAGGGAGCGGCCCCGGGCGAGGACCCGGCGGACAGCAGCGCCTGGAGGGCCTCCTCGCCGCTGCGGGCGTGGGTCACCCGGAAGCCGTGCCGGGCGAGGATCGCGGACAGGGCGGCGGCGACGTGGTCGTCGTCCTCGACGAGCAGCAGCCTCATGGCGTCCCCCTTTCCTGTTCACGGCGTCCGGACGAAGAATGGCCCAACACGGGCCACCATGCATCCATGCCCATGAAGAGTCCCACGTCAAGGGGGTTCCGGTCCGGCGAGTCTTCCGTTATGCACCCGGTACGCGTACGGAACGCACCGGTCCGGGCCACGCACGGAGCGTATCCGGGCGAGGCCGTATCGTTATGCTCAATTCTCCCTCAGATGTGATGACGCTGTGCGCGCCTCGTCACTACTGTCCTCCCAACCGACGGAGGACGGAGCAAGAAGCCGATGAGCGGAGTATCAGTGACCAAGGACGTGCAGGACGCGGCCGGTGCCGCTGACGGCCTGGTCGTACTGAGCAACGTCAACAAGCACTTCGGCGCGCTGCACGTGCTTCAGGACGTTGATCTGAGCATTGCCCGCGGTGAAGTCGTCGTGGTGATCGGTCCTTCGGGATCGGGCAAGTCCACGCTGTGCCGGACCATCAACCGGCTGGAGACGATCGACTCGGGCACCATCACGCTCGACGGGAAGCCGCTGCCGGCCGAGGGCAAGGAACTCGCCCGACTGCGCGCCGACGTGGGCATGGTGTTCCAGTCGTTCAACCTGTTCGCACACAAGACGGTGCTGCAGAACGTCATGCTGGGCCAGATCAAGGTCCGCAAGACGGATCAGGCGGCCGCCCGTGAGAAGGCGCAGTCGCTGCTGGACCGGGTGGGCGTCGGCTCGCAGGCCGACAAGTACCCGGCGCAGCTGTCCGGAGGCCAGCAGCAGCGCGTGGCGATCGCCAGGGCGCTGGCGATGGAGCCGAAGGTCATGCTCTTCGACGAGCCGACCTCGGCCCTCGACCCGGAAATGATCAACGAGGTGCTGGAGGTCATGCAGCAGCTCGCCCGGGAGGGGATGACCATGGTCGTCGTCACGCACGAGATGGGCTTCGCCCGCTCGGCCGCCAACCGGGTCGTCTTCATGGCCGACGGGAAGATCGTCGAACAGGCCACGCCCGATCAGTTCTTCAGCAACCCGCGCAGCGATCGTGCCAAGGACTTCCTGTCGAAGATCCTGCACCACTGACGTTTCTCGTCTGGTAGTGATCCGTCCGACGGAGCACACATCCCGCTCGTCGCTCAACCACGTCTCACCCGAGGGAAGTTCACCATGAAGATCTCCAAGGTCGGTGCGGCCGCGGCCGTCGCCGTCGCCCTTGCCCTGACGGCGACCGCCTGTGGCGGCGGCAGCGACAAGTCGGCCAGTGACGCCGGCGCGTCCGGTGGCGGCGGCAAGGACAAGGTCGTCATCGGCATCAAGTTCGACCAGCCCGGTCTGGGTCTGAAGACGCCCGACGGCAAGTTCACCGGCTTCGACGTCGATGTCGCCACCTACGTGGCCAAGGAGCTCGGCTACCAGCCGAACCAGATCGAGTTCAAGCAGGCGATCAGCGCCGAGCGCGAGAACCTCATCTCGAACGGTGACGTCAAACTGGTGGTCGCCACTTACACAATCAACGACAAGCGCAAAGCGAAGGTCGACTTCGCGGGCCCCTACTTCCTGGCCCACCAGGACCTGCTGGTCCGTGCAGACGACAGCTCCATCACTAAGGCCGAAGACCTGAACAGCAAGAAGCTGTGCTCGGTCGCCGGATCCACCTCGGCGCAGAACGTCAAGACCAAGCTCGCCCCCGACGCCGACCTTCGCGAATACCCGGGCTACAGCGAGTGCCTCACCGGCTTGGAGAATAAGGCCGTGGACGCGCTGACCACGGACGGCTCGATTCTGGCCGGCTACGCGGCACAGGAGAAGAACAAGGGCAAGTTCAAGCTGGCTGGCCTGAAGCTGAGCGACGAGCCCTATGGCATCGGCCTGAAAAAGGGCGACAAGGACCTCCAGACCAAGGTCAACGCCGCACTGAAGAAGATGGTGGAGGACGGCTCCTGGCAGAAGGCGGTCGACGCGAACCTCGGCCCTGCGGGCTACAAAGCTGAGCCGGCCCCGCAGATCACAGAAGGCAGCTAATTCATCGGGGAGGCGCACTGCCAAACGTCTGTCACGGGCGGCAGCGCGCCTCTCCGGCCATCCTGGGGAGAGCGCAGGGTAACGTGTTCGACTTTGTTTCTTCCGAGCAGTACGACCTGCTCGGAGCCTTCTGGGTGACGGTTCAGCTCACCCTCTACTCGGCCGTCGGCTCCCTGATTTGGGGCCTGATACTGGCCGGGATGCGGGTCAGTCCGGTCCCACTGATGCGTAGCTTCGGCACAACCTACGTCAATGTCGTGCGTAACACGCCGCTGACCCTGCTGATCCTCGGCTGCTCTTTGGGCTTGGACCAGACCCTAGGAATCGCGCTCGGCGGCGGCACCTCCAAAGAGATCGGCTTCCGTCTCGCGATCCTTGGCCTGAGCGCCTACACCGGCACGTTCGTTTGCGAATCAATCCGCTCCGGTATCAATACCGTGCCTGTCGGCCAGGCCGAGGCCGCCCGCGCACTGGGGCTGAGTTTCTTTCAGGTGCTCACGCTTGTCGTGCTTCCCCAGAGTTTTCGGGCGGTCATAGCACCGCTCGCCAATGTATTGATCGCCCTGACCAAGAACACCACGGTGGCGGCGACCATCGGTGTGGCCGAGGCGGCCCTACTGATGAAAGAAATGCTTGAGAACGAGGCGGACGCACTCTTCGCGGTCTTCGCGGTCTTCGCTCTCGGCTTCGTCCTGCTGACCCTGCCTACCGGCCTGCTGCTGGGCTGGGTGGCCAAGCGAGTGGCGGTGAAGCGATGACCTCCGTTCTGTACGACGCCCCCGGCCCCAAGGCCAAGGTTCGCAACTGGATCTACACCGGCATTTTCGCGGTAGTCGTGGCGCTGGCCCTGTGGTGGATTTTGGACCGGATGGCTGATAAGAACCAGCTCGAGGCCGACAAGTGGTCTCCATTCGTCACGGACAGTCAGCTTTGGACGACCTTTCTGCTGCCCGGCCTCGGTGAGACCCTCAAGGCTGGCGCAATCGCCATGGTCATCGCGCTACCTCTCGGCGCTCTCCTCGGCATAGCGAGGCTCTCCGACCATGCATGGGTCCGCATACCAGTCGGCACGATCGTGGAGTTTTTCCGCGCCATCCCGGTTTTGATCCTGATGATCTTCAGCTCCGCGCTGTACGTCATGCTGGGCACGGTCAGCTCCGACCTGCGACCGCTGTACGCAGTGGTCACTGGGCTTGTCCTGTACAACGCCTCGGTCATCGCCGAGATCGTCCGGGCCGGCATCCTGTCACTTCCCCGCGGCCAAACCGACGCGGCTCAGGCGATCGGAATGCGCAAGGGTCAGACCATGACGTACGTCTTGGTCCCGCAAGCCGTCACGGCCATGCTGCCCGCTCTGGTCAGCCAACTCGTGGTGATCCTCAAGGACACAGCACTCGGCGGCGCTGTCCTCGGCTTCGCCGATCTGATGTCAATGAACCGTCAGATCTCTGCCAACTACAGCAACACCATCGCGACCATGGTCGTGATCGCCCTGCTGTACATCGCGGTGAACTTCGCCTTGACCACCCTGGCCTCTTGGCTGGAGAAGCGCCTACGACGTTCGAAGAAGAGCACCGGTATCGTGCTCGAGGCCGATGCCGGCGGAGAGCGACAGACCTGAACAGGGTTCCCTAGCACCTTCGGGACGTAACTCAGGTCCCACGAAAAGTGGCACCCCCCCCCACGATCAGGGGGAAGCCTGTAGATCTAACATTCATCGGCAGAATCAAGCAGCCACTGTGGTGGGGGGGGGGGGGGGGGGGGGGGGGGGGGGGGGGGGGGGGGGGGGGGGGGGGGGGGGGGGGGGGGGGGGGGGGG
>NZ_JANFAK020000140.1 GCF_024721315.2 Streptomyces sp. Isolate_45
AGGGGGAGTTCGAGTTCCAGTCCTTCGCACACGGTGTTCAGGGCGTCCGCGAACACGGGGTAGGCGTCGTACAGTTCGCGCCCCATCCCCAGCCGCTGACTGCCCTGACCGGTGAACAGGAAGGCAAGCTTCCCGCCGGCGGTCGGCGCGCCCCGGACGAGTCCGGCAGCCGTGCGGCCCTCGGCGAGGGCCGCCAGGCCGGCGCGGAATCCGTCGCGGTCCGAGGCGACCACGGTGGCGCGGTGTTCGAAGACGGCCCGGCCGGTGGCCAGGGAGTGGCCGACGGCGGCGGGTTCCGCGTCGGGGTGGGCGTCCAGGTGGGACAGGAGGCGTTCGCCCTGGGCGCGCAGGGCTTCGGGCGTGCGGGCCGTCAGGTGCCAGGGCAGCGCTGCCGGGGCCGCGGGAGTGCCGGAGGTGACCGGGGCGGGAGCGGCGGCGGGGGCCGGGATGTCCGGGAGTTCGACGATGGCGTGCGCGTTGGTACCGCTCATGCCGAAGGACGAGATGCCCGCGCGGCGGGGGCGGCCGGTCTCGGGCCAGGGGCGCTGCTCGGTGAGCAGGGAGACCGCGCCCGCGGACCAGTCGACGTGCGGGGAGGGCTCGTCGACGTGGAGGGTGCGGGGAAGTACGCCGTGGCGCATCGCCTGGACCATCTTGATGATGCCGGCGACGCCCGCGGCGGCCTGCGTGTGGCCGAAGTTGGACTTGATGGAGCCGAGCCAGAGGGGACGGTCCTCGGGCCGGTCCTGGCCGTAGGTGGCCAGCAGTGCCTGTGCCTCGATCGGGTCGCCGAGCCGGGTCCCCGTGCCGTGCGCCTCGACGGCGTCCACTTCGGCGGCGTTCAGGCCGGAGTTGACGAGGGCCTGGCGTATGACGCGCTGCTGGGCAGGACCGTTGGGGGCGGTGAGGCCGTTGGAGGCGCCGTCCTGGTTGACGGCGGTGCCGCGGACCACGGCGAGTACCCGGTGGCCGTTGCGGCGGGCGTCGGAGAGCCGCTCGACGAGCAGCATGCCGATGCCCTCGCCCCAAGCGGTGCCGTCGGCGGCGGCCGCGAACGGCTTGCAGCGGCCGTCGGCGGCGAGACCGCGCTGCCGGCTGAACTCGGTGAAGACGTCGGGGGTGGTGATGATCGTGACGCCGCCCGCCAGGGCGATCGAGCATTCGCCGGAGCGCAGGGCCTGCGCGGCGAGGTGCAGGGCGACGAGGGAGGAGGAGCAGGCGGTGTCGACGGTGACGGCGGGGCCTTCGAAGCCGAAGGTGTAGGAGACGCGGCCGGAGGCGATGCTGCTGGAGCCGCCGGTGCCGAGGTAGCCCTCGACGCCTTCGGGGACGGTGTTCAGGCGGGAGACGTAGTCGTTGTGCATCTGGCCGACGAACACGCCGACCTGCCCGCCGCGCAGGCCCGTCGGGTCGATGCCGGCCCGTTCGAACGCCTCCCAGGAGGTCTCCAGGAGGAGCCGCTGCTGCGGGTCCATGGCGAGGGCCTCGCGCGGGTTGATCCCGAAGAAGCCGGGGTCGAAGTGGTGGGCGTCGTAGACGAAGCCGCCTTCGCGGGCGTACGAGGTGCCGGGGTTGTCGGGGTCCGGGTCGTACAGCGCCTCGGTGTCCCAGCCGCGGTCCGCGGGGAGGTCGGCGATGCCGTCGCGGCCTTCGGCGAGCAGCTCCCACAGGTCCTCGGGGCTGCGGACGCCGCCGGGGAAGCGGCAGCTCATGGCGATGATGGCGATGGGGTCGTCGGCGGCGGCGGCGCCGGCCGGGTGCTGCGGGAGGGCGGCGGCCGCGGCGGCGGCCTCGGAGCCGAGGAGTTCGTCCTTGAGGTAGGCGGCGAGGACGGTGGGGGTGGGGTAGTCGAAGACGAGGGTGGCGGGCAGTCGGACGCCGGCGGTGGCGCCGAGGCGGTTGCGGAACTCGACGGCGGTCAGCGAGTCGAAGCCGAGGTCCTTGAACGCGCGGCCCGGTTCGACGGCGTCGGGGGTGGCGTGGCCGAGTACGGCCGCCACCTGGTCGCGTACGAGGTCGAGGAGGAGCGTGTCGCGCTCGGGCTCGGGGAGCCGTACGAGCTGCTCGACCAGCGGGGTTCCGGTGCGGGCCGCGCCGGCTTCGACGGCCCGGCGGGCGGGGGCCCGGACGAGGCCGCGCAGCAGGGCGGGGACCATGCTCGCGTCGGCCTGGCGCAGGGGTGCGAGGTCGAGCTGCATGGGGACGAGGTGGGCGTCGCCGGTGCGGTGGGCGGTGTCGAGGAGGGCGAGGCCCTCTTCGGTGGAGAGCCCGAGGACGCCGGAGCGCGTCATGCGGTCCTTGTCGGCGGTGTCGAGTTCTCCGGTCATGCCGCTGGCTTCGGCCCACAGGCCCCAGCCGAGGGAGGTGCCGGGCAGGCCGTGGGCCTGGCGGTGGCGGGCGAGTGCGTCGAGGAAGACGTTCGCGGCGGCGTAGTTGGCCTGTCCGGCGCCGCCGAAGGTACCGGCGGCGGAGGAGAAGAGGACGAAGTCGGCCAGGTCGAGGCGGCGGGTCAGGTCGTGCAGGTGGAGGGCGGCGTCTGCCTTGGGCCGCAGGACGGTGTCGAGGCGTTCGGAGGTGAGTGCCTCGGCGATGCCGTCGTCGAGGACGCCGGCGGTGTGGACGACGGCGGTCAGCGGGTGCGCGGCGGGGATGGCGTCGAGGAGGGCTGCGAGCGCGTCGCGGTCGGCGGCGTCGCAGGCGGCGATGGTGACGTCGGCGCCCAGGGCGCGCAGTTCGGCGGCGAGTTCGGCGGCGCCGGCGGCGCGTTCGCCGCGGCGGCTGGTGAGGACGAGCCGGCGGGCGCCGCGGACGGTGACGGCGTGCCGGGCGACGAGCGCGCCGAGGGTGCCGGTGCCGCCGGTGATGAGGACGGTGCCCTGCGGGTTCCATGCGACGGGCAAGGTCAGGACGATCTTGCCGGTGTGGCGGGCCTGGCTGAGGTAGCGGAACGCCTCGGGGGCTTGGCGGAGGTCCCAGGCGGAGACGGGGATGGGGTTCAGGGCGCCGGCCTCGAAGAGGCCGAGCAGCTCGGTGAGCATCTCCTGGATGCGGTCGAGGCCGGCTTCGGTGAGGTCGAAGGCCTGGTAGCCGACGCCGGGGTGGGCGGCCGCGACTTCCCGCGGGTCGCGGACGTCGGTCTTGCCCATCTCGACGAAGCGGCCGCCACGCGGCAGGAGCCGCAGGGAGGCGTCGACGAACTCGCGGGCGAGGGAGTCCAGGACGACGTCGACGCCGCGGCCGTCGGTGGCCGTGCGGAAGGTGTCCTCGAAGTCGAGGGTGCGGGAGGAGGCGATCCGGTCGTCGGTCAGGCCGAGTCCGCGCAGGGTGTCCCACTTGGCGGGACTGGCGGTGGCGTAGACGTCGGCGCCCCGGTGGCGGGCCAGTTGGACGGCGGCCATGCCGACGCCGCCGGCCGCGGCGTGCACGAGGAGGGTTTCGCCCTCGCGGAGGCCGGCGAGGTCGTGGAGGGCGTAGTAGGCCGTCATGAAGACGATCGGGACGGCCGCGGCCTCGGCGAAGGTCCAGCCCTCGGGCATGGGGGCGATCATGCGGCGGTCGACGACGGCGAGCGGGCCGAACGCGCCGGGCAGCATGCCCATGACGCGGTCGCCGGCGGCGAGGTCGGTGACGCCGGGGCCGGTCTCCACGACGGTGCCGGCGCCTTCGCTGCCCATCAGGCCGGGGTCGCCGGGGTACATGCCGAGGGCGTTGAGGACGTCGCGGAAGTTGAGGCCGGCGGCGCGTACGGCGACGCGGACCTGGCCGGCTTCCAGGGGTGCCTCGGACTCGGGGCTGGGGACCAGGGTGAGGTGGTCGAGGGTGCCCTTGTCCTCGATGTCCATGCGCCAGGCGGAGCCGTCCGCGGGGGGTGTCAGCGGGGTGGTGGTGGGGATCCGGGCGAGGCGGGGGGCGTGGACGGTGCCGCGGCGGATCGCGAACTGCGGTTCGCCGGTGGCGAGGGCGGCGGTGAGGAGGGTGGGGTCGGGGCCGGTCGTACCGGTGTCGAGGTCGGCGAGGACGAAGCGGTCGGGGTTCTCCGACTGTGCGGAGCGGACCAGGCCCCAGGCGGCGGCGTGGGCCGGGTCGGTGAGGTCCCAGTCGCCCTGGGTCGCGATGGCGCCCCGGGTGACGAACACCAGGCGGGAGGCGGCGAACCGGTCGTCGGCGAGCCAGCCCTGGACGAGGGCGAGGGCCCGGTGGCCGGCGGCGCGGACGGCTTCGGTGGTGAGCGCGTCCCCGGTGCCGGCCGGCGGGCAGGGGGCCAGGACGTGGGCGGGGGCGTCGGCGCCCGCGTCGAGGGCGGCGCCGAGTGCCGCGAGGTCGGCGTGGACCGGGCCGGGCAGCGCGTCGGCGTCCGGGCCCACCACGGCCCAGGGGGTGTCCTCGGCGGTCGGGGCGGACGGCAGCGGCACCGTGGCCCACTCGACGCGGAACAGCGACTCGTGGTGCGCGGTGCGGGAGGCGGCGGTGAGCCGGTCGGCGGAGACGGGCCGCAGCACGAGGTGGTCGACGGCGGCGACGGGCGCGCCGGTGGTGTCGGCGAGTTGCAGGGAGACGCTGTCGGCGCCGTCGGGGGTGAGGCGGACGCGCAGCGCGGACGCGCCGACGGCGTGCAGGGACACCCCGCGCCAGGAGAACGGGAGCCGGCCCTGGCGGTCCGCGTCGGGGGACGGCTGGACGAAGGTGGCGTGCAGGGCGGCGTCGAGGAGGGCCGGGTGCAGGCCGAACCGGCCGGCCTCGGCCTGCCGGTCGTCGGGCAGGGCCACCTCGGCGTAGACGTCGTCGCCGAGGGTCCAGGCGGCCCGCAGGCCCTGGAAGACGGGCCCGTAGGCGAAGCCGCCGCCGCCGAGGTGCTCGTACAGGCCGTCGACGGTGACGGCCTCGGCGCCGGGCGGGGGCCATGCGGTGAGGTCGAAGGCGGGGCGGGGCGCGCCGGTGGCGAGGACGCCCGCCGCGTGCCGGGTCCAGGGCTCGTCGTCGGCTGCGTCGGGGTCGCCGGAGTACAGGTCGAGGGTGCGGCGGCCGTCGCGGTCGGGTGCGCCGACCACGATCTGGAGGCGTACCGCGGTGTGCGGGGCCAGGATCAGCGGCGCTTCGAGGGTGAGTTCCTCCAGGACGTCGCAGCCGGCCTGGTCGCCGGCGCGGATGGCGAGTTCGACGAAGGCGGTGCCGGGCAGCAGGACGGTGCCCATGACGGCGTGGTCGGCGAGCCAGGGGTGGGTGTCGAGGGACAGGCGTCCGGTGAACAGGAAGCCCTCGCCGTCGGCGAGCGGTACGGCGGCGCCGAGCAGCGGGTGGTGGGCGGCGCCGAGGCCCGCCGACTCGACGTCGCCGATGTGTCCGGCGGGTGCCTCCAGCCAGAACCGGCGGCGTTGGAAGGCGTAGGTGGGCAGGTCGGTGCGGCGGGCGCCGGTCGCGGCGAAGTACGCGGTCCAGTCGAGGGGGACGGCGCGGGTGTGGAGGGCGGCGATGGCGGCGGTGAGCGCCTCGGCCTCGCCGCGGTCGCGGCGCAGGGCCGGGACGAACAGGGCGTCGCCGGCGGTGGCGGTATCCGTCAGGCAGTCGCGGCCGAGGCCGGACAGGACGCCCTGCGGGCCCAGTTCGAGGTAGGTGGTGACGTGTTCGGCGTCCAGGGTGCGGATGCCGTCGAGGAAGCGGACGGCTTCGCGGACGTGGGCGACCCAGTGCTCGGGGGTGCGCAGTTCCGCGCCTGCGACGGTCCCGGTGAGGTGGGTGACGACGGGGATGGTGGGCGCGTGGTAGGTGAGGGAGGCGGCGATGTCGTGGAAGGCGTCGAGCATGCCGTCCATCAGCGGGGAGTGGAAGGCGTGGCTGACGGTGAGGCGCTTGGTGCGGCGGCCGCGTCGTTCGAACTCGGCGGCGATCTCCAGGGCGAGGGGCTCGTCGCCGGAGATGACGACGGAGGAGGCCGAGTTGACGGCGGCGATGCCGATGCGGTCCTCGTGCCCGGCGAGGAGGGGGCGGACCTCGTACTCGGTGCCGGTCAGCGCGATCATCGCGCCGCCCGCGGGGAGTCGCTCCATGAGGCGACCGCGGGCGGCGACGAGGGCGGCCGCGTCGGGGAGCGTGAGGACGCCCGCGACGTGCGCCGCGGTGATCTCGCCGATGGAGTGGCCGGCGACGAAGTCGGGTCGCACGCCCCATGATTCGACGAGGCGGTAGAGCGCGGTCTCCAGCGCGAACAGGGCGGGCTGGGTGTGTCCGGTCCGGTTCAGGCGGGTGTCGTCGTCGTCGAACAGGACGTCCTTGAGGGGCTGTTCGAGGTGCGGGTCGAGGGCGGCGCAGACCTCGTCCAGGGCGGCGGCGAAGACGGGGTGGGCGGCGTACAGTTCGCGGCCCGTGCCGGGGCGTTGGCTGCCTTGACCGGTGAAGAGGACGGCGAGGCGGCCGTCGGCGGTGTCGTGGCGGACGAGTCGGGCGCCGTCCTTGTCCGCGGCGAGCGCGTCGAGTCCGGTCAGGAGCCCGTCCCGGTCGGCGGCGACGACGGCGGCGCGGCGGTCCAGAGCGGTGCGGGTGGTGGCCAGGGAGAACGCCACGTCGGCGGGGTGCGCGTCGGGGTGTCGTACGAGGTGGTCTGCGAGGCGGGCGGCCTGGGCGCGCAGGGCTTCGGGGGTGCGGCCGGACAGGACGTACGGGAGCGGGGCGCCCTGGGTGACGCCGGCGTTCCCGGCCGGGTCGGTGCCGGTGGGGGCGTGTGCGTCGGTGTCCTGGTCGGTGGGCGGCTGCTCGATGATGACGTGGGCGTTGGTGCCGCTGACCCCGAACGAGGAGATGCCGGCGCGGCGGGGGCGGTCCGTCTCGGGCCAGGCGGCGGCCTCGGTGAGCAGTTCGACGGCGCCCGCGCTCCAGTCGATGTGCGGGGACGGCTCGCCGATGTGCAGGGAGGCGGGCAGGACGCCGTGGCGCATCGCCTGGACCATCTTGATGATGCCCGCGGCGCCCGCGGCGGCCTGGGTGTGGCCGATGTTGGACTTGATGGAGCCCAGGCGCAGCGGCCGGTCGGCGGGGCGGCCCTGGCCGTAGGTGGCGAGGAGGGCCTGGGCCTCGATGGGGTCGCCGAGGGTGGTGCCCGTGCCGTGGGCCTCGACGGCGTCGACGTCGGCGGCGCTCAGGCCGGCGTGGGCGAGGGCCTCGCGGATGACGCGCTGCTGGGAGGGCCCGTTGGGGGCGGTCAGGCCGTTGGAGGCGCCGTCCTGGTTGACGGCGGTGCCGCGTACGACGGCGAGGACGGGGTGTCCGTTGCGGCGGGCGTCGGAGAGCCGCTCGACGAGGATCATGCCGGCGCCCTCGGCCCAGGCGGTGCCGTCGGCGTCGGCGGAGAAGGACTTGCAGCGGCCGTCGGTGGACAGGCCGCGCTGGCGGCTGAAGTCGATGAAGGTGTCCGGGGTGGACATGACGGTGACGCCACCGGCGAGCGCCATGTCGCACTCGCCGCTGCGCAGGGCCTGCGCGGCCAGGTGCAGGGCGACGAGGGAGGAGGAGCAGGCCGTGTCGATGGTGACGGCCGGGCCCTCCAGGCCGAAGGTGTAGGAGATGCGGCCGGAGGCGACGCTGCCGGCGGTGCCGGTGCCGAGGTAGCCCTCCAGGCCCTCGGGGACGGCCGGGAGGCGCGTCAGGTAGTCGTGGTACATGACGCCGGCGAAGACGCCGGTGCGGCTGCCGCGCATCGACGCCGGGTCGAGCCCGGCCCGTTCGAACACCTCCCAGGAGGTTTCCAGCAGGAGCCGCTGGTGCGGGTCCATGGCGAGGGCCTCGCGCGGGTTGATGCCGAAGACGTCGGGGTCGAAGTCGGCGGCGTCGTGCAGGAAGCCGCCGGTGCGGGTGTAGGAGGTGCCGGCGCGGCCGGGGTCGGAGTCGTACAGCCCGTCGAGGTTCCAGCCTCGGTCGGTCGGGAACGGGGAGATCGCGTCGACGGAGCCGGCGACGAGCTGCCACAGTTCCTCGGGGGTGCTGACGCCGCCGGGGTAGCGGCAGCTCATGGCGACGATGGCGATGGGCTCGTCGGCGACGGCCTGCGCGCCGGCGGTGGTGGGCGCGGTCGGCGCTGCCAGGTCGCCGAGGAGTTCGGTGCGCAGGAACGCGGCGAGGGCGTTCGGGGTCGGGTAGTCGAAGACGAGGGTGGCGGGCAGTCGGACCCCGGTGGCGGAGCCGAGGCGGTTGCGCAGTTCGACGGCGGTGAGCGAGTCGAAGCCGAGTTCCTTGAAGGCGCGGCCCGGGTCGACGGCGTCGGGGCCGGGGAAGCCGAGGACGGCGGCGACCTGTACGCGGACGGTGGCGAGCAGCAGCCGGTCGCGTTCGGCGGCGGTCAGCGGCAGGAGCCGCTCGGTGAGGCCGTCGGCGGGGGCGGCGCCCCGGTCGGCGGCGGCCCGGCGTGCGGCGGGTCGGACGAGGCCGCGCAGCAGCGGGGGGACCATGCTCGCGTCGGCCTGGCGCAGCGCGGCGAGGTCCAGGTGCATGGGGACGGCGGTGGGTTCGCCGGCGGCGCGGGCGGTGTCCATGAGGGCGAGGCCCTCGGCGGAGGACAGCGCGGCGACGCCGGCGCGGGCGATGCGTTCCAGGTCGGTGTCGGCGAGGTCGCCGGTCATGGCGCTGCGTTCGGCCCACAGGCCCCAGGCGAGGGCGGTGGCGGGCAGGCCTTCGGCACGGCGCCGGTGGGCGAGGGCGTCGAGGAAGGTGTTGGCGGCGGCGTAGTTGGCCTGGCCGGCCGCGCCGAGGGTGCCGGCGGCGGCGGAGAACAGGACGAACGCGGCGAGGTCGAGGCCGCGGGTCAGTTCGTGCAGGTTGACGGCCGCGTCGACCTTGGCGGGCAGGACGTGGTCGACGCGGTCGGGGGTGAGCGCTTCGAGGATGCCGTCGTCGAGGACGCCGGCGGTGTGGACGACCGCGGTCAGCGGATGTGCGGCCGGTACGGAGTCCAGGAGCGCGGCGAGGGCGTCGCGGTCGGCGGCGTCGCAGGCGGCGAGGGTCACCTCGGCGCCCAGGGCGCGCAGTTCGGCGAGGAGTTCGGAGGCTCCGGCGGCGGCCTCGCCGCGGCGGCTGGTCAGCAGCAGGCGGCGCACGCCGTGCGCGGTGACCAGGTGGCGGGCGACGAGCCCGCCGAGGGTTCCGGTGGCGCCGGTGACGAGGGCGGTGCCGTCGGTGTCGAGGGGGCGGGCCTCCTGTCCTTCGGCGGCGGGCACGGCGGGGACCCGGCCGAGCCGGGGGACGACGGCGCGGCCTTCGCGCAGGGCGAGCTGCGGCTCACCGGTGGCCAGTGCGGCGGGCAGTGCGCGCAGGGACTCCTCGCGGTCGTCGAGGTCGATGAGGACGAACCGGTCGGGGTGCTCGGACTGGGCGGAGCGCAGCAGGCCCCACAGCGGGGCGTGCGCCAGGTCGGGGACGTCGGAGCCGGCGGTGGTGGCGACCGCCGCGTGGCTGACGAACACCAGCCGGGAGTCGGCGAGGCGGTCGTCGGCGAGCCAGGCCTGCGCGAGGTCCAGGGCGTGGTGCAGGGCCGCGGCGACGGCTGCGGGCAGCGCGGTGTCCACGGGGGTCCGGGAGGTGCCGCCGCCGGCGGGCAGGGGGACCACGACGGCCTGCGGTACGGGGGCGCCGGCCTCGATCGCGGCGGCCAGTTCGGCGAGGCCGGTGTGGGCGGCGGCGGTGGGGAGCACGGTGGTGAACCGGGAGCCGGCCGCGGCCGCGTCGAGCAGGGCCCACCGGCCGGGGGCGACGGTGGTGGCGGCGGGCAGGGCGAGTGGGGTCCACTCGACGCGGAACAGCGAGTCGTGGAAGGCCGTCCGGGCCGCCCGTACCTGGTCGGGGGTGACGGGGCGCAGCAGCAGGGCGTCGACGGAGGCGACGGGGGCGCCGGTCTCGTCGGCCAGGTCGACGGAGACGGTGTCCTGGCCGGCGGGGGCCAGGCGCACGCGCAGGGCGCGCGCGCCGACGGCGTGCAGGGTGACGCCGCTCCAGGAGAACGGCAGCCGGCCGTGCTCGGTGTCCTCCAGCAGGTCGCCCATGCCGACGGCGTGCAGGGCGGCGTCCAGGAGGGCCGGGTGCATGCCGAACAGGGCGGCCTCGGCGTGTGCCTGTTCGGGCAGGCGGATCTCGGCGAAGACCTCGTCGGCGCGCTGCCAGGCTCCGGTCAGGCCCTGGAAGACGGGTCCGTAGGCGAAGCCGGAGGCGGTGAGGTGCTCGTAGAGGCCCTCGACGGGGACGGCGGTGGCGCCCTGCGGGGGCCACACGGCCAGGTCGGCGCCGGTGCGGGCGGTGTCCCGGGCGGCGGGGGCGAGGAAGCCGGTGGCGTGCCGGGTCCAGGCGCCTTCGCCCCAGGTGTCGTCGGCGGCGTCCTCGGGCCGGGAGTGCAGGGTCAGGGAGCGTCGTCCGTCGGCGTCGGGGGCGTCGACGGCGAGCTGGATCTGGATGCCGCCGTGCGGGGGCAGGGCCAGGGGTGCCTGGAGGGTGAGTTCGTCGAGGAGTTCGCAGCCGGTGTGTTCGCCGGCGCGGAGGGCGAGTTCCACGAAGGCCGTGCCGGGCAGCAGCACGGTGTCCATGACGGTGTGGTCGGCGAGCCACGGGTGGGTGGCCAGGGACAGCCGGCCGGTGAACAGGTAGCCGTCGCCGTCGGCGAGGGAGATGGCCGCGCCGAGCAGCGGGTGGTCGGCGGAGCCGATGCCGGCGGCGGTGACGTCACCGGTCCAGGCGGTGAGCTGCTCGGGCCAGTACAGGCGCCGCTGGAAGGCGTAGGTGGGCAGTTCGACGCGGGCGCCGGCGCGGCCGGCGAAGACGGCGGACCAGTCCACGCGGACGCCGTGGACATGGGCGCGGGCGACGGCGGCGGCGAACGCGGCGGGTTCGGGGCGGTCGGCGCGCAGCGCGGGCACGAACACCGCGTCGGTGTGGGCGTCCTCGTCGCCGAGGCAGTCCTGGGCGAGGGCGGTGAGCACTCCGCCGGGGCCGACCTCGATGAAGGTGGTGACGCCGAGGGCGGCGAGGCCGCGTATCCCGTCGAGGAAGCGGACGGCCTCGCGGACGTGCCGGACCCAGTAGTCGGCGGTGCAGATCTCCTCGGCGGTGACGGAGGCGCCGGTGAGGTTGGAGACGATCGGGATGACGGGCGGCGCGTAGGTGACGGCCTCGGCGGCCGCGCGGAACGCGTCGAGCATGTCGTCCATGAGCGGCGAGTGGAAGGCGTGGCTGACGGTGAGCCGCTTGGTGCGGCGGCCGCGGGCCCGCAGGTTTTCGGCGAGTTCCGTGGCCTCGTGGTCGTCGCCGGAGACGACGACGGAGCGGGGGCCGTTGATCGCGGCGATGGAGATCCGGTCGGTGAGGAGCGGCGTGACCTCCTCCTCGGTCGCCTCGACGGCGATCATCGCGCCGTCGGTGGGCAGTGCCTGCATCAGGCGGCCGCGGGCGGCGACGAGGGCGGCCGCGTCGGGGAGGGTGAGGACGCCGGAGACGTGGGCGGCGGCGAGTTCGCCGATGGAGTGCCCGATGAGGAAGTCGGGTCGCACGCCCCACTGTTCGAGCTGCCGGTGGAGGGCGACCTCGACGGCGAACAGGGCGGCCTGGGTGTGGGCGGTCTCGTCGAGCAGGGCCTCCTCGGCGGTGCCCGGCTCGGCGAACAGGACGTCGTACAGGGGGCGTTCGAGGTGCTCGTCGAGGGCGTCGCGGACCTCGTCGAGGGCCCGGGCGAACGCCGGGTGCGTCGCGTACAGTTCGCGGGCCATGCCGGGGCGCTGGCTGCCCTGGCCGGTGAACAGGAAGGCCGTGTTGCCCTCGCCGACGGCGCCGACGACCCCGGTGGCGGGCTGCTCGCCGGCGGCGAGCGCGTCGAGGTCGGTGAGGAGCCCCTCGCGGTCGGCGGGGAGGAGGACGGCCCGCCGGTCCAGCGCGGAGCGGCTGGTGGCGAGGGAGAGACCGAGGTCGGTGAGGGCGGCGGGGCCGTCGGCGAGCGCGGGGTGGGCGCGCAGGTGGGCGGCGAGCCGGCCGGCCTGGGCGCGCAGGCCCTCGTCGCCGTGGCCGGAGATCAGCAGCGGTACGGGCCCGGTGGCGGCTTCCGCGAGGGCGGTGCCGTCCTCGCCCGTGCCGCCCGGCCTGCTGGTGGCAGGTTCGGCGGGCGGCGCCTGTTCGATGACGGTGTGGGCGTTGGTGCCGCTGACGCCGAACGAGGAGACGCCTGCGCGGCGCGGCTGGCCGGTCTCGGGCCACGGCACGGACCGGTCGAGGAGTTGGACGGCGCCGGTGGCCCAGTCGACGGCCGAGGACGGCTGGTCGATGTGGAGGGACTCGGGCAGGACGCCGTGCCGGATCGCCTCGACCATCTTGATGATGCCCGCGACACCGGCGGCGGCCTGGGTGTGCCCGATGTTCGACTTGATCGAACCGAGCCACAGCGGCCGGCCCTCGGGCCGGTTCTGCCCGTAGGTGGCCAGGATGGCCTGGGCCTCGATGGGGTCGCCGAGGGTGGTGCCGGTGCCGTGCGCCTCGACGACGTCGACCTGCGCCGGGGTGAGCCCGGCGTTGGTCAGCGCCTGGCGGATGACGCGCTGCTGGGACGGGCCGTTGGGGGCGGTGAGCCCGTTGGAGGCGCCGTCCTGGTTGACGGCGGTGCCGCGGACGACGGCGAGGACCGGGTGGCCCTGGCGGCGGGCGTCGGAGAGCTTCTCGACGAGGAGCATGCCGACGCCCTCGCCCCAGCCGGTGCCGTCGGCGCCGTCGGCGAACGGCTTGCACCGGCCGTCGGGGGCGAGGCCGCGCTGCCGGCTGAACTGGACGAAGGCACGCGGACTGGACATGACCGTGACACCGCCGGCGAGGGCCACGGAGCACTCGCCCGACCGCAGGGCCTGCACGGCCAGGTGGAGGGCGACGAGGGAGGAGGAGCAGGCGGTGTCGATGGTGACCGCCGGGCCTTCGAGGCCGAAGGTGTAGGACAGCCGGCCGGAGACGACGCTGGCGGCGTTCCCGGTGAGGAGGTATTGCTCGACGCCCTGGGGAACGCCGTCGCGCAGCAGGTCGGGGTAGTCCTGGCCGTTGGTGCCGATGAACACGCCGGCCTTGCTGCCGCGCAGGGTGACCGGGTCGATGCCGGCGCGTTCGAAGGTCTCCCAGGACGTTTCGAGGAGCAGGCGCTGCTGCGGGTCCATGCCGAGGGTCTCGCGCGGGCTGATCCCGAAGAACCCGGCGTCGAACTCGCCGACGCCGTCGAGGAATCCGCCCTCGCGGGTGTACGAGGTGCCCCGCTGGTCGGGGTCGGCGTCGTACAGGGACTCGATGTCCCAGCCGCGGTCGACCGGGAAGTCGGTGATGGCGTCCCGGCCGCCGGAGACCAGGTCCCACAGGTCCTCCGGCGACTGGATGCCGCCGGGGAACCTGCAGGCCATGCCGACGATCGCGATCGGCTCCGGCTCCTGGGCCTCGACCTCGCGCAGGCGCTGCCGTGTCTGGTGCAGATCGGCCGTCACCCGCTTCAGGTAGCCGATGATCTTGTCCTGATCCGCAGCCTGATCCGCCATTGGAACCTCACCCATGCTCGTCACAAACCCTCGTGCTGTTACTGCCTGCTGTCCGCTGTGCTAGATACCGAGCTCGTTCTCGATGAAGTCGAAGAGCTCGTCGGGCGTGGCTTCCTGGAGCTTCTCGGCCACGGCCTCGCCGCTCGAATGGGCCTGGGGTTCACCCCATTTCGCCAGGAGGGCCTGGAGGCGCGAGGCGATGTCGGCGCGCGTACCGCCGTCGGGATCGAGGACGGAGAGCGCGGATTCGAGCTTCTCCAGTTCCGCGATGCCGGGCGCGGCGGCGGCGCTGCCGTCCTGCACGATCTCCGCCCGCAGGAACTCGGCGAGTACCGCCGGGGTCGGGTGGTCGAAGACCAGCGTGGCGGGGAGTTTCAGTCCGGTGGCGGCGTTCAGGCGGTTGCGCAGTTCCAGCGCGATCAGGGAGTCGAAGCCGAGCTCCTTGAAGGCACGACCGGCGCCCACCTCGTCGGTGCCGGCGTGCCCGAGGGCGGTCGCCGCGTGAGTGCGCACCAACTCCAGTACGGCCAAGGCCTGTTCGGTCTGCGTCATCACCGACAGCCGTCGGCGCAGCGCCTCGCCGGGGGCCCCTGCCGCGCCCTCGTCCGCTCCGCCGGCCGGGGCGGACCGCGCGAGCCGACGCACCTCCGGCAGGTCGGCGAGGAACGCGCTGGGGCGTACGGCGGTGTAGCCGGGCGTGAACCGTTCCCACTGGATGTCGGCGACGGCGACGGCCGACTCGCCGTGGTCGAGGGCCTGCTGGAGCGCGCGGATCGCGGAGCGCGGTGCCATGGCGGGCACGCCGCCGCGGTCGAGGCGTTCCCCGATGGCGCCACCGGCGGCCAGTCCGCTGTCGCCCCAACGACCCCAGGCGACGGAGGTCGCGGGCAGGCCGTCGGCGTGCCGCTGTTCGGCGAGGGCGTCGAGGTAGGAGTTGGCGGCGGCGTAGTTGCCCTGCCCGGCGTCACCGAGGGTGCCTGCGACACCGGAGAACAGGACGAACGCCGACAGGTCGAGGTTCCGGGTCAGTTCGTGGAGGGTGAGCGCCGCGTCCGCCTTGGGGGCGAGTACGGTCGCGAACCGTTCGGGGGTGAGCCCGTCGATGACGCCGTCGTCGAGGACGCCCGCGGTGTGCACGACGGCGGTGAGCGGCCGGCCTGCGGGTACGGCGGCGAGGAGGCGGGCCACGGCGTCCCGGTCGGCCATGTCGCAGGCGGCGAGGGTGACCTCGGCGCCGAGCGCGGTGAGTTCGTCGCGCAGTTCGGCCGCGCCGGGGGCGTCGGGGCCGCGACGGCTGGTGAGGAGCAGGTGCTCGGCGCCGTTCTCGGCGAGCCAGCGTGCGACGTGTGCGCCGAGGGCGCCCGTACCGCCGGTGACCAGGGTCGTACCGTGCGGCTTCCACACGGGGGCGACGGGCGCGTCCGCGAGGGGGGCGTGGGCCAGCCGGCGTCCGAACGGCCCGGCGGCCCGGACGGCCACCTGGTCCTCGGCCCCGTCACCGGCGAGGATCCCGACGAGCCGTTCCAGGGTCCGTCCGTCGGTCTGCGCGGGCAGGTCGAGGAGACCGCCCCAGCGGTCGGGGAACTCCAGCGCGGCCGTACGACCGAAGCCCCACAGGAGGGCCTGCGCCGGGTCCTGGAGCCGCTCGGACGGGGCCACGGCGACGGCGCCGCGGGTCACGCACCACAGGGGTGCGGACACCTCGGCGTCACCGAGGGCCTGGACTAGTGCGGCGGTGGCCAGCAGTCCCGTGTGCCCGCGCAGCGCGGGGCCGTCGGTGCCGGCGGCGAGGGCGAGGAGGGAGAGGACGCCGGTAGGGGCGTCCACGCCGTCGGTGGCGGCCTTCAGCGCGGCGGTGAGCGCGTCCCGGCCGGCCGCGTCGGCGGCCACCGTGACCGTACGGACCTGCGCGCCTCGCTCGGCGAGCGTACGGAGCACGCCGGCGACCGTGTCACCGGCCGGCCCGGCCGGAGTCCCGGGTACGACGACCAGCCAAGGCCCGGACAGGCGGGTGGTGGCGGCTTCGGCGAGGGGCTTCCAGGTGACGCGGTAGCGCCAGCCGTCGACCGTGGACTGTTCCCGGTTCTCGCGCCGCCAGGACGACAGCGCGGGGAGCAGCGCGGTCAGCGGCTGGTCACCTTCGATCCGCAGCTCGGCGGTGAGCGCGGCGAGGTCCTCGCGTTCGACGGCGTCCCAGAACCGGGCGTCGACGACGCTTTCCGCGGCCTGCTCCCCCGCTTCGACAGGGGCGGCCTCGGGCCAGAAGCGCTGCGACTGGAAGGCGTAGGTGGGCAGGTCCACGCGCTGTGCGCCCGTACCGGCGAACACGGCGTCCCAGTCGACGGCCACACCCCGCACGTACGCCTCACCGAGGGACAACCAGAAGCGTTCCAGGCCGCCCTCGTTGCGACGCAGCGACCCCAGGACCGCCGCCTCGCGACCCGCGTCCTCCACCGTCTCCTGCATCCCGACGGTGAGGACCGGGTGCGGGCTCGACTCGATGAACACGCCGAAACCCTGGTCGAGGAGCGTGCGAGTGGCTTCTTCCAGCTCGACGGTCCGACGAAGGTTGCGGAACCAGTAACCGGCATCCAGCTCGGTCCCGTTCACCCACTCACCGGTGACGGTGGAAAGGAACGGCACCTGCGCGGCCTGCGGAACGATCGGGGCGAGCAGCTCGGCCAGCTCCTCGCGCAGAAGGTCGACCTGCGCGGAGTGCGAGGCGTAGTCCACCGCGATCCGCCTGGCACGGATCCCGTCCGCCTCACAGGCAGCCAGGAGCTCATCCAGGGCCTCGACCTCACCCGACACCACCACCGAGGACGGGCCGTTGACGGCCGCGACGGAGATCCGTGCCTCACCCCACCGGGCGATCCGCTCACGCACCTCCGAAGCCGGCAGCGGCACCGAAACCATGCCACCCAAACCCGCCAACACACGACCGATGGCCTGACTCCGCAGAGCCACCACCCGAGCCGCGTCGTCCAGGGACAGGATCCCCGCCACACACGCCGCAGCGATCTCACCCTGCGAATGCCCGATCACCGCACCCGGACGCACACCCGCAGCCCGCCACACCTCAGCGAGCGACACCATCACCGCGAACAGAGCCGGCTGCACGACGTCCACCCGATCGAGGGAGGGCGCGCCGTCGGCGGCCCGGAGCACGTCCACCAACGACCAGTCGGTGAAGGGCTCCAGCGCCGTCGCACATTCGTCCACCCGGGCTGCAAACACAGGTGAAGCGTCCAACAGCGCTTCCGCCATTCCCACCCATTGCGACCCCTGTCCGGGGAAGACGAAGGCGGTCCTGCCCCCGATGACAGACCCCTGGACGAGCAGGGGTGCGGTGCCTCCCGCGGCCAGGGTGGCCAGGCCGGCGAGGTGTTCCTCCCGGTCCCGGCCGATCAGTACCGCGCGGCGGTCGTGGGCGGTGCGGGTGGTGGCCAGGGAGTGGCCGATGTCGCCGGTTCGCAGGTCAGGGCGGGTGGAGAGGTGGTTCAGCAGGCGGTCCGCCTGGGCGTGGAGCGCCTTTTCCGTCTTGGCCGTGAGGGGCCAGGGCAGTGGGGCCGGCCGATCGGAGTCGTCGGCGTCCGGGGTCGTCGTGGTCAGTAGGGGGTGGGGGGCCGGCGGTACAGGGGTTCCCTGTTCGTCGGACCCCGGTTCTGCCGGGGCCTGCTCGATGATGGCATGGGCGTTCGTCCCGCTGAATCCGAACGACGAAACACCCGCGCGCCAGGGCCGGTCACCGGTCTCGGGCCAGGCCTGCTGCTCCGTCAGCAGGGCGACCTCGCCCTCGCTCCAGTCGACGTGCGGGGTGGGGTCGGCGATGTGGATGCTCTGCGGCAGTACGCCGTGCTGCATGGACAGCACGACCTTCATCACGCCGGCGACGCCGGCGGCGGCCTGCGCGTGGCCGATGTTGGACTTGATCGACCCGAGGAGCAGCGGCCGGCCCTCGGGCCGGTCCTGGCCGTAGGTGGCCAGGAGGGCCTGGGCCTCGATCGGGTCGCCGAGGGTCGTGCCCGTGCCGTGGGCCTCCACGACGTCGACTTCCGCCGCGGTCACACCGGCGTTGGCCAGGGCCTGGCGGATGACCCGCTGCTGGGACGGACCGTTGGGGGCGGTCAGCCCGTTGGAGGCGCCGTCCTGGTTGATGGCCGTACCGCGGATCACGGCCAGTACGGGGTGTCCGTTGCGCCGCGCGTCCGAGAGGCGTTCGACGAGGAGCATGCCGACGCCCTCGGCGGGGCTGAAGCCGTCGGCGTCGGAGGAGAAGGCCTTGCAGCGGCCGTCGGTGGACAGGCCTCGCTGGCGGCTGAACTCGATGAAGGTGCCGGGTGTGGACATGACGGTCACTCCGCCGGCCAGGGCCATGGAGCACTCCCCCGACCGCAGGGCCTGCACCGCCAGGTGCAGCGCGACGAGCGAGGCCGAGCAGGCCGTGTCGACGGTGACGGCGGGACCTTCGAGGCCGAAGGTGTAGGACAGTCGGCCGGAGACGACGCTGCCCGCGCTGCCGGTGGCCAGGTGCCCTTCGAGGCCCTCGGAGGCGCCGCGTACGAGGTGGGAGTAGTCGGAGCCGTTGGTCCCGACGAACACGCCGGACTGGCTGCCGCGCAGGGTCTCCGGGTCGATGCCGGCCCGCTCGAACGTCTCCCACGAGGTTTCCAGCAGCAGCCGCTGCTGGGGGTCCATGGCGAGGGCCTCGCGCGGGGAGATCCCGAAGAACGACGGGTCGAAGGAGGCCGCGTCGGTGAGGAAGCCGCCCTCCCGGGTGTACGAGGTGCCCTGGGCATTGGGGTCGGGGTCGTACAGCGCCTCGACGTCCCAGCCGCGGTCGACGGGGAACCTGGAGAGGGCGTCGCCGCCGGAGGCGAGCAGTTGCCACAGTTCCTCGGGGCTGCGGACGCCACCGGGGAACCGGCAGCTCATCGCGACGACGGCGATCGGTTCGGCGTCCGCTCCTGCGGTGGGGCCGGTGGCGGTCGGGGCGGGCGCGGCACCGCCGGCGTCCCGGCCGCCGAGCTCGGTGCGCAGGTGCCGGGCCAGGACGGTGGGCGTCGGGTGGTCGAAGACGAGGGTGGGCGGCAGCTTGAGCCCGACGGCGGCGCCGAGGCGGTTGCGCAGTTCGACGGAGGTGAGGGAGTCGAAGCCGAGTTCCTTGAACGCCCGGCCGGCCTCCACGGCCTCGGGCCCGGCGTAGCCGAGTACGGCGGCGACGGCCGTCCGGACGAGTTCCAGGAGCAGGCGTTCCTGCTCGGCCTCGGGCTGTCCGGCGAGTCGGCGGAGGAGCACGGCAGCGCCGCCGGTGTCCTCCGCGGTGTCGGCGCGGGTGGCTTCCGCCGCCTGTCGTGCCTCGGGCAGGTCGTGCAGCAGGGGCCGGGCGCGGCCCGAGGTGAAGGCGAGTACGAAGCGCTTCCACTCCATGTCGGCGACGGTCAGGGTGGTCTCGTCACGGTCCAGGGCGTGCTGGAGCGCGCTGACGGCCCGCGCGGGGTCCATCTCGATGACGCCGTGGCGGCGCATGCGGTCGCCGACGGCGCCTTCGGCCATGCCTCCGCTGCCCCAGGGGCCCCAGGCGAGGGAGGTGGTGGGCAGGCCTTCGGCCCGCCGGTACTCGGCGAAGGCGTCGAGGAACGCGTTGCCCGGCGCGTAGTTCCCCTGGCCGGGGGCGCCGAAGGTGGCGGCGAAGGAGGAGAAGAGGACGAACGCCGAGAGGTCGAGGTGACGGGTCAGTTCGTGCAGGTTCCGCGTGGCATCGACCTTCACCCGCAGGACCCGTTCGATCTGCTCGGGCGTCAGTGCCTCGATGACCCCGTCGTCCAGGACGGCCGCCGTGTGAACGACTGCGGTGAGCGGCCGGTCGGCGGGTACGGAGGCGAGGAGGCCGGCGAGTTCGTCGCGGTCGCCGACGTCGCAGGCGGCGATCGTGACGTCCGCGCCGAGGGCCGTCAGTTCGTCACGGAGCTCGGCGGCGCCGGGCGCGTCCGGACCGCGACGGCTGGTCAGGACGAGGTGCTCGGCACCGTTCGACGCCAGCCAGCGGGCCACGTGCGCGCCGAGCGCACCCGTACCCCCGGTGACCAGGGTCGTACCGCGCGGCTTCCACTCACGCACGACCGGCGTCCCGGACAGGCGCGCCCGCACCAGACGACGCACGAACACCCCGGCGGTCCGAACGGCCACCTGGTCCTCGGCGCCGTCACCGGCCAACACGCCCACGAGCCGCGACAGGCTCCGGTCATCGGCCACGGACGGCAGGTCGATCAGACCGCCCCAGCGCTCGCCGTGCTCCAGGGCCACCACCCGGCCGAGGCCCCAGACCGGGGCCTGCGCGGGATCGATCCGCGGCTCGGAGCGGGCCACGGAGACCGCACCACGGGTGACGCACCACAGCGGGGCGTTGACCTCGGTGTCGCCGAGGACCTGCACGAGGGACAGGGTGTCGATCACACCGGGGGCCGCGTCGGTGCCGGCGGAGGTGACGAGCGACAGTACGCCCGTCACCGCAGGGCTGTCGGCGAGCGCCTCACGGATCCGCCCGGCCAGCTCGACGCGGGAGTCGTCGGTGCGGGGTACGGCGATCCGACGTACGTCGGCGCCGTGTTCGGCGAGCGTACGCAGAACGGTTTCCGTCGACGCGGCATCGGTCGGGGCGTCGGGGACCGCGATCAGCCAGGTACCGGAGAGACGTGGTGCGGACGCGGGCTCGGGGGCCGGCTTCCAGGTGATCCGGTACCGCCAGCCGTCGACGGTGGACCGCTCATGGCTATGGCGGCGCCACGAGGACAGTGCGGGGAGCAGTGCGGTGAGCGCCTCGTCGGCGTCGACGTCCAGCTCGGCGGTGAGGGCGGCGACGTCGTGGGCCTCGACGGCTTCCCAGAACCGCGCATCGGCGGCGCCGGCCGGGTACGCGGCGGCCTCGGGCTCCGCCGGGGTGCCGCTTTCGAGCCAGAAGTGCTCCTGCTGGAAGGCGTAGGTGGGCAGGTCCACGCGCTGTGCGCCCGTACCGGCGAACACGGCGTCCCAGTCCACCACCGCACCACGGACGTAGGCCTCGGCCAGCGACGACCAGAACCGTTCCAGGCCGCCCTCGTTGCGGCGCAGCGACCCCAGGACGGCCGCCTCGCGACCCGCGTCCTCCACCGTCTCCTGCATCCCGACGGTGAGGACGGGGTGCGGGCTCGACTCGACGAACACACCGAAGCC
>NZ_JANFAK020000141.1 GCF_024721315.2 Streptomyces sp. Isolate_45
CTCGGCGCCGCCCTCGCCCTCGCGGTCGCCCCCGGGCACCTGACCGCGCTGCTCTTCGCGGCCGGGGCCCGGCGCCGGCTCGCCGCCAGCCGGGCGCTGGAGGACTTCGCCGACGGAGCGCGGCCCCTGCTCGCCGGGACCCTCCTGCTGTTCACCGCGGCCGCCACGGGGGCGGCCGCGGTGATCGGGGCCCCCCTCGCGGCGGCCGTGCCCCTCGCGGTGCTGCTGTTCCTGGCCCGTCTGCTGCTCGGCCACGGCGCGCACCGCGCGCCCGTGGCCGTGGCACTGGCCCTCGCCCTCGTCCCGGACCCGGCGGTGGTGACCGCCGCCGCCGCGGGACTCCTCGTCCACGCCTTCCTCGCGCTGTCCCGGGCCTCGGCCCACGCGCGTCCCTGAGCTTCGGAGCCGACGCCGGAGCGCCGTACCCCCTACCGGACCCCACCACCAAGGAGAAACAGGATGACCGGCCAGCCAAACAACCAAGGGGCGGCGCGATGAGGGTGCTGCTGATCGGAGCCAACGGGTACCTCGGCCGCTACGTCGCGGACCGGCTGCTCGCCGACCCCGCCGTCCAGCTCACCGCCCTCGGCCGCGGGGACGACGCCGACGTCCGCTTCGACCTGGCGACGGGCAGTCCCGGCGCGCTCACCCGCTTCCTCGACGCCGTCCACCCGGGCGTCGTCATCAACTGCGCGGGCGCCACCCGCGGCGGAGCCCGGGAACTCACCCGGCACAACACCGTCGCCGTCGCCACCATCTGCGAGTCGCTGCGCCGCAGCGGCTGCGGCGCCCGGCTCGTCCAGCTCGGCTGCGCCGCCGAGTACGGGCCCAGCCAGCCCGGTTCGTCCACGGCCGAGGACGCCGTGCCGAGACCCGGCGGGCCGTACGGCGTCAGCAAGCTCGCCGCCACCGAGCTCGTCCTCGGATCGGGGCTGGACGCCGTGGTCCTGCGGATCTTCTCGCCCGTCGGCCCCGGCACCCCGGCCGGCTCCCCGCTCGGCCGGCTCGCCGAGGCCATGCGGCGCGCGATGCAGTCCGGGGACGGCGAGCTCAAGCTGAGCGGGCTCGGCGTGCAGCGCGACTTCGTCGACGTGCGGGACGTCGCCCGGGCCGTGCACGCCGCCTCGTTGTCCGCCGCCCAGGGCGTCGTCAACATCGGCACCGGCCGCGCGGTCCGGCTGCGCGACGCCGCGGCCGTCCTCGCCCGGGTCGCCGGGTACGGGGGAGCCCTGCACGAACTCGACCTGCCCCAGCAGCACGCGCACCCCGGCCGGCCGCCGGGCCTCGCCGCCATCGGCTCGCCGCGCTCCGAGGCCACCCCCGAGCAGATCGCCGGGACCGCCCCGCAGCCCTACCCGTACCCGGACGGTTGCGGCGCCTGGCAGCAGGCCGACGTACGCACCGCCCGCGACCGGCTCGGCTGGCGGCCGCGCATCAACCTGGAGGAATCCCTGGCGGACATCTGGATGGAGGCGGCGTGCCGCATCTGACCACGCCGCCCGGAGCCCCGGCGGCCGCCGCGACCGAGGCCGGCCGCCTCGGTCTCGGCGCCCCGGGCTACGCCCATCCCCTGCTCGCCCCCGTCGAGTGGGCCGAGCTGACCCGGCCCGGAACCCCCCTGCACTGGGCCGTCCTCAACGTCACGGAGGGCCCGGGCGGGCGTCCCGACCCGCATTGCGGTGACGCGGCGGCGAAGCTGCGCGCCCCGGGCGCCGGTGGCCCCCGCCTCCTCGGCCATCTCGCGATGCGAGACGGTTCGCGGCCCTTCGCGGAGCTGATCGCCGACGCGCACCGGTTCCGCGACTGGTACGGGGTGGGCGGCTTCTACCTCGCCGACGTGCCCGCCGACCGGTCCGAACTGGCCTTCGTCCGCCGGGTCACGGACACGCTGCGCGGGCTCGGCGAGGGCCTGCGGATCGTCCTCGGGCACGGCACCCACCCGTACGCGGGCTACGCGGAGGCCGCCGACCAGCTGGTCACCTTCTCCGGGGCCTGGGCCGACTACCGCTGGTCGCAGGTGGCGGAGTGGACGGCCGAGCACCCGCCGGAGCGGTTCTGCCACCTCGTCCACGGGGTGCCCCGCACCCACCTGGAGGAAGCCGTCCGGATCGCCCGCTGGCAGGGCGCCGGGACGGTCTGGCTGACCGACCGGCGGGGAGCCGGGGACCGGGACCCGTGGGCCTCGATGCCCGGGTACTGGGACGAAATCGTCTCGCGGATCGGGACGAGTGTCTCGGAATGAAGTGGAGCGTGGCAGTGTTACGGGACATAACAAGCCTTTGATGCTCCCCGTGACCGCGGGGATGACCCGCCTGGAGCCCCCGTGTCGCTGCCACCCCTGGTAGAGCCAGCTGCTGAGCTCACCGTTGACGAGGTCCGTCGGTACTCCCGTCACCTGATCATCCCCGATGTCGGGATGGACGGGCAGAAGCGCCTGAAGAACGCCAAGGTGCTCGCGGTGGGCGCCGGCGGCCTCGGCTCGCCCGCCCTCATGTACCTGGCCGCGGCCGGCGTCGGCACGCTGGGCATCGTGGAGTTCGACGAGGTCGACGAGTCGAACCTGCAGCGCCAGATCATCCACAGCCAGGCGGACATCGGCCGTTCCAAGGCCGCGTCGGCGCGCGACAGCGTGCTGGGCATCAACCCTTACGTCAACGTGGTCCTTCACGAAGAGCGGCTCGAAGCCGAGAACGTGATGGAGATCTTCAGCCAGTACGACCTCATCGTCGACGGCACGGACAACTTCGCCACCCGTTACCTGGTCAACGACGCCTGCGTGCTGCTGAACAAGCCGTACGTGTGGGGTTCGATCTACCGCTTCGACGGCCAGGCCTCGGTCTTCTGGTCCGAGCACGGCCCCTGCTACCGCTGCCTGTACCCGGAGCCGCCGCCGCCGGGCATGGTCCCGAGCTGCGCCGAGGGCGGCGTGCTGGGCGTGCTCTGCGCGTCCATCGGGTCCATCCAGGTCACCGAGGCCATCAAGGTCCTCACCGGCGTGGGCGAGCCGCTCGTCGGCCGCCTGATGATCTACGACGCCCTGGAGATGCAGTACCGCCAGGTCAAGGTCCGCAAGGACCCCGACTGCGCGGTGTGCGGTCCGAACGCCACCGTCAAGGAGCTCATCGACTACGAGGCCTTCTGCGGCGTCGTGTCGGAGGAGGCCCAGGAGGCCGCCGCGGGCTCGACGATCACTCCCAAGCAGCTCAAGGAGTGGATCGACAACGACGAGCCGATCGAGATCATCGACGTCCGTGAGATCAACGAGTACGAGATCGTCTCGATCCCCGGCGCGAAGCTGATCCCCAAGGGCGAGTTCCTGATGGGCACGGCCCTCCAGGACCTGCCGCAGGACAAGCGCATCGTCCTGCACTGCAAGACGGGTGTCCGCAGTGCGGAGGTCCTCGCCGTCCTGAAGTCCGCGGGCTTCGCGGACGCGGTGCACGTCGGTGGCGGCGTCATCGGCTGGGTCCACCAGATCGAGCCCGAGAAGCCGATCTACTAGGAGCGATCCGCTCCGCCAGAACGACCCGACGGGGCCGTACCGCGTCCGCGCGGTACGGCCCCGTTCGTGTGTCCCGGCGGTCCCGTCCCGGACGCCGGGCCCGGGGGACTCAGGTGCTCTGCGAGGCGTCCGGCCCGACGGGTGTCCCGGTCGGGTCCGGGGCCGCGGTGCAGACGGAGTTCGCCGTCGGCACCGTCCCGTCCAGCAGGTAGCCGTTCACCGCCTTCTGGACGCAGGGGTCGCCGCTGTTGTAGGCGCCGTGACCCTCGCCCTTGTACGTCAGCTCCACTCCCACGCCCTCACCGAGCCGCTCCACCATCTTGCGGGCCCCCTCGTACGGGGTCGCCGGGTCGCCGGTGTTGCCGATCACCAGGATCGGGGCGGAGCCGGGGGCGGAGACGTCCGGGGTCTCCCAGGCGCCCGCCACGGGCCAGTCGGTGCAGCTCAGCATGGCCCAGCCGAGGAAGTCACCGAAGACGGGCGACGCCGCGCGGAACTCCGGGAGCTTGGCCCTGGTCTGCTCCAGGGTGTAGCGCTCCTTGGAGTCGGCGCAGTTGATGGCCGTGTTCGCGGCCATGATGTTGCTGTAACGCCCTTGCTGGTCACGTCCGTTGAGCGAGTCCGAGAGTGCCATCAGCAGCTGGCCCTGGCCGCCCTCCGCCTCGTCGAGGCCCTGCTCCAGCAGCGGCCACAGCTCCTTGGAGTACAGGGCCTGCGCGATGCCGTTGGTCGCCGCGCTCTCCGTGAGCCGCCGGTCGCCGATGCCCGCGATGGGCTTGGCGGCCAGTGACTTCTGGAGCTTGATGACGTTCTCCTCGATCTCCTTGGCGGTGCTGCCCTGGAGCTGGCAGGCGTCGCCCCGGTCCACGCAGTCCTGCGCGAAGTTGCCGAGGGCCAGCTGGAATCCCTTGGCCTGGCCGAGCGAGCCCTGTTCGGAGGTCTGCGTCGGGTCCACGACGGCGTCGAAGACGGCCCGGCCGACGTTCTTGGGGAAGAGGTGGGCGTAGACGCCGCCGAGTTCGGTGCCGTAGGAGATGCCGAAGTAGTTCAGCTTCTCGTCGCCGAGGGCCTGACGGATCCGGTCCAGGTCGCGGGCGGCGTTCTCGGTGCCGACGTACGGCAGGACCTGGCCCGAGTTCGCCCGGCAGGCCTTCTGGTACTCCTTGATGCTGTCGACGTACGCCTTCTCCTGGCCGGGGGTGGTCGGGGAGGAGTCCTGGGCGTAGTACGCGTCCAACTGCTTGTCGGTCTCGCACCGGACGGGGGCGCTGTCGCCCACGCCCCGGGGGTCGAAGCTGACCAGGTCGTACCGGTCGCGCAGGGCGTCGAACTCCTTGGCCGCGCCGGGGAGGGTGGCGATGCCGGAGCCGCCCGGACCGCCGAAGTTGAAGACGAGCGAGCCGATGCGGTTCTTCGGGTCCCGGGCCTTGGCGCGGATCAGCGCGATCGGGATCGTCTCGCCCCCGGGGTTCGCGTAGTCCAGCGGCACGTCGAGGGTGGCGCACTGCCAGTCCTTGCCGGGCGTCGGGCCACCGCCCTGGAGGGCGGTGGGGGCGTCGCACTCGCCCCACTTGAGGGGCTTGGGGTCGCCGGAGCCGTCGGCGCCCGGTTTCTTCGTGTCGCCCCCGTCGGAACAGGCGGCGGTGGTGAGCAGCGCGGCGGCGAGGGCGGCGGCAGCGGCGTTCCGCAGGGCGTTTCTCGGCATGTTCCCCATCCTGCGGGGGGCGTGGCCGCTCCGCCCGCGCCGTGGGCCGTTCGGGGGTCCGGCGGCCCGTCCTGCCGGCGTCGGCGTCAGTCGTCGGCCAGGATCTCCTTCGCGGCGTTGCGGCCCGTCGCCACGCAGGCCGCGACGCCCACGCCCTCGTAGGCCGCTCCGCACACCGCGAGGCCGGGGAGCTTCCCGACGGCCTCGCGGATCCGCGTCACCCGCTCCCGGTGGCCGACGCCGTACTGCGGCAGGCCCCGGTCCCAGCGGGTCACGCGGGCGGCCAGGGGTTCGCCCATGGGCCCCACCGCGTGGTGGAGTTCGGCGATGGCGGTGCGCACCAGGTGCCGGTCGGGCCGGTCCAGCAGCTCTTCCTCGCCGATCCGGCCGATGGAGGCGCGGAGCACGAACACCGAGGGGGCCGAGTCGTGCAGCCAGGCCCACTTGTTGGAGAGGAAGGAGGCGGCCTTGAGGGTGTGGCCGTCCACGGGCGGGACGAGGAACCCGTTGCCCTGCGGCAGGAAGTGGGACCGGGCCCGGGAGAAGGCCATGGTGACGACGGCGGTCGAGGCGTGCGGGATGGCCGCCAGTTCCTCCTCGGCGAGGGGGGAGTGGGGTCGCAGCAGTTCGGCGGCGGCGAAGGCGGGGAGCGCGAGGATCACGCCGTCGGCGTCCATCGTCAGCGGGCCGTCGGAGGTCATCGCCTGTACGCGCCAGCCGCCGCCGGGCAGGCGGTGCAGGGAGCGGGCCGTCGTACCGGTGAGGATGCGCGCGCCGCACGCCCGCGCCACGGCCTGCGGGAAGCGGCCCGTGCCGCCGGCCACGCCCTGGACGGCCACCGCGGCCGGGTGGGGGGCGCCCGCGGCCCGGATCCGGCGCAGGGCGGGCAGCAGCGGGGCGCCCTGTTCGGCGAGGGCCGCGATCCGGGGCATCGCCGCGCGCAGCGAGAGGCGGTCCGCGCGGCCGGCGTAGACGCCGCCCAGCAGCGGCTCGACCAGCCGGTCGACGGCCTCCTGCCCGAGGCGGGCGCCGAGGTAGGCGCTGACCGTGCAGTCCTCGGTGAGCGGGACGGCCGCGAGGGTCTCCTCCGCCACGGCCCGGCGGACGCCCTCCGCGGAGAGCAGTCCGGTGCCGGTCAGGGCGGCCGGGTCGGTGGGTATGCCCATCACGTGTCCGGCGGGCAGCGGGCGCAGGGCGCCGTCGGTCCAGATGGTGGTGGGGGACCGCTCCGGGTCGCGCAGGGCGTTGCCGAGCCCTACGGCCGCGGCCAGTTCCACGGCCTCGGGCCGCAGTGCCATCAGCGATTCGGCGCCCTCGTCGACGGTGATGCCGGCGATGGTGCCGGTGCGCAGCTTGCCGCCGACCCTGGCCCGGCCCTCCAGCACGGTGACGTCCGCGCGGCCGCGCAGTTGCCAGGCGGCCGCCAGGCCGCTGATGCCGCCACCGACGACGATCACTGAACGCATTGTCTTCTCCTGCGGCCGTGGACGA
This sequence comes from Streptomyces sp. Isolate_45, assembly GCF_024721315.2. Classification (GTDB taxonomy): domain Bacteria; phylum Actinomycetota; class Actinomycetes; order Streptomycetales; family Streptomycetaceae; genus Streptomyces. The sequence goes on from NZ_JANFAK020000141.1 coordinate 6,699, forward strand.
TATGTTCCCTTTTGAAACATATGGGACGGGTGGGGCTCAGCGCATCGTGCTTTCGGTCAGGGCCGCCACGTCCCGCGGGTACGGGAAGCTGCCCGGCTCGTAAGCGCAGTACGGATCCGCGGCCAGCACGTCCCCGGTGGCGCCGTACGCCCGCGACCGCGAACCCCCGCACACCGCCTTGTACTCGCAGGCCCCGCACCGGCCGCGCAGCAGCGACGGGTCGCGCAGCTCGGTGAACAGCCGCGACTCCCGGTAGATCGAGGCCGGCGTGCGGTCCTTCACGAGACCGTCGTGTTGACCTGCACCTTCATGCCCAGCTCGCGGGCGGCCCGCCAACCCTCCAGGGTCCGCTCGTACACGCCGGGGACGCCCCGGAAGGCGTCGTGCCGGGCGGCGGTGGAGGCGTCCAGGGACAGCGACAGGGCCACCGCGCCGGCGTCCCGGACGGCTTCGAGGTTCTCCCGGGTCAGGGTCGGGGTCCCGGAGGGGGAGACGGCGACCCGCAGCCCGAGCGAGGTCCCGTACGCGATCAGGTCCGTGAGGTCGGCGCGCTGGAAGGGGTCCCCGCCGGTGATCACGAAGAGCGGGCCCGGCCGGCCGAAGGCGGCGCTCTGGTCCATCACCCGGCGGGCGTCCGCCCCGTCGAGCTCCCGCGGGTCGCGGGCCGTCAGAGCCTCGGCCCGGCAGTGCGGGCAGGCCGGCGGGCAGGCCCGGGTGGCCTCCCAGATGACGAGGAAGGGACGCTCGGCGACCGCGTGCCGGGGTCGGCGCACGATGGTGGGCCGCTTCAAGACGGCCGCTCCCAGCCCCGCCTCGGCGGACGGTTCGCCTGCTGCCCGGGATCGCGCCGCCGGTAGACCACGTAGGGCCGGGCCAGGTACTTCAGCGGCGCGGAGAACATGTGCACCAGCCGCGAGTACGGGATCAGCGCGAACAGGGTGAGGCCGAAGAGGACGTGCAGCTTGAAGACCAGTGGCGCGCCGGCCATCAGCCCGTAGTCCGGGGTGAGGGTGAACAGGCTGCGGAACCAGATCGAGACGCCCTCGCGGTAGTTGTAACCACCGGTCCGCCCCGTCGAGTTGAGGAGGGTGGCGGTCAGGCCGAGGATCATCGCGCCGAGCAGGAAGGTGTACATCAGGTGATCGCCGCGCAGGGTCGCCCTGCGGACCGCCGGGACCGTGAACCGGCGGTACACCAGGATCCCGATGCCGGTGGCGGCCGCGAGGCCCGCGACGGCCCCGGTGGAGACGGCGAGGAGGTGGTAGGCGTGATCGCTCAGTCCGAGGGCGTCGGTCCAGTCCATCGGGATCAGCAGGCCCACGACGTGGCCCACGACGACGAAGAGCATGCCGAAGTGGAAGAGCGGGGAGCCGATCCGCAACAGCCGGGACTCGTGCGACTGCGAGGAGCGGGTGGTCCAGCCGAACTGGTCGTACCGGGCCCGCCAGACGGTGCCCGCGACGAGCAGGGCGATCGAGACGTACGGCAGCACGCCCCACAGGAGGAGGTCCATCAGGCCGTCCTCCTTCCGGTGGTGGGCCAGGGGAGGTCGGCGGTCCGGCCGGACGGGAAGCCGCCCGCGAGCACCGCCGGGAAGTCGGTCGGGAGGTCCTGCGGCGGGTCGATGCCCGGCCCGAACGGTTCGAGGGCCGAGCCCGCGCCCACCAGCTCCTGCGGCGGCCCGTTCCTCGCCAGCGCCTTCGCCGCCGCCCGGGTCCGCGGCGAGGTGCCGGGCAGGGTGGCGCAGACGGCCTCAAGGACCCGGGCGTACGGGGATCCGCACTCGGTGAGCGCGAGGCGCAGCAGCTCCAGCCCGGCCCTGTGCTCCTGGAGCAGCTCGGTACCGGCCTCCTCCCGCAGCGCCGCGAACTCCAGGGCCACGGGCAGGAAGTCGGGGAGTTCCTCGCCGGCGAACTCCAGCCCGAAGTCCCGGTAGATCCGCTTGAGTCGGACGAGGGACAGACCGCGCCGGCGGGTGTCGCCGTCGGTCCACCAGGTCAGGTAGAGGCAGCGCCGGTTGCGGGTGTCGAACGTGGCGGTGTACTCGGCGCACAGCTCGATCGGCCCCAGCCGTTCGGTGTGGTCGAGGAACGCGCCGAGCAGCGCGGCCGGTTCGGCGGGTGCCCCGGCGAGGGCCGCCCGGAGCCGGGGTAGCTCGTCGTGGAAGTGGTCGCCCGGGTACTGCAGGGCGCAGCCGGAGACCAGGCGTACCAGGCCATGGGGGTTCACGCACTCCTCCTGATGGGGCTGAGGTTGAGCATCACGCGGGGTTCGGGGACCTCGCCCACGGGGCAGCCGGCGTCGAGCGGGTGGGTGTCGGCGAGGGCTTCGGCCTCGGGGCGGGCGGCCGTGGGGACCACGTACCGGTCCTCGATCCTGGCGATGGCCAGCAGCCGGAACATGTCCTCCATCTCGTGTCCGGTCAGCCCGACCGCGGCGGCGATCGACTCGTCCTTCGGCTCACCGAGGTTGATCTTCCGCATGTAGGCCCGCATGGCCGCCATCCGGCGCAGCACCGCCTCGACGGCGTACGTGTCGCCCGCCGTGAGGATCGCCGCCAGGTACTCGACGGGGATGCGCAGCGCGTCGATCGCCCCGAAGAGGTTGCCCGCGTCCTCGCCGTCGCTGCCGGTGGCGGCGACCGCCTCGACGACGGGGGACAGCGGGGGGACGTACCAGACCATCGGCATGGTGCGGTACTCCGGATGGAGGGGGAGGGCGACCTGGTAGCCGGCGATCAGGTCGTACACGGGGGACCGGCGGGCCGCCTCCAGCCACTCGTCCGTGATGCCGGCCGCGCGGGCGGCCGCGGCCACGGCCGGGTCGTGGGGATCCAGGAAGCAGTCCACCTGGGCGGGGTACAGGTCGTGCTCGTCCTCGACGGCCGCGGCCCGCGCGACCGCGTCGGCGTCGTAGAGCATCACGCCGAGGTAGCGCATCCGGCCCACGCAGGTCTCGGAGCACACGGTGGGCATGCCGACCTCGACGCGCGGGAAGCAGAACGTGCACTTCTCGGCCTTGCCGGTGTGGTGGTTGAAGTACACCTTCTTGTACGGGCAGCCCGTCACGCACATCCGCCAGCCGCGGCAGCGGTCCTGGTCGACGAGGACGATGCCGTCCTCCTCGCGCTTGTACATCGCGCCCGAGGGACAGGAGGAGACGCACGCCGGGTTCAGGCAGTGCTCGCAGATCCGCGGGAGGTAGAACATGAAGCTCTGCTCGAACTCGAAGCGGATCTTCTCGCCCACCTCGTCGCGGATCTTCTCCACGATCGGGTCCCGCGGGGCGTGCGCGGGGGCGCCGCCGAGGTTGTCGTCCCAGTTCGGACCCCATGCGATCGTGTCGATGGGTTCGCCGGTGATCTGGGAGACGGGGCGGGCCGTGGGCATGTCGTCGCCGGCCGGGGCCTCGGTGAGGTTCTTGTACTCGTAGGTCCACGGCTGGTAGTAGTCGTCGATCCCCGGCAGGTCCGGGTTCGCGAAGATCTTGCCCAGCTTGGCGAGGCGGCCGCCCGCCCGCAGCCGCAGCCGGCCGGAGCGGGTGCGCTCCCAGCCGCCCTTCCACTTCTCCTGGTCCTCCCAGCGGCGCGGGTAGCCCTGGCCGGGGAGGGTCTCCACGTTGTTGAACCAGACGTACTCGGTGCCCTGCCGGTTGGTCCACGCCTGCTTGCAGGTGACCGAACAGGTGTGGCAGCCGATGCACTTGTCGAGGTTCATGACCATCGCGATCTGTGCCATGACGCGCATGCGGATCAGTACTCCACCTTCTGGTCGCGGCGGCGGATGACCGTCACCTCGTCGCGCTGGTTCCCGGTCGGGCCGAGGTAGTTGAAGGCCCAGGTCAGCTGGGCGTAGCCGCCGATCAGGTGGGTGGGCTTGAGCATCACCCGGGTCAGCGAGTTGTGGATGCCGCCGCGGCGGCCGGTCCTCTCCGTCCTCGGGACGCCGACGGTCCGCTCCTGCGCGTGGTTCATGTAGACCGTGCCGGGCGGCATCTTGTGGGAGACGATCGCGCGGGCGGTGACCACGCCGTTGCGGTTGACCGCCTCGATCCAGTCGTTGTCCGCGACACCGATCGCCTCGGCGTCCTGCGGGGACATCCACACCGTCTGGCCGCCCCGGCCGAGCGTCATCATGTAGAGGTTGTCCTGGTACTGGCTGTGGATCGCCCATTTGTTGTGCGGGGTCAGGTAGCGGACGGCGACCGTCCTCCCGTCGACGACGCCCAGCTCGGGTTCCCCGTACAGGGCGTGCATGTTCAGCGGCGGCTTGTAGACGGGGAGGGACTCCCCGACCTCGTGCAGCCAGTCGTGGTCGAGGAAGAAGTGCTGGCGGCCGGTGAGGGTGTGCCAGGGCTTGAGGTGTTCGGTGTTCACGGTGAAGGCCGTGTAGCGGCGCCCACCCGCCTCGGAGCCCGACCACTCGGGCGAGGTGATCACCGGGACGGGACGGGCCTGCGTGTCCGCGAAGGTGATCCGCTTGCCCTCGGCCTCGGCGGCCAGGTGCGCCATGCGCGTGCCGACCTGCTTCTCCAGCGTCTCGAACCCCTGGGTCGCCAGCCGTCCGTTGGAGGTGCCGGACAGGGAGAGGATCGCCTCGCAGGCCCGCCGGGCCGTGTCCAGACGCGGCCGGCCGTCCGCGACACCACCCCTGACCAGTCCGTTCTTCTCGCCGAGGTAGGCGACCTCCTCGGCGACGTCGTAGGTGATGGCCTTCGTCGTCACGCCGAGCCGTTCCGCGAGCGGGCCGAGCGCGGCGAACTTCTCGCCGACCGCCCCGTAGTCCCGCTCGACGACCGTCAGGTTGTACATGGTCCGACCGGGCACGGGCGGGCAGTCGCCCTTCGACCAGTCCAGGGCCACCCCGCCGGGCTGGGCCATCTCGCCGCCCGCCGTGTCGTGTTGCAGGGCGGTCGCGACGAGGTCCTTGCGGACGCCGAGCCGGGGACCGGCCAACTCGCCGAAGCGGCGGGCGATCGCGAGGAAGGCGTCGTAGTCGGAGCGGGCCTGCCAGGGCGGGTCCACGGCCGGGGTGAACGCGTGCAGGAAGGGGTGCATGTCCGTCGAGGACAGGTCGTGCTTCTCGTACCAGGTGGCCGCCGGGAGGACGACGTCGGAGAGCAGCGTCGTGGACGTCATCCGGAAGTCCATGGACATCAGCAGGTCCAGCTTCCCCTCCACGTCCTCCTCCCGGTACGTGACGTCCCTCGGCTCGCACCGCGGGCCGTCGTCGGGGAGGTTGGAGTGGGTGCCCAGCAGGTGCTTGAGGAAGTACTCGTTGCCCTTGGAGCTGGAGCCGAGGAGGTTGGCCCGCCACACGTTCAGCACGCGCGGCCAGTTGCGCGGGGCGTCCGGGTCCTCGCCGGCGAAGCCCAGCGTGCCGTCCTGCAGCCGGCGAACCGTTTCGGCAACCGGGTCCTCGGCCTCCGCCAGCTCCAGCGGGTTGCGGTCGAAGGTCGGGTACGACGGCATCCAGCCCATCCGGGCGCTCGCGGCCAGGCAGTCCGCGCCGCTCATCCCCGCGAAGGCGCCCGACGCGAGCGGGGAGGCCAACGCCTCGGCGGGCAGGGTGTCGTAGCGCCACTGGTCGGTGTGCAGGTAGAACCAGGCCGCGCCGATCATCTGGCGCGGCGGCCGCGACCAGTCGGAGGCCGCCGCGAGGGTGGCCCAGCCGGTGACCGGACGGCACTTCTCCTGCCCGACGTAGTGCCCCCAGCCGCCCCCGTTGCGGCCCTGGCAACCGGTGAGGGTGAGCAGGGCCAGGAAGGAGCGGTAGATGGTCTCGGAGTGGAACCAGTGGTTGGTGCCGGCGCCCATCAGGATCATGCAACGGCCCCCGGACCGTTCGGCCGTCTCCGCGAACTCCCGTGCCACACGGGCCGCCTGGGCGGCCGGCACCGACGTCAGCGACTCCTGCCAACCGGGGGTGCCGGGCTGCGAGGCGTCCTCGTACCCGGTGGGCCACTCGCCGGGCAGACCCGGACGGCCGACCCCGTACTGCGCCAGCATCAGGTCGAAGACCGTGGTGACGAGGCGGCCCCCGAGCCGCCGCACGGGCACCCCGCGCCGGACGGCGGCGCCCCGCTCGTCGTCCTCGAAGCGCGGCAGGACGATCTCGGCGCTCGCGCCCTCCCCGAGGAGGGACAGCCGGGGCACGGTGTCCCCGAGGTCCAGGTTCCACTCGGGCGTCTCGTTCTTCCCCCAACGGTGACCGAGCGTGCCGTTCGGCACGACGGGCTCACCCGTGACGTCGTCGACGAGGACGGTCTTCCACTCGGCGTTCTCGGTGTCCTGCCCCAGGTCGGCGGCCGTGACGAACTTGCCCGGCACCAGACCCCGTTCGGTCTCCGTCAGCGAGACGAGGAACGGCAGGTCCGTGTACCGGCGGACGTAGTCCGTGAAGAAGGGGGTCTCCTTCTCCACGAAGAACTCCTTGAGGACGACGTGGCCCATCGCCAGGGCCAACGCCCCGTCCGTACCGGGATGCGGGTGCATCCACTCGTCGGCGAACTTCGTGTTGTCCGCGAAGTCCGGCGAGACGGTGACGACCTTCTGGCCCCGGTAGCGGGCCTCCGTCATCCAGTGCGCGTCCGGAGTACGCGTCACCGGGACGTTCGAGCCCCACATCATCAGGTACGCCGCGTCCCACCAGTCGCCCGACTCGGGCACGTCCGTCTGGTCGCCGAACACCTGCGGCGAGGCCACCGGGAGGTCCGCGTACCAGTCGTAGAAGCTCAACATCGGGGCGCCGATGAGCGAGTGGAAGCGGGCCCCCGCCGCGTGCGAGGCCATCGACATCGCGGGGATCGGCGAGAACCCCGCGACCCGGTCCGGACCGTGCTCCGCGATGGTGTGCACGTGCGCGGCGGCGATGATCTCGGTCGCCTCCTCCCAGCTTGCGCGCACCAGACCGCCCTTGCCGCGCGCCCGCTGGTACGCCCGCCGCCGCTCCGGATCGCCCTGGATGTCGGCCCACGCCTCGACCGGGTCGCCCAGGCGCGCCCTGGCCTCGCGGTACATCTCCAGCAGCGTGCCGCGCACGAGCGGGTGGCGGACCCGGGTGGGGGAGTAGGAGTACCAGGAGAACGAGGCACCGCGCGGGCAGCCGCGCGGCTCGTACTCGGGACGGTCCGGGCCGACGGACGGGTAGTCGGTGGCCTGGGTCTCCCAGGTGATGATCCCGTCCTTGACGAACACCTTCCAGCGGCAGGAACCCGTGCAGTTCACCCCGTGCGTGGAGTGCACGACCTTGTCGTGGCTCCACCGGTCCCGGTAGAAGGCCTCGGCGGCGCGGCCGCCCGTCCGGTGCACCGTACGCAGGTCGTCGGACACCTCGGCGCGGGTGAAGAAGCTGCCCGCCCTGATGAGCGACTCGACGGCGTTCGGCCGCGCCTGGTCCTCCGGACGCCCCTGGCTCTTCTGATGCTCGTGCACAACGACCCTCCAGGGCGGGAAACGGGACGGAACGGACCCCGAATCGACGCTACGCCCGCCGCGCACCCGAACCCGGTGACAAAGGTCCCGTCCACCCGTGACCTCCTTCCACACTTTCGCGGGCCGAGCGGGTCCACCCTGGAGGGGACCCCAACTGCGCGGGCTCGTGGGCGAATCGCGCCGCGGGCTCACCGCGCGGAGCACGACGACAGGAGGAGGGACGGACGGTGGCGGCCGACGGGTACCGCTGGATCCCCGACCAGCACGGGGCGTGGGCGATGCTGGCCGTGCCCTTCCTCGCGGGCACCTTCCTCGCGCCCCACCCCGGCCCGGAACACGTCCTGCTGCTCGCCGCCTGGCTGCTCGGGTACGCCGCCGTCTTCCACGCCCAGCAGTGGCTGCGGCTGCGGGCGCGCGGCCTGCGCTCGGCCGCCCGCCACGGCCGGCCGGCCGTGGTCCTCGGCGCCGCCGCCGCGACGGCGGGCCTACCCCTGGTGCTCCTGAACCCCTGGCTGCTGATCGCGGGCGCGGCGGCGGCGCCCTTCGTCGCGGTGAACACCCGGTACGCGGTGCGGGGCCGGGAACGGGCCCTGGTCAACGGCCTCGTCGCGGTGGTCCCGGCCTGCGGCATGCTGTTGGTCGCGGCCCGCCTCGGCGGCGCGGACCCGGCGGCCACCTGGCGCCCGGCCCTGGCCTGCCTGCTCTACTTCGCGGGAACCGTGCCCTACGTGAAGACGATGATCCGCGAGCGCCGCTCCCCGGCCCACCGGCGCGGCTCGATCGCCCACCACGCGGTGGCCCTGGCCGTGGCGAGCGCCCTCTCCCCGTGCCTGGCCCCGCTCTTCACGACCTGCCTCGTCCGCGCGGCCGCCCTCCCGGGCCGGGGCCTGAGGCCCCCGGTGGTCGGCGCGGTGGAACTAGCCCTCTCGGCCGCCCTCCTGACCACACTGCTCACGGCGTTCTGACGGGTGGTCCCGGGCATCGCGCCCCGGCGCCCGGCGGCTGTCCGGTCCTCGCCGGTCGGGGGTTCCCGGATCGTTTCCCCCGGTCGCCTTCTTAGTGCTGTGACCGGGAAGGTCCACCGGTTCGCGGCCACAGCACTAGATCGCTTCCTTGCGGGTCAGGAAGTTGAACGAGATCCAGCCCGGCAGGACCGGCAGCCAGAAGGTCATCGTGCGGAACAGGAGGACCGCCGAGATGGCGATGTCCCGGTCCAGGCCGGCCGCGACCAGGCCGACCACGAGCGCGGCCTCCACGGCGCCGATGCCGCCCGGGGTCGGCGCCGCCGAGCCCAGGGCGTTGCCGGCGAGGAAGACCACCGCGATGCTCGCGTAGCTGATGTCCTCCCCGCCCCCGACCGCGCGGATCGAGGCGTCCAGGCACAGGACGAAGCAGCCGGTCAGCAGCAGCATGCCGCCGATGCCGGTCAGGAGCTTCTGCGGCCGCTGGAGGATGTCGAGCATGCGCGGGACGACACCCGCGAACAGGGCCCGTACCCGGGTCACGACGAACTTCCGCAGGAACGGGACCGCCGTCACCACCAGCACCAGCACCGCCACCGTCAGCAGACCCGCGATGACCGCCCGGGACGGCGTCATCTCCGGCGTCTTCTCGGTGCCCGTCAGGTAGCCGAACGCCAGCAGCAGCAGGACGTGGCTGGCCAGTCCGAACAACTGCGAGGCGCCGACGCTCGCCACCGCCAGCCCCGGCCGGATTCCGGCCCGCTGGAGGAAGCGGGTGTTCAGCGCGACACCGCCGATCGCGGCCGGCGCCACCAGCTTCACGAAGGAGCCCGCCACCTGCGCGACCACCGTCCGCAGGAAGGGCACCCGCTCCGGGACGAAGCCCAGCAGGCTCATCGCGGCGGCGAAGTAGCTGATCGCCGAGAACGCCAGCGCCGCCCCGACCCAACCCCACTGGGCGTTCGCGATGATGCTGCCGAGTTGCAGGTCGGCGATCTGCGACAGCAGGAAGTACGCCGCGAACGCGGCCGCGATGAAGGACACCAGCGTGCGCGGCCGGATCCGCTCCAGCCGGGCCGGCTCCACCGGCGCCTGCGGGCGGATGAGCAGCACCTGCCGGCGGATCTGGCTGAGGAGGTCCTCCTCCCGCGCCTCTTCCATGGCGTCGTCCAGCGCCCGCTTCTCGGCCTTGCGCTCGGCGGCCGGGCTGGTCGACGCCGCGGCCTGCTCCGCTCCCGCCTCGCGCTCCGCCTTCGCGACCCGCGAGGACTCCAGTACGGCCTCCCGCTCCCGGGCCGCCCGTTCCCGCGCGAGCCTGCGCAGCGTCGAGCGGGTGGAGCGGCTCAGCGCGATCGGCTGGAGCAGCGGCAGGCAGTCCGCCACCGCGTCGGGCCCGAGCACCGAGACCGCCGAGGCCACCGACCGCTCCGGGCCGACCCGCAGGCCCAGCGTCGTCAGCAGCTGCGCGATGTCCATGCGCAGCACCAGGTCACCGGCCGCGATCTCGCCGCCGCGGAGGTCCGTGAGGATGACCTTGCCGGAACGATCCACCACCAACGCGTCCCCCGTGAGCCGCCGGTGCGCGATGCGCCGCGACTGGAGGGCCCGTACCTGCTCCCACGCGTTGCGGGACAGTTCGTCGGTGATCTCCTCGTCGGGCAGCGCGTCCAGGCTCCGCCCGCCCAGGTGCTCGTAGACGAGCATCACGGCGTCCGGCCCCAGCTCGGAGGTCGCGATCAGCTTCTGCGCGTTCGCCCCGGCCGCGATGGCCGCGTAGGCGAGCAGGGCCTCCTGCTCCAGGGCCTGGCGCAGCGACTGGATGCTGCGCCGCGTGGTGATCCCGCGCAGGGTCAGCCGCCGCCACACCCGGTAGAAGAAGCCCTGCGCCTGCTGCTCCCGGTCGACGACGGTGACGTCCAGCGCGGGCCCGTCCTCCAGGGTGACGTGGTAGCGCCGCCCCCGGTCGCCGACCTCGGCGCCGTCCCCGTCGGGGGCCTCCGCGCGCATCGCGCTGACCGGCTGGAAGCCGACCCGACGCAGTCCGGCGAGGAGGTTCTGCCCGGTCGGCCGCACGTTCGGCGAGCCGACCGCGTACAGGGTGCCGTACGCGACGCTCCAGCCGATCAGCACCGTCAGGATGATCGAGAAGGGGGTGGTGTAGCCGCTGACCAGCATCGCGAAGGCGTCCAGCAGCAGCACCACCCACAGGGCGACCCGCCAGCGCGGCCGCCGGGTCATCCCGACGGCCGTCATGTACGCGATCACGGGTGCGAGGTAGCCGTGCACCGGATCGGTGAGGGCCCCGGCGACCCCGGTGGGCCGGGTGAGGGCGTCCTGGACGGTGGCGGAGGCCGCCTGGGAGACCCACAGGTCCGTGGCGAGGGTGACGCCGTGCGCGAGGACCGCGGCGAGGACTCCGTCGGCGATGCGCAGTCCGTCGCGTTTGATCAGCCGCTCGATGGCGAACGCCACCGGGACCAGCAGCACGGCGATCGAGGACACCAGGCCCGCGACCTTGATCAACAGGTCGGGCGCCTGACCGGTGCCCTTGGTGATGTCCTGCTCCAGGCCCGCGGTGGTGGCGTGGGCGAAGGCGGCGATGGCGAGGACGACGGCGATGCCGAGGACGCCGGCGAGGAGGCGTACGAGGTCGGAGGGCCGGTGCACGCGGGCGGCGAGCAACGGCTCGTCCACCTCGACGCGGTCGGCGGCCGTGGGCTTGTGACCGGGCGGGTCGTCGGGGTGCGCGTCGTCGGACCGGGTGTCGTCGGGGCGGGCCTCGGGGTGTGCGGCATCGGCGGGGCCCGCCGCGGCGGCGCCGGTTCCCGCGCCGGTCCTGGCGTCGGTCCCCGCGTCGGGAACCGTTCCGGTGCCCGCGCCCGGAGGGGTGTCGGGGAGCGCGTCGGGGCGTGCCCCGGCGAGGGCGGCGGCGTCCGGACCGGCGTCCGGACCGGGGCCGGGGCGTCTGCCCGCTTCCCCGCCGTCACCGGCGCGGCCGCCCCGACGACGGCCCTTGCCGCGGCCCTTGCGGCCGCCCCGGCCCGCGCCCGGCGTACTGCCGTCCGGAGGGCTCACACCCTGCTCCTTCGCCGTCACATCCGTCTCTTCTTGATCACGTATCACCAGTCACCGCCCGGAAGATGGTGGCACGGACCGACGGTCGGCCGGGGCAGCAGGGTGCGCGCCGGTATGGAACCGAAGCTTCCGTCCGGATGTCGGTGGCATCGGGCAGCATGGGTCGGATGAGCGAAGAGCTGCCCGCCCACGCGGAGCGGGTGCTGGAAGCGGCCGAGCGGATTCCGCCCGGCCGGGTGATGACGTACGGGGACGTCGCGGAGTGGATCGACGAGGGCGGACCCCGCCAAGTCGGGCGCGTCATGGCCCTGTACGGAGGAGCCGTCCCCTGGTGGCGGGTCGTACGGGCCGACGGCCGCCCCCTGCCCGGCAGCGAGGCGCGGGCCCTGGAGCACTACCGCGCCGAGGGCACCCCGCTGCGCGAGACAGCCTCCGGCGAACCGCGACTGGACATGCGGCGGGCCCGATGGGACGGGAGTGACGAGCGGGACGGAGGCGACGAGGCTCACACCTGACAGCTTCGGCCATGCGCAGTGGCGGCGGGCGCTCGAAGGCCCGTACGGGGGACGACACCGGAGGCCTCCGGGGCGACGTCCCACCCCCCGACGAGGGACTGCGGCAGCCGGCGCGATTGGCGTAGCGTGGCCCCTTCGGCTCACGCGACGGGTGCGGCCACCGCAGTCCCCGCCGCCGCCGTCACCACCGCAGCAACCGCAGACCCACCAGGACCGGCACCTCACGTGATCACCTCTTCCTCCGGCCGCTCAGAGCGGCGTACGCGGGCTGCCGACGCGTACCGCCTGGTGCGCACCGGGCCGGAACAGGTGGCTCCCCCTGTGCTGGACGCAGCCCAGCGCGCGGTGGTTGATCACACCGGCGGACCGCTCCTGGTCCTGGCCGGACCGGGCACCGGCAAGACCACCACCCTCGTCGAGGCCGCCGCCGCCCGCGTCGAGGCCGGGACCGACCCCGCCCGCATCCTGATCCTCACCTTCAGCCGCAAGGCCGCCGTGGAACTGCGCGACCGGGCCGCCCTGCGCCTCGGCGGCGCCCGGGCCCCGCAGGCCACCACCTTCCACTCGTTCTGCTACGGCCTCGTCCGCGCCCACCAGGACCACGAACTCTTCGCCGACCCGCTGCGGCTGCTGTCCGGCCCCGAGCAGGACGTCATGGTCCGCACCCTGCTGGAGGGCCAGCGCCGGCTGCGCTCCATCCGCTGGCCCGACGACCTGCGGGCCGCGCTCACCACCCGAGGCTTCGCCGACGAGGTCCGTGCCGTGCTGGCCCGCGCCCGCGAGCTCGGCCTCGGCCCCGCCGCGCTCGACTCGTTCGCCACCCGGCTCGGACGCCCCGACTGGAAGGCCGCCGCCGCCTTCCTCTCCGAGTACCTCGACGTCCTCGACCTCCAGGGCGCCCTCGACTACGCGGAACTCCTCCACCGGGCCGTCCTGCTCGCCGAGGGCACCCCGGCCCTCGCCTCCGCGTACGACGTGATCCTCGTCGACGAGTACCAGGACACCGACGCCTCCCAGCTGAGGCTGCTGCGCGCCCTGAACGGCCCCGGGGGCACGCTCGTCGCCTTCGGCGACCCCGACCAGTCGATCTACGCCTTCCGCGGCGCCGACATCAACAACGTCCTGGACTTCGAGTCCGCCTTCCCCGGCGCGGCCGTACGGGCCCTCACCGTCGGCCGCCGCTCCGGCTCCGCGCTGCTCGCCGCCACCCGGCTGCTGACCACCCGCATGCCCGTACCCCGCCTGCCGTCGGCGGCCGTCAAGGCCCACCGGGCGCTCCGGCCGGCGCGCGAGGGCGGCAGCGTCGAGGTGTACACGTACCCGACGGCAGGGTCCGAGCTCGACAACATCGCCGACGTCCTGCGCCGCGCCCACCTGGAGGACGGGGTGCCCTGGCAGGACATGGCCGTCCTCGTCCGCGCCGGCGGCCGCACCCTCCCGGCGATGCGCCGCGCCCTCGTCACGGCGGGCGTCCCGGCCGAAACGGACGCCTCCGCCACCGCGCTGCGCCACGAACCGGCCGTGGCCCCCCTCCTGACGGCCCTGCGCCTCGCCGCCACCGCCGCCACGACCCCGAGTCCGGCAGCCGCCGAGGGCGCGGCCCCCGACCTCGGCACGACCGGGACCCCGGACCCGCCCGCCGCGTCGGACGCCGACGGTTCGGCCACGGGAGCGGGGCGCCCCGACGCGCCGACCGAAGGCCCCGCCCCGACGCCCGGCTCCGCCGAGGTCCCGGGTGCCGCGTCCGCCCCGGGCGCCGAACCCGGGGCGGAGGCGGGCCCGGGGGGGGGGGGGGGGGGCGCGGCGCGGGCGGGGTTCGGCCGCGAGGCCGACGACCGCCCACCCGGGTCGATGCCCC
>NZ_JANFAK020000142.1:97-20610 GCF_024721315.2 Streptomyces sp. Isolate_45
GCGGCCCGACACCCCGCGCGACCCCGCCGCGGCGCCCCGGCGTCCCGGCGGTCACACCGCGGCCCCCGGGGAAGCCGACGACGCCCACCCCGACAACCACGCCCACGGACCCGGAGCCCGACCCGGGCACCCCGACGCCCACCGTCACCCCGACGCCCCCCGAGACGCCGCCCGCGACCGCCACGACCCCGGCGACGACTCCCGCGAGCGTCAGCGCCTCGGCCGTCGAGGGCTCCCCGACGGCCACCACGGCGTAGCGCCCGGCCCAGGACACGGCGAAGGCCCCCGGGAATCGTCCCGGGGGCCTTCGCCGTGTCCGACGTACGGCCGCGCGTCAAAAACAGGGAGGTCAGAAAAGGCGGAGCTTGTCGTCCTCGATGCCGCGCATGGCGTTGTAGTCGAGCACCACGCAGGCCATGCCGCGGTCGTTCGCGAGCACGCGCGCCTGCGGCTTGATCTCCTGCGCCGCGAACACGCCACGGACCGGGGCCAGATGCGGGTCGCGGTTCAGCAGTTCCAGGTAGCGGGTGAGCTGTTCGACGCCGTCGATCTCCCCACGTCGCTTGATCTCCACCGCGACCGTCGCGCCGGAGGCGTCCCGGCACAGGATGTCGACGGGGCCGATGGCCGTCATGTACTCGCGCCGGATCAGCGTGTAACCCTCGCCCAGCGTGTCGATCCGGTCGGCGAGCAGCTCCTGGAGGTGCGCCTCGACGCCGTCCTTGATGAGCCCGGGGTCGGTGCCCAGCTCGTGGGAGGAGTCGTGGAGGACTTCCTCCATGGTGATGATGAGCTTCTCGCCCGCCTTGTTGACGACGGTCCAGACGCCCGCGTCGTCACCGCTCCCCTCCTTGAGGGTGCACGGGGGCGACATCCAGTTGAGCGGTTTGTACGCCCGGTCGTCCGCGTGGATCGAGACACTGCCGTCGGCCTTCACGAGGATCAGACGGGGTGCCGAGGGCAGATGGGCGGTGAGCCGGCCCGCGTAGTCGACGGAGCAGCGGGCAATGACGAGACGCATGGTCGGCAACGCTACTCGACGGATGCGCCTCCACGCGATTCGCCCCTGAAAGCCCCGTTCGCCGATGGCGCGTTGTATGCGCATTCTCCTGGTGCGGTACCCGGTGGGCGCCTACCGTGGTGAGCGGGAGGTCGTCGAGCGTGCACGCTGCGTCGCGATCTCCTTCCCTGCCCGTAAGGCTCCGGCAACCCAACGGCCGGGGTCACGAGAGGAGAACCCATGTCGCTCGACGTCTCACCGGCCCTACTCGAACAGGCCGAGCGAGGCGAGGTCGACGAAGCAGCCTTCGTCGACTGCGTCCGGACCTCCCTGCCCTACGCATGGGAGATGATCAGCTCGTTGACGGCCCAGCTGGAGGTTGAGGGCGGAGAGTTCGCCGACAACCAGACGCCGCCGCCGGACGAGCAGGCGCGCGGGCAGCTGCTGCGCGCGCTCGCGAGTGACGCGATACGTGGTGCGCTTCAACGGCACTTCGGGGTGCGCCTGGCATTCCAGAACTGCCACCGTGTGGCGGTCTTCCCGCTGGATTCCTCGTCGGATGAGAGGCACGCCCGGTTCACCTCGATCCGTGGCCAGCTGCTCAACCAGTCGCCGGAGATGCGGGACTGCTAGCAGGACCGGTACTTCGCTGCCGCTCCGTGTCGCGGGAGGTGCGACTGACACCGGAGCGGCAGCCCAGGCCCGGTCCACCGGGCCTCAGGTCCCGACCGCCTCCAGGCGCGGCAGCACCTCGGCGCCGAGGCGTCGTACGTTCTCCTCGGTCGCGGCTAGGTCTCCGGAGCCTTCCGTCAGCAGGGCGAAGCGCGTGATCCCGGTGCGTTCCGAGGTCGCCGCGAGCCGGTCCGCCGCCAACCTCGGGGTGCCGACCGGATGCAGGGCGCACAGCAGTTCCGTGTAGGCGACGGGATCGCGCATCGCGCGCTCGCGGCCGTCGACCGTGACGTGCGCGTCCAGGCCCTGACGGAACCATCCGGGCATCGCCTTGACCAGGGTCTCGCGGGCGTCCGCCGTCCGGTCCGCCAGCTGGCAGACGCCCGCCGAGACGTGTCCGGCCGCCCGTACGGCGTCGGGCGCGTGCCCGGCCGCCAGTGCGGTGCGGCGCCACATCGCGACCATCGCGGCCTTGTCCTCGTCGCCGCAGTGCATGCCCAGCAGCATCGGCAGTCCGCGCTCCGCGGCGGTGCGCACCGACGCCGGGGAGGTGCAGGCGACGATCACTTCAGGCCCACTCCCGTCGCCGTCCAGCGCCTCGTCCGGCCGCGGTACGACGGCCACCTCGCGGAAGGAGTGCCGGTCGCCGGCCGCCCCCACGCGCGGCTCGGTCAGCCAGCGCCGCAACAGGTCGAGGTCCTCGCGGAAGCCGCTCTCGTACGCCGCCAGGCCGCCCCCGAACACCTCCAGGTCCACCCACGGGCCGCCCCGGCCCACCCCGAGGGTGAACCGGCCTCCCGAGGTGACGTGCAGCAGGGCCGCCTGTTCCCCGAGGGCCACCGGGTGCGTGCTCGGCAGCACGCTCACCGCGGTCCCGACCCGCAGCCGCCGGGTCCGTCCCAGCAGCAGTGCCGCCAGGGTCACCGCCGACGGGCAGACCCCGTACGGCACGAAGTGGTGCTCGGCCAGCCAGACCGAGTCCAGCCCGGCCTCCTCGGCGACCTCGGCGGTCCGCACCGCCCGGTGCAGCGCCTCCCCCTGTCCCTGGCCCGGAAACTGGGCCGCCAGTACAAACGCTCCTACGCGCATCGCCCTTATCCTCCTCGCGGCTGACGCGGCCTCCCCCAGGCGGACCGACCCGCTGATGGCATCAACGTCTGATGGCAACAACGTCTGACACGTGCCAAAGGCACGGCCTCACCGGAAAGTTATTGAGATTGTCGGGCCGGTCCGTCGACGTGGTCCGGCCGTCTCCGGCCTTCTCCGGCCACCCTGCGGGTACCCCGGCTCGCTGCGCGTAGTCTGGGAGAAAGTCACTGCCCGCCGCCCTTTCGTGAGGTATACGTGTCACCGCGCCACAACCGCCCCAGGGGCGGCGAGACCCCGGACGAGCGACCCGGAACCGGCCTCGACCGGTTCGGGCTGGAGCGGACCGAGGAGTACCAGGGCGAGGAGTGGAAGGTCCGGCACGTGGCGGGCGCCGCCGCGGCGGGCAAGCGCTACCGCTGCCCCGGCTGTGACCAGGAGATCCCCTCGGGCACCCCGCACCTCGTGGCCTGGCCCGAGTACGGCGGCGTGGACGATCGGCGGCACTGGCACAAGGCCTGCTGGAACGCGAAGGACCGCCGCACCACGAAGGTGCAGCGGTCCCGGAACGCGCCCAAGTACTGACCGGGCCGGCGCGGCCTCAGACGTCCCGGCGCCGCACCACGACGTACGAGGCGGCGACCGCGGCCCCCGTCACGGTGAGGAGCAACAGGAGTTGGGCCCCGTTCCCGGGGACCGTTGTTCCCTCTATCGTCGCCTCGTCCTGGAGCCCGAAGAACTGGACCAGCGCGAGCGGGGCGTTGTACCGCAGGACGGCCGCCCCGATCCCCGCCGTCGAGGGCCAGGCGGTCAGGATGGAGCCGAGGACGGGCGGCAGGGTCACCACGCCCAGCATCACGGCGATGCCCCCCGCGGAATGCCGTACGAGCGCGCCGACGGCCAGGGCGAGGACCCCGAGCAGGGTGACGTAGAAGCAGCCGCCCAGCGCGCCCGCCCACGCCGAGACCCACCGGGACCCGTCGGGCGAAGCCTTGTGCACCAGGGCGGCGGACAGGCCGACGACTGCTACTGAGCCGACGATGACGGCGAAGGAGACGGCCCCGAAGACGAGGTACTTGGCGGTGAGCACCCGCGTCCGCTCGGGGGCCGCCGTGAAGGTGGTGCGGATCAGTCCGGTGCTGTACTCGGAGCAGATCGTCAGCACGCCGAGGACGATCACGGCGACCTGCCCGACCATGAGGCCGAAGAGGGCCGGCCCCGTGTAGGGCGTCTTCATGTAGTCCGCGCCCCGGGTCTGGACGATGGCCAGCAGGCCCACGCCGACGACCAGGGCCACCAGCGAGCCGAGCGTCCACAGGGTGGAGCGCACCGAGGTCAGCTTCGTCCACTCCGAGGCCAGCGCGTGGCCCAGGTGCGGCCGCGGGGTGGGCATCGGCGAGGTGTAGGTCGTGTTCGGGGCGGGGCGGCCGGTCATCTGTGGTCCTCGGAGGTGCTCTGGGCCGTCTCGGGCGTCCGGGCCGTGTCGCCCTGTCGTACGGCGGGGGCGAGGTCGGCGGCGCTGCCGGGCATCAGGAAGGGCTGTCCGCCCGCCGTGGGGGGCGGGGGAGCGAAGAAGCTCGCGGCGGTCTCCGTCGGGACCTCGGTGGCGGCTGCCTCCTCCTCCCAGTCGGGAACGGTCAGCGGTTCGGGCTCCCACAGCTCGGCGCGGGGGTCCTCGGTGGAGGTGTACTCCAGGGAGGACTGCGTCATCCGCATGTAGGCCTCCTCCAGCGAGGCCCGGTGCGGGGACAGCTCCCACAGCCGCACCCCGGCCTCGTGGGCGACGTCGCTGATGCGGGGGAGTTCCAGTCCGGTGACCCGCAGGGCCCCGTCCGTCTCCTGGAGGACGCGGCCGCCCGCCTTGACGAGCGCCGTGCCGAGGGCGGCCCGGCCGTCGGGCCGGTCGGCGGCGGGCCGGACCCGCGCGAATCCGGCCGAGTTGTGCGTGATGAAGTCCTGGGCGCTCATGTCGGCGAGCAGCCGGCCCCGGCCGATGACGATCAGGTGGTCGGCGGTCAGCGCCATCTCGCTCATGAGGTGCGAGGAGACGAAGACGGTGCGGCCCTCGGCCGCGAGCTTCCGCATCAGGTTGCGGACCCAGAGGATGCCCTCGGGGTCGAGTCCGTTGACCGGCTCGTCGAAGAGGAGCACCTGGGGGTCCCCGAGCAGGGCGGTCGCGATGCCGAGGCGCTGGCCCATGCCGAGGGAGAAGCCCTTGGTGCGCTGCCGTGCGGCGTCCTGGAGGCCGACGACGCCCAGTACCTCGTCCACCCGCTTCTCGGGGATCCCGGAGAGCTGGGCGATGGACAGCAGGTGGGTGCGGGCCTTGCGGCCGCCGTGCATGGCCTTGGCGTCGAGGAGGGCGCCGACGTGCCGCTGGGCGTTGGGCAGCTCCCGGAAGGGGGAGCCGTTGATCGTGACGTGACCGGCCGTGGGCCGGTCCAGGCCGAGGATCATGCGCATGGTGGTGGATTTGCCGGAGCCGTTGGGCCCCAGGAAACCGGTGACGTGACCCGGCCTGACCTGGAACGACAGCTGCTCGACGGCGGTCTTCGCGCCGAAGCGCTTGGTCAGGCCGACTGCCTCGATCATCGTGCTGCCCCTTGCCAGGCCCGGAAGGCTCTCGTCCGTATGAGCTTTAAGAGGGTATCGAGCCTACGTCGGTTCCCACCCGGACCGAATCCCTGAGCTCCCCCTGAGATCCGGCTCCGGGATGTCCCGTAGTACCCGGGGCGTCCGTCCTGCGACGGACGCCCCGGGTACGCCTAGGTCACGCGTCGCGCTTCTTCAGGACGATGTAGCCCCCGAGTACGGCGGCGAGGGTCCACAGCACCATGATCCCGAGGCCGCCCCACGGTCCGTACGGCGTTTCGCCGCTGTCCATCGCGCCGGGCACCACCTGCATGATCTTGGAGCCCGCCTGGTCCGGGAAGTACTGCGCCACCTTCCGGGTCGTCTCGACGGCTCCGAGGATGGTCGAGACCAGGAAGAAGAACGGCATCAGGATGCCGAGCGCCAGCATCTGGCTGCGCAGCATGGCGGTCACGCCCATCGAGAACAGCGAGATCAGCGCCATGTAGAGGCCGGCGCCGATCACCGCCCGCAGGACGTTGTCCTCGCCGATCCCGATGCTGCGGTCGCCCAGGACCGCCTGGCCCAGGAAGAACGAGATGAAGCTGGTCAGCAGACCCACGACGAGCGCGAGCGCCGTCGCGACGGTGAGCTTGCCGAAGAGGAAGCCCGCCCGGCCCGGCACGGCGGCCAGCGAGGTGCGGATCATGCCCGAGTTGTACTCGCTGCCGACCACCAGGACACCGAAGACGATCATCGCGAGCTGCCCGAGGGTCATGCCCGCGAAGCTCGCGAGGGTGGGGTCGAAGGTGATCTGCTGTTCCTTCGGCATGTCGTCGAAGGTGGAGTTGAACAGCGCGCACAGCGCGGCGCTGATGCCGACGGTGACGACGAGCGCGGAAGCCAGGGTCCACGTGGTGGAGGCGACCGTGCGGATCTTGGTCCACTCGGAGCGGAGGACTGCGGAGAAGGCCATGATCACTCGCCGCCCTTGCGCGTCGCGTCGAAACCGGCGCCCCAGGCGGCGGCGTCCACCGGACCCGGCGTGGGGCCGGCCGGCGGGCCGGACACGCCCGGCGCGTGGGCGTGGTACTCGACGGAGTCCGCCGTCATGCGCATGAACGCTTCCTCCAGTGAAGCCCGTTGCGGGCTGAGTTCGTGCAGCACGATCTGGTGCTGGGCGGCCAGCTCGCCGAGCCGCTCCGACTCCACACCGTCGATCTCCAGCGCGCCGGTGGCCGGCACGCTGATGGCGGTGATCCCGGCCTCGTGCAGGACGTCCTTGAGTCGTTCCTGCTGCGGCGAGCGCAGTCGGACGAAACTCCGCGAGTTCTGCTGGATGAAATCGGCCATCGACAAGTCGGCGAGGAGCTTCCCTTGTCCGATCACCACCAAATGGTCGGCGGTCAGCGCCATTTCGCTCATCAAGTGGGACGAGACGAAGATCGTCCGTCCTTCCGATGCCAGGCCCTTCATGAGATTGCGGATCCAGAGAATTCCCTCAGGGTCCAGACCATTGACGGGTTCGTCGAACATGAGGATCTCCGGATCCCCGAGCAGCGCGGCGGCGATTCCCAGCCGCTGCCCCATCCCGAGCGAAAATCCTTTCGACTTCTTCTTCGCCACGGCCGTCAACCCGACCAGGTCCAGGACCTCGGCCACCCGGCTCTCCGGGATCCGGTTCGACTGGGCGAGGCAGAGGAGGTTGTTGTAGGCGCTGCGCGCGCCGTTCATGGCTTTCGCGTCGAGCAGCGCTCCGATGTACTTCAAAGGCTCCGGCAGGTCCCGGTAGTGCTTGCCGTCGATCCTGACCGTCCCGCTGGTCGGGTTGTCGAGGTCGAGCATCATGCGCATGGTCGTGGACTTCCCGGCCCCGTTGGGGCCGAGGAAGCCGGTGACCACCCCCGGTTTGACCTGGAAGCTGAGGTGGTCCACGGCGGTCTTCGCGCCGAATCGTTTGGTAAGGCCCTCAAGCTCGATCATGCCGACACGCTAGAACGCCGAAGGGCCGTACGCCACCTCGAACGGGTGACATACGGCCCACGGAACCACTGTTTCGCTACCGGCGCGTAGCAAATGCCTTCGGGAGGAAGCCCTAGCGGCTCTGCTGCGCCGGAACACCACGGGTCACCGGCTCGTCGTCGATCGGGGTACCCGCGGCCGCCACGGCCGCGCCCGTCAGCGTCGCCAGCATCTCGCGGACGTTGGTCAGCTGCGCGTTGATGGAGTCGCGACGGTTGGTGAGCGCCGCCAGCTCGCGCTCGGACTCGCTGCGGATCCGGTCGGCCTTGGCGTTGGCGTCGGCGACGATGTCCTCGGCCTGGCGCTGCGCGGTCTCCACGGTCTGGCGGGCGCGGCGCTCGGCGTCCGTACGGAGCTTCTCGGCCTCCAGGCGGAGCTGCTCCGCGCGGTGCTCGATCTCCGCGAGGCGCTTCTCGGCCTTCTGCTGACGCGAGGCCAGGTCGCGCTCCGACTGCTCGCGGCGCTTGGCCAGGTTGGTCTCGAAGTCCGCGGCGGCCTGGGCGGCCTTGGCGCGGGTCTCCTCGAACAGCGCGTCGGCCTCCTCGCGCTTGGAAGCCGCGTCCTTCTGCGCCTCCGCACGCAGGGTGGAAGCGTCACCCTTGGCCTTCTCGACGATGCGGACGCCCTCGTCCTCCGCCTTCGACTTGCGGTCCGACGCGAACGACTCGGCGTCGTTGCGCACCTGCTGGGCCGCCGACTCGGCCAGCTCCCGGTGCTGCTCGGCCGCGCGACGGGCCTCCTCGCGCAGGTCCTTCGCCTCCTCCTCGGCCAGCCGCAGGATCTTCTCGACCCGGGCGCCGAGGCCGGCGTACGACGGCTCGGCGTCGCTCACCTGGGCCTGGGCGTTCTGCGTTTCGAGGTGCAGCTCCTCGATCCGCTTTTCCAGAGAGTTGATACGTCCTAGGGCGCTGTCGCGGTCGGAGACCAGCTTGGTAATGCGGTCGTCCACCTGACCGCGGTCGTAACCACGCCGCACGAGCTCGAAGCCGAAGGGGGAGTGAGAGTCGCTCATGGGGTTCCTGTCGAATGAGACCAATGAGGTGCTACGTGAGGTGTTAAGGGGAATCCTAGGCGCCCGGGCGGCGTGTCATCGAGTCAATCCGTGTTTGCCCTGGACAATGACACCCCTTTTGAGTGGCAAGGCGACGGATTGCTGGTCACTCGTCCGCCTGAACCTTCATCAGGAGCACACATCGGCAGCACACATCATGCGTTCCGACTACCCCTCGGATGTCTTGCCACCCGAACGAGTGGAACCCGCTGTTGCGCCGGCCTTCACGCCCCCCGCGCCCTGGCCGCCCAACAGGGGCTTTCCGCCACCCGAAGGTGCCTCGAATGATTCCAACGCCTCAAGAACGTCCTGGACACGGGAGATCTCCGCCTGAATGTCCTCGCGCCTGCGCACCAGGACCTCCAGCTCCCGCCGGCCCTCCTCGACCAGCCGCTCCGCCTCCGCGCGGGCCTCCGACAGCGCCGCCTCGGCGATCCGGACCAGTTCGGCCTTCTTCGTCTCGGCCTCCTTGAGCAGCGCCTCCGCCTTGCGCACCGCCGCGATCCGGACCTTGCCGGCCTCGCTGCTCGCGTCCGACACCAGGGCCTTGGCCTTCGTCTCGGCCTCGACGCTCTGCTCGGTCGCCGCCCGCACCAGCTTGTCCACGCGCTCGCCGGCGGACTTCATCTGCTCCGACGACTCCCGACGGGCCCGCTCGTGCAGCTCCTCGACCTCGGACTCGACCCGCGAACGCAGCTCCTCGGCCCGCTCCCTTATGGCGGCCGCGTCCGTACGCGCCCCGACCAGCAGCTCGTCCGCGTCCGTACGGGCCTTCTCCACCGTGGAGTTGCCCTCGACGGTCGCCTCCGCCGTGATCCGCTCGGCCTCCTTGCGCGCCGCGTCGACCATCGCGTCGGCCTGCTCCTCGGCCGCCGTGGTGGCGGCCAGGGCCTGCCGGCCGGCGTCGGCGGTGAGCTTGTCCGCCTCCGCCGAGGCCTCCGTGATGAGCCGGTCCACCTGCTCCGCGGCCTCGCTGCGCCGCTTGTTGGCCGCCTCACGGGCCTCGTCCAGCAGCCGCTCGGACTCGGTACGGGCCTGCGCGCGGGTGCGCTCGGCCTCGGACGCAGCCTGCGCCTTGACCCGCTCGGCCTCCGACCGGGTACGCGTCGCGTGCTCCTGCGCCGAGGACAGCGACTCGGCCGCCTCCGCGCGCAGCCGCTCGGCCTCGGTCCGCGCCTCGCCGACCGTGCGCTCGTTGTCCTTGCGGGTCTGCTCGGTGAGCTTCTCCGACTCGGAGACGGCCTCGGTGATGAGCCGGTCCGCCTGCTCGGCGGCCTCGGTGCGCAGCCGACCGGCCTCCGTGCGGGCCTCGTCGAGCGTCTGCTCGGCCTCCCGCTCGGCCGCGGCCAGGGTCTCGTTCGCCGCGACCGTGACGCGGTCGGCCTCCGCGGTGGCCTCGCCGATGATCCGGCCGCCCTCCGTACGGGCCTCGTCCAGGGCGTTCGCCGCCTCGGCGAGCAACCGCTCCGCCTCCGCGGCGGCCTCGCCGACGGTGGCCTCGTTCGCCGCGCGGGTCTCCTCGACCAGCCGGTCGCCCTCGGCGCGCGCGTCGACCAGGATCCGCGTCGAGTCCCGCTCGGCCGCGGCGAGCGTCTCCGCCGCCTGCGCGGTGAGCCGCTCCGCCTTCGCGGTGGCCTCGCCGACGGTGGCCTCGTTCGCCGCGCGGGTCTCCTCCGTGAGGCGCTCGGCCTCGGCCGCCGCCCCGGAGACCAGCCGGTCCGCCTGCTCGGCGGCCTCGGTGCGCAGCCTGCCCGCCTCCGTACGGGCCTCGTCGAGGGTGTCCGCCGCCTCGGCGCGGGTCGCGTCCGCCGCGGCCAGCGCCTCCGCGGTCAGCCGCTCGGCCTCCGCCGTGGCCTCGCCGACCGTGAGGGCGTTCGCCGCCAGGGTCTCCGCGGTGACGCGCTCGGCCTCCGCCGTCGCCTCGGCGACGATCAGGCCGCCCTCGGTGCGCGACGCCTCCAGGGACTCCGCCGCCTCGCCGCGGATCCGGTTCGCGTCGTCCCGGGCGTCCGCCCGGGTCCGCGCCGCGTCGCGCTCCGACGCCGCCAGGGCGTCCGTCGCCTCGGTGCGCACCCGCTGCGCGTACTCCGCGGTGTCGGCCCGCAGTTGCTCGGACTCGGCGATCGCGTCGCCGACCGTGCGCTCCGCGAGGGCCTTCGCCGCGTCCGTCTCGATTCGGGCCTCGTCGCGGACGCGGGCCGCGTCCTCGGCCGCGCGCTCGCGTTCCGCCCGGGCGTCGGCGCGGACCCGGTCCGACTCCTCCTCCGCCTCGGTGCGCGTACGCTCCGCCACGTGCTCGGCGGCGCTGCGCAGTCCGGCGATCTCCTCCTCGGCCTGCTCGTGCAGCCCGGCCACGGCGTCGCGGACCTGCTGGGCGGTGGCCTCGGCCGCCGCGACCACCTCGGACGCGCGCCGCTCGGCCTCCTCGGTCAGCCAGACCGCCTCGGCGGTGGCCTCCTCGGAGCGCTTGCGGGCCTGCGCGAGGAGTTCCTCGCTCTGCTCGCGGGCCTGAGCCCGCTCGTTGCCGGCGTCCGTCCGGGCCGCCGACAGGGTCTCCTCGGCCTCCCGGCGCCGCCGCGCGGCCTCCTCCTGGGCGGCCGACAGGGCCTCGGCGGCCTCCGCCGCGACCCGCTCGGCAGCCGCCTTGGCCTCGGAGCGCAGCCGGTCCGCCGTCTCCTGGGCCTCGGTGCGCAGCCGCTCCGCCTCGACCTCGGCCTCGCCGCGCAGCCGTACGGAGACCTGCTCGGCCTCCGCGCGGACCCGCCCGGCGTCGTCCGCCGCGTCGGTGCGCAGCTGGTCGGCCTCCGCCTGGGCCTGGGCCTGGAGGGTACGGATCCGCTCCGCCGACTCGGCGCGCAGCCGGTCGTTCTCCTCGGTCGTCTCCTTGCGGACGGCCTCCGACGCCGCGCGGGCGTCGCGCAGCGTCTGCTCGGCCGTCGTCAGGCGGGTCTCGGCGTCCGTGTGGAGCCGGACCAGTTCCGCGTCGGCCTCCGCGCGCTTCGCGGCGAGGGCCTGCTCGGTCTCCTCGCGCCGGGCACGGGCCGCCGCGTCCGCCTCGGCGGCCACGGCCTGCGCCTGCTCCTCGGCCTCGGCGCGCAGCCGCTCGGCCTCGGCGCGGGTGCGCTCCAGGGTCTCCTCGGCCTGCCGGCGCAGGGTGGTGGCCCGCTCCACGGCCTCCGCGCGGACCCGCTCGCTCTCGGCGGTGGCCCCGCCGCGCAGTTCGTCGGCGTCCGACTTGGCCTTGCCGAGGAGCTCCTCGGCGGTACGGGCCGCCTCCTCGATCTGCTGGACCGCCTCGCGGCGGGCCTCGCCGCGGATCCGCTCGCCCTCGGCGACGGCCTCCGCGCGCAGCTGTTCGGCCTCGCCGCGCAGCCGGCGGGCCTCCTCCTGCAGCTCGACCGTGCGGGCCCGGTACTCCTCGGTGTCGTCCTTGGCGGCGCCCTTGAGCTCGTCGGCCGTGGTCGCCGCCTGGGCGCGCAGCCGCTCCGCCTCGGACTCCGCCTCGCGGCGGATCCGTTCGGCCTCCTCGGACGCGGCGCGGGTGGTGGCCCGGGCGTCCTCCGAGGCCTTGTTCAGTACGTCCTCCGCCGTGCGCGCGGCCTTCGCCAGCTGCGCCGCGGTGTCCTCGGCGGCGGCCGTACGGGCCTGCTCGCCGGCCTCGGTGCGCAGCCGCTCCGCCTCCGCGCGGACGTCGGCCAGGGCCTGCTCGGCCTCCGCCTTGAGGGCCTCGGCCTCCTTGGTCGCCTCGCCGACCAGCCGGGCGACCTGCTCCTTGGCGGTCCGGGTGCGCTGCTCGTTGACGGATTCGACCGAGGCGAGCTGCCGGGCGGCGCTCTCCTTGGCCTCCGCGAGGAGGGTCTCGGCCTCCGAGCGGGCCGAGCGCAGCGCCCCGTCGGCCTCCTGCACCCGGGCCTCGGCCACCCTGCCGAGGTCCATGGTCTGCTGCCGGGTCTGCTCGGCCTCGGCGGTGGTGGTGCTCCGCAGCCGCTCCGCGTGCTCGGTGGCCTCCTGGGCCTGGGCGGAGGCGGCGGCCAGCAGCCGCTCGGCCTCCTTGCGGGCGCGCAGCAGGGTGGACTCGGCCTCGCCGCGGGCGGTCTCGGTGTCGGCGGCCAGCCTGCGGCGGGCCTCCTCGACGGTCCGGGCGGCCTCGGCGCGGGCGGCGTTCAGCGCCTGCTCGGCCTCGGCGCGGGACTCGTCCATGAGCCGGCGGGCCTGGGACTCCGTACGGGCGCGCAGTTGCTCGGCCCACGCGACGTTCTCGTTGACGTGCGCCTCGACGGTCTGGCGGCGCTCGTTGAGCTCCTGGTCCAGCCGCTGGCGGCGGTTGACGGCCTCGGAGTGCAGCTCGGCCTGCAGGCGCGCCTGGTGCTCGGCGTGCTCCTGGAGGATGCGCTGGGTCTGCGCCCGGGCGTCGCGCAGCTCGCGCTCGGCGTCGGAGCGCATCTGGTCGGCCTGGATCTGGGCATTGCGGAGCAGTTGCTCCGCCTGATAGCCCATGTCCGCGCCGTCGTAGGCAGGGCGGGACGCGAGATTGCGGCGTACCTCATGGAGCTTGGCGCGCAGCACCTCGACCTGGTAGCCCAGGTCTTCCGCGTGCTGGACGGCCTTCCCGCGCTCCTTCTTCAGCCGCTCCATCTCGGCCTCGAAGCGCGAGAGGTGGTCGGCCTCGGCCTGATGGCTCTCCTGGCTTTCGTAGCCCCGCACAGCGCGGTCCCATCCGTCCCCTGGTCGCAAGCTCATTTCCAAATGAGCATCGCTCGCCCGCTGAACGACGCCCCCGGGGGAATGGTGTCAGATACCGGGGCAGGGGTCACAGGCCCCGACCCCGTCTCCGCACCGAACCCCGGCCGAGCCATGGCCACTCTACCGGCCGGGGAATCGGGACATCAGTGCGCTCTCGACGAGATGCCCGCCCCGGGGCACCGGGAGGATCCCGGCGGGCGGCGCCGAATGCGAGGTTCGCGGTGTTCGTCCGGGCTCTTCGGGTCAGTGGGAGGCGGTCGGGTCCTCGGGCTTGGAGGTGACGAGTTCGGTGAGGACGCCGTGGCAGTCCTTCGGGTGCAGGAAGGTGATCCGGGAGCCCATGGAGCCGATGCGGGGCTCGTCGTACAGGACGCGGACGCCCTTGCCGCGGATGGCCTCGGCGTCACCGTCGACGTCGGCGGTGCCGAACGCGATGTGGTGGACGCCCTCGCCGTTCTTGGCGAGCCACTTGCCGACGGCCGAGTCCTCGCGGGTCGGCTCCAGCAGCTGGAGGTAGGAGGCGCCGCCGTCGGACGTCTCGTTGATCTTGAGCATGGCCTCGCGGACGCCCTGCTCCTCGTTGATCTCGGAGTGGAACACCTCGAAGCCGTACGTGGCACGGTAGAACTCGACGGTCTTGTCCAGGTCGAAGCAGGCGATCCCGATGTGGTCGATTCTTGTCAGCATGGGAACACTTCACCGCCGAGGAGGGTGGTCACGCAACGTGCCAGCGATCACACCGACTGCCCGGTGACTGCGCGGGTACCGCTCAGTACATTCAGGTAAACCCTCGTTCACTCCTCAGCTTCCCTTGTTGAAAGGGGATCCGCCTCATGTCCGGATCGAACAGCACCACTTCCGTGATCGTCGCCGGGGCCCGCACGCCCATGGGACGCCTGCTCGGCTCGCTGAAGTCCTTCTCGGGAGCCGACCTCGGCGGTTTCGCCATCAAGTCCGCGCTGGAACGGGCCGGGATCTCCGGCGACCAGGTCCAGTACGTGATCATGGGCCAGGTGCTCCAGGCCGGCGCGGGCCAGATCCCCGCCCGCCAGGCCGCCGTCAAGGCGGGCATTCCGATGAACGTCCCGGCGCTCACCATCAACAAGGTCTGCCTCTCGGGCCTCGACGCCATCGCGCTCGCCGACCAGCTCATCCGCGCCGGTGAGTTCGACGTCGTGGTCGCGGGCGGCCAGGAATCGATGACCAACGCCCCGCACCTGCTGCCGAAGTCCCGCGAGGGCTTCAAGTACGGCGCCATCGAGATGCTCGACGCGATGGCCTACGACGGCCTCACCGACGCCTTCGAGAACATCGCGATGGGCGAGTCCACCGAGAAGCACAACACCCGCCTGGGCATCGAGCGCGCCCCGCAGGACGAGTTCGCCGCGGCCTCGCACCAGCGGGCCGCCGCCGCGCAGAAGAACGGGATCTTCGAGGCCGAGATCACCCCGGTCGAGATCCCGCAGCGCAAGGGCGACCCGGTGCTGTTCTCCTCCGACGAGGGCATCCGCCCCGAGACCACGGCGGAGTCCCTCGGCAAGCTGCGCCCGGCGTTCGCGAAGGACGGCACCATCACCGCCGGCACCTCCTCGCAGATCAGCGACGGCGCCGCCGCCGTGGTCGTGATGAGCAGGGCGAAGGCGGAGGAGCTCGGCCTGGAGTGGATCGCCGAGATCGGCGCCCACGGCAACGTGGCCGGCCCGGACAACTCGCTCCAGTCGCAGCCGTCGAACGCGATCGCGCACGCCCTGAAGAAGGAGGGCCTGGAGGTCGCCGACCTGGACCTGATCGAGATCAACGAGGCCTTCGCGGCGGTCGCCGTGCAGTCAATGAAGGACCTCGGGGTGACCCCGGAAAAGGTGAACGTCAACGGTGGCGCCATTGCCCTGGGCCACCCGATCGGCATGTCCGGCGCCCGCGTCGTGCTGCACCTGGCCCTGGAGCTCAAGCGCCGCGGCGGTGGCGTCGGAGCGGCCGCGCTGTGCGGCGGCGGCGGTCAGGGCGACGCCCTCGTGATCCGCGTTCCGAAGGCGTAGGCGGCCGTATGACGACGGTGGACGTCCCCACGCTGGTCGCGCAGGCCCGCGAGGGCCGGCCGCGGGCGGTGGCCCGGCTGATCTCACTGGTCGAGGGGGCGTCGCCGCACCTGCGCGAGGTGATGGCCGCCCTGGCCCCGCTGACCGGCGGAGCGTACGTGGTCGGCCTGACCGGTTCGCCCGGCGTCGGAAAGTCGACGTCGACCTCGGCCCTCGTGTCGGCCTACCGCAAGGCCGGCAAGCGGGTCGGGGTGCTCGCCGTGGACCCGTCCTCGCCCTTCTCGGGCGGGGCGCTCCTCGGCGACCGGGTCCGGATGTCGGACCACGCCGGCGACCCGGGCGTGTACATCCGCTCCATGGCCACCCGGGGACACCTGGGCGGCCTGGCCTGGGCCGCCCCGCAGGCGATCCGGGTGCTCGACGCGGCCGGCTGCGAGGTGATCCTGGTCGAGACGGTCGGGGTCGGGCAGTCGGAGGTGGAGATCGCCTCACAGGCCGACACCTCGGTGGTGCTGCTGGCGCCGGGGATGGGCGACGGGATCCAGGCCGCGAAGGCCGGGATCCTGGAGATCGGCGACGTGTACGTGGTGAACAAGGCCGACCGGGACGGCGCGGACGCGACGGCCCGGGAGCTGAACCACATGCTGGGCCTGGGCGAGGCCCGCGGCCGGGACGACTGGCGGCCGCCGATCGTCAAGACGGTCGCGGCCCGCGGCCAGGGCATCGACGAGCTGGTCGAGGCGCTGGAGAAGCACCGCGCGTGGATGGACGAGCGGGGGGTGCTGGCCGAGCGCCGGGCAGCCCGCGCCGCGCGGGAGGTCGAGACGATCGCGATCACCGCACTGCGGGCCCGACTCGCCGACCTGCACGGCGACGCCCGGCTCGACGCGCTCGCGCGCCGCGTCGCGGAGGGCGAGCTGGATCCGTACGCGGCCGCCGACGCCCTGCTCGACAGCCTGACGGAGGCCTGAAAGCCGGGCGGGGCGGCCCGGGGCGCATCGCGCGCCCCGGGCCGCCCCGCCGTCACGCAGGGGGTCCTACGGGTCTTGCGTTCCCGCGGGCGGATCTCAGTTGTCGTCGTTGCCGTCGTTGTCGTTGCCACCGTCGTCCGAGGACACGGTGACCTTGCCGTCCGTGGAGCTCACGTCGTAGTTCGACGTCTTGCCGTCGGCGGCCTTGACCTCGACGTTCCAGTGCGGGGCGGAGCCGTTGTCGTCGTCCCAGTCGACCGACACGACCGTGCCCGGGTGCGCGGCGAGGGCCGCCTTCATCGCGGCGGCGGCGGTGATCTTCGCTCCGACCAGGCGGGCGTTCTCCGCGGCGTTGTCGTCCCGGTCCTTGTTGCGTTCCGTGACCGCGCCGGTGGCGGAGACCTCCAGCTCGGCGTTGGTGACGCCGTCCTTGCCGATCACGTTGACGTGCCAGATGGCGCCGTCCTGATCGAGGGACTCGACGACACCGGGGAAGTGCTTGAGGGCTGCCGCCGCCGCTCCGCCCGCGTCCACGTCCACCCGCGCGACGGCGGATGCGGGGGCGGTTCTCGACGAGTCGGCGGTCGCCGCCGACGCGGCTGCCACCGGACCTCCGGCCATCAGGACGACGGCCGCGGCCGCGGAAACGTACAGGTTGCGCTTCATGGGCTGGACCTCCTCGGGCCGGCCGGGCGCTTACGGTCGCTCGGCGGACGGCCGGCTGTGAGCGATTACCGCCCATTGTCCGGCCGCCCGTCGGGTACGGCGCCTCGGAGTCCCCGCGGCTCAGATCTTGCCGCGGCTGCCCCGGAGGTGTTCCGCCACCGGGCCCAGGGAGTCGCGCAGGGCCGTCAGCGATGCCGGGGACAGCAGGTCGATGAAGTGTTCCCGCACGGACGCCACGTGGTGCGGGGCCACCTTGCGCATGGTCTCCATGCCCTCGTCCGTCAGGACCGCGTACAGGCCGCGGCGGTCCGACTCGCAGTTCTCCCGGCGGACCAGGCCGGACGCCTCCATTCGGGTGATCTGGTGCGAGAGCCGGCTCTTGGACTGCAGGGTGGCGGTGGCGAGGTCGCTCATCCGCATCCGGTGGTTCTCCGACTCCGAGAGGTTCACGAGGATCTCGTAGTCGTTGTTGGTGAGTCCGAAGGGCTGGAGATCCTTTTCCAGCTGGTGCATCAGTAGTCGGCTGACGTCCAGGTGGGTGCGCCAGGCGCACTGTTCGGCATCGGTGAGCCAGCGGGTGGCCGTTTCGGTCTCCATGAATGAACTCTACCTAAGAAGTTGAATTACGTACAAAACTCGGAAGATCTGCGGATGGCCGGAGATCCGTGGAAGGTCACAGGCCGAAGCGCCGTTGCAGATCACCCAGCTGTCCCGGCATGCGGGGCACGCCGACCTGTCCCACCGGACCCTGGCCCGCGCCCGGAACGCCCTGCGCGTTGCCGCCGACCGCGCCTGCGCCGACCGCGCCGACCGCCTGCTCCGCCATCAGCATCTCGGAGGACTGCAACAGCACCGTTCCCGCCCCCACGAACTCGAACTGGTGCTCCTCGCCCGACGCGCCTCCGATGCCCGTCAGCGAGCGGAGCCCGCCCATCACGCCCGACATGTAGCCGTGGTCGTAGTGGTGGCACGGGGAGGGGCAGTCGGCCCAGCCCACCAGCGCCTGCGGGTCCACACGCAGCGGCGGCTCCATGAACACCACCGGTCCGTTGGACGCAGCCACGAACTTCCCGGTTCCGATCAGGGTCAGGAAACCCGGGACGATCGACTGCTTCAGCGCGAGGGTGGGCTGGTAGGCCAGCAGGTTCCCGGAACGGATCGTCAGGTTGCCGTTCTCCAGGTCGAACGAGTTCACGTCGAAGGCCCGGTCGGCGAGCAGCATCTTGCCCTGCCCCTCGGCCACCACCCAGTCGCTCGCGTGCAGCGGCGAGTGGAAGCTGGTGCGCAGCAGCCGGTCGAAACGACCGTGGCCGATCCCGTTGAACTCGATGTTCCCGTAGTACGAGATCATCTTGCCCTTCTGCAGGAACCACTGGCTCCCCTTGAGCTCCACGCAGAAGGTGTAGGGGTTCACGTTGTCGTCGGAGGGCAGGGTGTACGGGTCGAAGACCGTCGGCCCGCCGGGCCCACCGGTCACGGGACCAAAGTTCACAGCTTCTCCTCCGAGGCCTGTACGTACACCGCGCCCTGGCCGGACAGCTCCAACTGGAACGCCTCGCCCGAGCCGCGCCCCACCATGTCGCGCCAGCCCAGCGCGGCGGAGAGCTTGTTCCTGACGTCCCCGTGGTGGGCGACGTACGCCTGCGGGTCCACGTGGATCGGGCGGTTGGGGGTGATGGGGAGCTCGATGACCCCGCCGTGGGCCATCACGGCGACCGCGCCGTGGCCCTTGAGGGTGGTGGTGAACAGGCCCTGGCCGCTCACCTGGCCGCGCACCATGCCCATGACGCCGCCCTGCGAGCCCATGAACATGGTGCCCTGCTGGAGCGTGCCGTCGAAGGCGAGGAGGCGGTCGGCCTCCACGTACAGCGTCTCGCCGGACAGGTTGATCACCTGGATGTGGTGGCCGCCGTGGCCGAACATCACGGTGCCGCTGCCCTCGACCTCCATCAACGGGGTCTGCTCGTTCGCCACCCGGCGTCCGATCATGCCCATCACGCCGCCCTGACCGCCGGTCAGGCTGGGGGTGAAGGAGACCTCGCCGCGGTAGGCGAGCATCGCGCCGCGCTGGCTGTACATCTTCCGGCCCGGCACCACCTGGGCCTCGACCATCTTCGAGTTGATCTCGCGGAACGGCATCAGACGTCGCCCCCGACGGTGTTGCGCTCGCTGGGCTGCACGTAGACCAGGCCCTCGCCCTCGAAGCGGATCTGGAACGCCTCGCCCGAGCCCTCGCCGATCAGGGTGCGGAAGTTCACCCCGGACTGGAAGGACTGCCGGAGGTCGCCGGTGTGCGCGACGTACGCGCCCGGGTCCACCGAGAGCGGGTACTGGGCGCTGACGCGCAGCACCACCGCCGGACCGTCGGACATGATCGCCGCCCGGCCGGAACCCTCGATGGTCGTGGTGAAGAGCCCGTTGCCCGTCGACGCGCCGCGCAGGCCGGTGAACGAGGTACCGGTGCGCAGGCCCGCGTCGGCGCACAGCAGGTTGCTGGACTCCACGTAGAGCTTGTCGCCGTGCAGGTCCACGAGGTTGATCTCGCTCGCGCGGTCGGCGAAGAAGCAGGTGCCGTGCCCCTGCACCTCCATCACCGTCATCTGTTCGCCGGTCAACCGGCGGGTCACCATGCCGCGGAGGCCTTCGCCACCGCCGGTCATCTTCTTGAAGGACATCTGACCGTCGTACGCGACCATGGCGCCGTTCTTCGCTTTCACGGCGTCACCGGTCAGGTCGACGGCGAGCACCTTGCTGCCTTGGAGTCGGAACTGAGCCACGGGAAAGAAGGTATCCGCAGCAGGCTGGGCGGAACAGGGCCCTGTGGCCGATATGCGCCACACTCGACCCCGCCCGGGACCCGGGGGAAGATCTTCGGGAGCGGCTGAGAGACTGGGACGGACCCCCGGCCGCCACCCCCGAAGGTTCCACGTGGACATCAAGACCGCCTCCGCCCTGCACCGACTGCGCCTCATCTCCGTCCCGGAGGCACTGTCGTTCCCGGCCCTGCTGATCTTCGGCTCGCTGCTGAGTCGGGTCTCGGACATCGACTTCCTGATGATGCCGCTCGGCATCCTGCACGGCATCCTGTTCGTGATCTACGCGGTGTTCCTGCTCGATGTCTGGAACAAGGCGAAGTGGCCGGTGAAGAAGGTCGCCCTGTTCTTCGTGCTGGCGCTGCTGCCCTTCGGCGGCCTGTACGGCGACAAGCTGCTCAAGCGCGACGAGGCCGACAGCGTCGTGGCCGCCCGCGTCGCCCGTGAGGCGGCGCAGGCATGATCATCGCGTTCTCGGTGACCCCGCTGGGCGTCGGCGAGGAGGTCGGGGAGTACGTCGCCGACGCGGTCCGTGTCGTGCGCGAGTCCGGCCTGCCGAACCGCACCGACGCGATGTTCACGACCGTGGAGGGCGAGTGGGACCAGGTCATGGACGTGGTCAAGCGCGCGGTGGCCGCCGTCGAGGCGCGGGCGCCCCGGGTCTCCTTCATCCTCAAGGCCGACATCAGGCCGGGAGTCAGCGACGGGATGACCTCCAAGGTGGAGACCGTGGAACGGCACCTCGCGGAGGGCTGAGCCCGGCCGCCCGTCCGAGAACGGTGAAGTGCCCCCGGCTCCGGCCGGGGGCACTGCCGTGTCCGGGCGCGGGGTCGCGGGGGTTCAGTCCCGGGCGCGGCGGGGCCCCCCGACCGCGTAGTAGGG
>NZ_JANFAK020000143.1 GCF_024721315.2 Streptomyces sp. Isolate_45
CCCCCCCCCCCCCCCCCCCGCCCCCCCCCCCCCCCCCCCCCCCCCCCCCCCCCCCCCCCCCCCCCCCCCCCCCCCCCTTCTCGTGTGTGTGCGGACGGCCGGCGTCAGTTCTTGACGCGGGCGGTGTTGTAGAGCTTGGCCGTGAACTCGGCGTTCTGCTCCAGGGTGTAGCCCGGCTTGCTCGCGAGGAGGGCCATCGCGTCGGAGGCCGAGACGAGGCTCAGGGTGCTGTAGTCACCCCAGACGCAGAGCGGGACTGTCATGACCTTGGGACCCTTGTACTTAGGGTCCGTGTTCGTGGCCTTCATCTCCTGGCACTTCATGACGGCTCCGTCGAAACCGGCGGGGCTCATCGCCTTGGGGCTGCCGATCAGTTCGACCTGGCCCTTGCCGTCCTTGGCGACCTTCTGCTGGAACACCGCGAAGTAGGAGTCGACGGACTTCTCCGGGTCGGCGATCTCGCCGTAGACGCCGTTGAAGCTCAGGCCCTTGACCGCGAGGGGATTGTTGGGGTCGGTGATCCGGTAATCCATATCCACCGCGGTCGGGTTCTTGATGCCAACGGCCTCCGCCGCCTTGCGGTCCTCGTCGGTGAACGGATCCTGCTTCTGCGTCGTGCTCTTCTTGAAGTCGTTCACCGTCTCCGGCGCGACCAGCTTGTATCCCTTGGTGGCGTCGGAGACCGAACCGCCGCTGCCGCCGCCCAGGAAGTACCAGCCGCCGCCCGCGACCACGGCCACCGCCACGACCACGCCGATGATGACGCCCGTCCTGGACTTCTTCGGGGTCTCCTGCGGGGGCATCCCGCCGCCGTACGGAGGCTGCTGGGGCTGCTGGTAGCCGTACGGGGGCTGCTGCTGCGGCTGCTGCGGGTAGCCGGGCGCCGACGGGGGCTGCTGGGGGTAGCCCGGCGGGGTCGGGGCCGGGGGCTGCTGGCCGTAGCCCTGTGAGGGGGCGCCGGGCGGCGGCGGGGCCTGCTGCGGATATCCGTAACCCGGCTGCTGCGGGGCGGGCCCGCCGTACGGGTTCGGCTGCTGTGGGGGCTGCTGCCCGTACGGTCCGGGCTGCTGCGGCTGCTGGCCGTATGGTCCCGGCTGGTTGAAACTCATCCCGCGTCCCCCTGTGAGGTTGCTGCTTATCCGTTCCTCACATCCTGACGGAAGGCGGACCCGGTCGGGGCGCCGGGGTGCCAGGCGTTACCGAACCACGACGCCGCCGGGACGTCCGTACGGGCCACGGGGACGGCCCGGCCACGGGCCGCGTCAACGGAAGGCCCCGTCGTGCAATGGATTCGTACCGTGGGCGGCACCCCTCCGTATCCTGTGCCCCGTGACCGAGAACACGCAGCACCCAGTGCCCCCAACTCCGAACTGCCGACCCAGTACGCGCCGGCCGAGGTAGAGGGCAAGCTCTACGAGCGCCGGCAGAGCGCGGTTACTTCGAGGCGGACGCCAAGAGCGAGAAGCCCCCGTTCGCCGTCGTCATCCCGCCGCCGAACGTCACGGGCAGCCTGCACCTGGGTCACGCCTTCGAGCACACGCTGATCGACGCCCTCACCCGCCGCAAGCGCATGCAAGGCTTCGAGACCCTGTGGCAGCCCGGCATGGACCACGCCGGCATCGCGACGCAGAACGTCGTCGAGCGCGAGCTGGCCAAGGAGGGCAAGTCCCGTCACGACCTCGGCCGTGAGGCGTTCGTCATCGCCGACCGGCCGAAGGACAGCGGCTTCCGCGACGAGGCCGCCGAGGCGGAGATCGCGACCGTCCAGGCCGTGGTCACCGAGGTCCGCCGGTTCCGCAAGGAGCAGGGCCTGCAGGACGGCCAGAAGGTTCCGGCCCGCCTGGACCTGTCGGGTACGGCGCTCGCCGCGCACGAGGGTGCCATCCGTCAGCTGCTGCGCCTCCAGCCCGAGGGCGACGCCTTCAGCGCCACCGCGACCCTGCCGGTCGCCGGTGCCACCGTCGCGCTCGACCTGTCGGGCACCATCGACGTGCCCGCCGAGCGCAAGCGCCTCTCCAAGGACCTCGGCCTCGCCGAGAAGGAGAAGCAGCAGGCCGAGGCGAAGCTCGGGAACGAGGCGTTCATCGCCAAGGCCCCCGACAACGTCGTGGACAAGATCAAGGGCCGGCTGGCCAAGGCCGAGGCGGACATCGCCCGGATCCAGAGCCAGCTGGACGCGCTGCCCGCCGCGTAAGCACGGTGACGGGCCCCCGTACGGCTTTCAGGCCGTACGGGGGCCCTTCGCGTACCCGGGACCTCACAGCAGCCGGGTGCCGAACCGCTCCAGGACGAGTACGGCGACGACCGCGTACAGGGTCAGCGGGACCAGCCGGTGGGGGAGGGCCCGCAGCGGGGAGCCGGGCCGGGACAGGTACCGCGTGACGTACCGGAACAGCGGGATCACCACCGCCCGGACGAGCACGCACCACGGGCAGAGCGCGCCGATCACGTACAGGCACTGGCCGATCAGCCACACCGTGAACGCGAAGCCCGCCGCGGCCCCGACCCCCGACGCTACGAGGGTCCGGGGCGGCCGGGTAGGGCGGAAGGTCGCGGGTGCGCGGGGCCGTCCGGCCCTGCCCGGGGGTAACCGGAGTGCCGCATATCACTTCATATGTCCCCGGATCGGATCCGCTCCCGGCACACCGACCACGGATGATGGGAGGCATGCGCGTCAAGCCCGTCGTCCTCGCGGCGTACCACCGGGTCGCCGCCTCGGGCCGCCGGCGGGCCGAGGGCTGGGCGGCCTCGCCCCGCGCGCTGGACGTCCTCACGACCCTGAGCTGCCTGGCCCTGGTGGCGCTGGACCTGCCCGGTCTCGCCGCCGCCGACAACTCCCTCAACGGTTGGCTGGCCGCCCTCGTGCTGGCCGTGGGCTGTTCGAGCCTGCTGGTGCGGCGCCGGGCGCCGTGGGTCCCGTACGTGACGGCCCTGCTGTTCGTCGGCTGGCTGCACGAGCTCACCCTGATCCAGTTCGCGCTGTACTCGGTCGGCCGCTACCGGGGCCGCCGGGCCGGGGTCCTGGCCACCGTCGGCTACGTCGCCTTCGCGTTCGCGGTGTTCAGCATTCCGGGCTGGCCCGAGCCGCGGATCCAGACCCTGAGCTCCTTCCTCAGCCTCGTCGTGCCGATCGGGGTGCTGGCCTCGGCCGTGGGCATCGCCGCCTACCGGCACGACCTGGTGCGGGAGCTTGAGGCCCGGCAGGCGGAGTCGGCGGTGTCGAACGCCGTCCAGGAGGAGCGGACGTCGGTCGCCCGGGACGTCCACGACTTCGTCGGGCGGGAGCTGACCCTGCTGACGGTGCGCTCCGAAGTGCTCTCGGTGCGGGCGCGGCAGACGGCGCACGCGAAGGACTTCGAGGAGCTCGCCGACACCGCGCGGCGGGCGCACCTCGTGCTGAACGAGATCATCGTGCAGCGCGGGGAGCGGGACGCGACCCCCGGCGTGGAGGGGCTCGCCGCGCTGGCGCGGGAGAGCGACCGGGCGGGCTCGCCCGTACGCCTGACGCTGGACCCGGAGGTGCACGGGCTGTCGCCGCTGCGGCAGGCGGCGGTGTACCGGGTGGTGCAGGAATGCCTGACGAACGCGGCCAAGCACGCCCGCGGGGAGACCATCGAGGTGTCCATCGCCACGCGGGGCCCGCTGCTGCGCATCGCCGTCCGCAACGGCGTCCCGGACGGTACGCCGGGCCGGGCCCCCGTCTCGGCGGGCTCCGGCACGGCGAGCATGTCGGAACGCGTGAGCAGCCTGGGCGGGACCCTGACGGCCACCCGTACGGACGACGGCTACCTGGTGGTGGCCACCCTGCCGCGCTCCTGACGCCGCGAACCCGTGGTCGTCGCGGCCCGGGCCCGCGGCCCGCCGGGTCGGTCAGGCCCCGGCCGGGGCCCGCAGGCCGTTCAGGGTGTCCAGGTCCTCGACGCAGCGGCCCGAGCCGAGGGCCACGCAGTCCAGCGGATCGTCCGCGACGAAGACGGGGATGCCGGTCGCGGCGGCGATGCGCAGGTCCAGGCCGGGGAGGAGCGCGCCGCCGCCGGTGAGGACGATGCCGTGTTCCATGACGTCGCCGGACAGCTCGGGCGGGCACTCCTCCAGGGTGGCGCGGACGGCGGCGATGATGGCCTCGACCGGTTCGTCGAGCGCGGCCCGTACGTCGGGGGCGGTGAGTTCGAGGGTCTTGGGCATGCCGCCGACCCGCTCGCGGCCGCGCACGGTGAAGGTGAGGGTCTCCAGTTCGGGCCGGTCCGGGACGGGTCGGGCGGAGCCGATGGCGACCTTGACGTCCTCGGCGGTGCGCTCGCCGATCAGCAGGGAGTGCTCCTTGCGCACGTGGTCCATGATCGCCGCGTCGAGCCGGTCGCCGCCGATCCGCAGGGACCGGGCGGTGACGATGCCGCCCAGCGAGATGACGGCCACCTCGGAGGTGCCGCCACCGATGTCGACGACCATCGAGCCGCGGGCCTCGGCCACCGGAAGTCCCGCGCCGATGGCCGCGGCCATCGGTTCCTCGATGAGGTGGACGGACCTCGCGCCGGCCCGGGTGGAGGCCTGCACGATGGCCCGTCGTTCGACCGGGGTCACCCCCGAGGGCACGCAGATCACCATGCGGGTGCGCGGGCGCCGGCCGGGGACGGCCTTGCGCACGAAGTGTCGGATCATCTCCTCCGCCGCCTCGTAGTCGCAGATCACGCCGCCCCGCAGGGGGCGGATCGCGGTGATGGAGCCCGGGGTGCGGCCGATGGTCTCCTTGGCCTCCGTACCGACGGCGAGCGCCGTGGTCGTGCCCGCCCTGACCGCCACCACGGACGGCTCATTGAGGACGATCCCGTGGCCCCGGGCGTAGACGAGGGTGTTGGCGGTCCCCAGGTCGATTCCTATGTCGCGGCTGGAAGCGGTCTTTTTGGTGCTGGCCTGCGGCATTTGTTCCCCAATCTCCTGTCCGCAAGGCTTGCATAACGATCCGGTCGCGTTCCCCGTCGAAGGTCCCGAAACGGCCGGGCCGAAAGTCCTCGGGGTCCCCGTCCGTAGACTGGGGTCCGTGAGTGACCAGCAGCCCGAGAGCCACGACCGAGACAACACCGTCGACGAGTTCGACCAGATAGTCGCGGAGGAGTCCGACCGCGACCCGGACCTGGCGGTGATCGAGGCCGGCAGTCGCACCCTGCGCGCGCAGGCCGGAGCGCCGCAGGGCGACCCCGTGCCGTCCCGCCCCGAGGACCCCGAGGTGGCGAAGGCGCTGCTGGAGGTGGAGCAGGAGCTGGCCACCCGCTGGGGCGAGACCAAGCTGGAGCCGTCCGTCAGCCGGATCTCCGCGCTGATGGACGTCCTGGGCGAGCCGCAGCGCGCGTACCCGTCGATCCACCTGACCGGCACCAACGGCAAGACCACCACCGCCCGCATGATCGAGGCCCTGCTGAACGCCTTCGAGCTGCGCACGGGCCGCTACACCAGCCCGCACGTGCAGTCGGTCACCGAGCGGATCAGCCTGGACGGCGCCCCGATCAGCGCCGAGCGCTTCATCGAGACGTACCACGACGTGAAGCCGTACGTGGAGATGGTGGACGCCGCCGAGGAGTACCGGCTGTCGTTCTTCGAGGTGCTCACGGGCATGGCGTACGCGGCCTTCGCGGACGCTCCCGTCGACGTGGCCGTCGTCGAGGTCGGCATGGGCGGCAGCTGGGACGCCACGAACGTCATCGACGGCACGGTCGCCGTGATCACCCCCATCAGCCTCGACCACACCGACCGGCTCGGCACGACGCCCGGTGAGATCGCCCAGGAGAAGGGCGGCATCATCAAGCAGGACGCGACCGTCATCCTGGCGCAGCAGCCGGTGGACGCCGCGCAGGTGCTGCTGAAGAAGGCCGTCGAGGTCGACGCGACGGTGGCCCGCGAGGGCATGGAGTTCGGCGTCGTCGCCCGCGAGGTGGCGGTCGGCGGCCAGATGCTGACCCTGCGCGGGGTGGGCGGCGAGTACGACGGCATCTTCCTGCCGCTGTACGGCGCCCACATGGCGCACAACGCGGCCGTCGCCCTGGCCGCCGTCGAGGCGTTCTTCGGGATCGGCGGGGAACACGCCCGCGAGCTGGACGGGGACACCGTGCGGAAGGCCTTCGCCTCGGTGACCTCGCCGGGTCGCATGGAGGTCGTCCGCCGCAGCCCGACCGTGGTGCTGGACGCCGCGCACAACCCGGCGGGCGCGCGGGTCACCGCCGAGGCGGTCACCGAGGCGTTCGGCTTCAGCCGGCTCATCGGGGTCGTGGCCGCGAGCGAGGGCAAGGACGTCAAGGGGGTCCTTGAGGCCTTCGAGCCGATCTTCGCGGAGGTCGTCGTCACGGAGAACACCAGCCACCGGGCGATGGGCGCGGACGAGCTGGCGGCCGTCGCGGTCGAGGTCTTCGGCGCCGACCGGGTGCAGGTGGAGCCGCGGCTCGACGACGCGCTGGAGGCCGCCGTCACCCTGGCGGAGGAAGAGGCCGAGTACGGAGGGGCCGGGGTCCTGGTGACCGGTTCCGTGATCACGGTGGGCGAGGCCCGCCTGCTGTTCAAGAGAGGCTGAGGGATCGATGCGCACGCTCTGCGCGAGCACGCTGATCGGTGAGTTCTTCATCGTCGGCTTCGCGGGCCTGGTGGCCATGAAGAACCCGGACCTGACCCAGGCCCAGGTGTGGACGGTCTGCGGCGTGACCATGCTGCTGTCCGTGCTGCTGTGCGGGATGCTCTCGCGCCCGGGCGCCGTACAGCTCGGCTGGGCGCTCCAGGTCGGACTGATCGCCAGTGGATTCGTGGTGCCGACGATGTTCTTCCTGGGCGCGGCCTTCGCCGCCCTGTGGTGGTGCTCGGTGCACTACGGCCGGCGGATCGACGCCATCAAGGCCCGCTGGGCCGAGCAGGCGGAAGCGGCCGCTCCTGACGCTGCGTGACGGTTCACCGTGATGGCCCTGTAGATTCGCCCTACCGCACCCGTATGCCGCAAGGAGTTCCCACCATGACCCAGCGCACGCTCGTCCTGCTCAAGCCCGACGCCGTTCGCCGCGGCCTGATCGGCGAGATCGTCGGCCGCATCGAGCGCAAGGCCGGCTGGACCATCCCCGCGCTGGAGCTGCGCACGCTGGACGCCGAAACGCTGGAGACCCACTACGGCGAGCACAAGGGCAAGCCCTTCTACGAGCCGCTCATGGGCTTCATGTCGAGCGGTCCGGTCGTCGCCCTGGTGGTCGAAGGGGAACGCGTGATCGAGGGAGTCCGCCAGCTGGCCGGACCCACCGACCCGATCGCCGCCGCGCCCGGCTCCATCCGTGGTGACTTCGGGAGCATCACCCGGGAGAACCTGATCCACGCGTCGGATTCCGAGGAGTCCGCGGAGCGGGAACTGAAGCTGTTCTTCCCCGCGCTCTGAATACTCTTTCCTGACGAGACATCAGCCGAATAGCGCTCACGACCTGGGGCGACCGAAGTAATTTCGGTCGCCCTTCGGTATTACCGGGCCCTTCGGGGAACGCATGGACAGGACGCGACGTCACCACTAAGGGGACGGGTATCCGTTCCGGCGGGATTGCCGGAGTCCCGTCGCGCGGTGTCCGTACTTGCGGCACTACGATGGGGCCTCCACCCACACACCCACCTCGCCGACCTGACAGCAGCCGCTATCAACTGGAAGGCCAGACGCTCCTCATGGGGAACAAGGGGAACACTATGTCGTTCATCGGCCGTGACATGGCGATCGACCTCGGGACCGCCAACACGCTGGTGTACGTGAGGGGCCGGGGAATCGTCCTGAACGAGCCGTCCGTGGTCGCCATCAACACGAACACCGGTGGCATCCTGGCGGTCGGCTCCGAGGCGAAGAAGATGATCGGCCGGACGCCCGGCAACATCGTCGCCGTACGGCCCCTCAAGGACGGCGTGATCGCCGACTTCGAGATCACCGAGCGGATGCTCCGGTACTTCATCCTCAAGATCCACAAGCGCCGCTACCTGGCCCGTCCGCGCGTGGTGGTCTGCGTGCCCTCCGGCATCACCGGAGTGGAGCGACGCGCCGTCATCGAGGCGTCCACGCAGGCCGGCGCCCGTCAGGTGCACATCATCGAGGAGCCCATGGCCGCCGCCATCGGCTCGGGCCTGCCCGTCCACGAGGCCACCGGAAACATGGTCGTGGACATCGGCGGCGGCACCACCGAGGTCGCCGTGATCTCCCTCGGCGGAATCGTCACGGCACAGTCCATCCGGGTCGCCGGCGACGAGCTGGACAACGCGATCATCCAGCACATCAAGAAGGAGTACTCGCTCCTCCTCGGCGAGCGCACCGCCGAACAGATCAAGATCACGATCGGGTCGGCGTACGACCTCGACAAGGACGAGCACACCGAGATCCGCGGCCGCGACCTCGTCTCGGGCCTGCCCAAGACCGTGGTCATCTCCGCCGCCGAGGTGCGCAAGGCCATCGAGGAGCCGGTCAACGCCATCGTCGACGCGGTCAAGACGACCCTCGACAAGTGCCCGCCGGAACTCTCCGGCGACATCATGGACCGCGGCATCGTCCTGACCGGAGGCGGCGCCCTGCTGCGCGGCCTCGACGAGCGGCTGCGCCGCGAGACGGGCATGCCGATCCACATCGCGGAGGATCCGCTCGACTCCGTCGCGCTCGGCTCCGGCAAGTGCGTGGAGGAGTTCGAAGCCCTCCAGCAGGTCCTGGACGCCCAGCCCCGACGATGACCGGATCCCCGTCGAAGGGGCAAGCGGAACACAAGGATCCGCCGTACGGGTGCTACCGCGCCGGTGCGGCGGATCGTTGATATACAGGCACAGTCCGGTCGGAGTCCCGGCTCCACCGGAGCGGCTCCGCCGCACGGGTATCTACGAGGAAGGCACGGCCGCCGCACGTGAGGGACACACGAGAGAGCCGGCTGCTCCTGGTGCTTCTGATCGCCATCGCGTTCGCATTGATCACGGTGGACATCAGAGCGGGCGAGGAGTCTCCGGTCGACGGTGCCCGGCAGGCCGCCGCGGCGGTCTTCGGCCCGGTGGAGAAGGGCGTCGCGACCGCGGTGGACCCGGTCGCCAACGCCATAGGGGCGGTGCGCGACTCCGGTGAGCGCCACAACCGGATCGCCACGCTCGAACGCGAGAACAGCATGATGAAGGCGAAGCTCGGCAGCGAGGACCAGAACCGCAGCCGGATCCGCGAACTCGACGAGATGCTCAAGCGCGCCGGCGCCGGCCAGTACGGCATCAAGGGCGCCGAGGTCATCGCCATAGGAGCGGCCCAGGGCTTCTCCTGGACCGTCACCATCGACGCCGGCAGCAAGGACGGCATCGAGCGCGACATGACCGTCCTCAACGGGGACGGGCTCGTCGGCCGGGTCGCCACCGTCGGCCCCGACACCGCCACCGTCGTCCTCGCCAACGACCCCGACTTCACCGTCGGCACCCGGCTGGAGAAGACCAACGAACTCGGCTTCGCCACCGGCCAGGGCGACCGGGCGCTCTCCGTCCAGATGCTCAACGGCAAGGCCAAGGTGAGCCCCGGCGACCGGCTCGTCACCTTCGGCTCGCGCGGGAACAAGCCCTTCGTGCCCGGCGTCCCGATCGGCGAGGTCGTCAAGGTCGACCCCTCGC
The DNA here is from genome assembly GCF_024721315.2 of Streptomyces sp. Isolate_45. Lineage (GTDB taxonomy): Bacteria > Actinomycetota > Actinomycetes > Streptomycetales > Streptomycetaceae > Streptomyces. Next base: position 9,619 of record NZ_JANFAK020000143.1, read on the forward strand.
GCGGCGACCTGACCCGGACCGTGTGGATCCGCCCGTACGTGGGCTTCTCCCGCCTGGACATCGTCGGCGTCGTCGTCATGCCCCCGCGCGAGGACCCCCGCGACACGGTCCTGCCGCCCAAGCCCGAGGCCCCCAAGCCGACCCCGACCGTCACGGTCACGGTCACCCCGTCCGCCGGCGTGTCCGGCAAGCCGGCCGACGAGTAGGAGCTGACCGTCATGCGCTTCAACCGGATCCTGCTCTCGGCCACCCTCATCGTGGTCGCCCTCGTCGTCCAGGTCTGCGTCCTCGGCCGGCTCCAGCTGCCCGGCGCCGTACCCGACCTCGTCCTCCTGACCGTCGTCGCCCTCGCCCTCGTCTACGGGCACCTCAGCGGCGCCCTCATCGGCTTCGGCGCCGGGCTGCTCACCGACCTGGCCCCGCCCGCCGACCACGCCGCCGGGCGGTACGCGCTCGTGCTGTGCCTGATCGGCTACCTCGTCGGCCTGGTCCGGCCCGACAACGGACGGTTCCGCTCGGCCTGGGGGCCGATGCTCACCGTCGTCGCCGCCGCGATCGGCTCGACCCTGCTGTACGCCGGAGTGGGCGCCCTCGTCGGCGACACCGCCGCCCGGCACGTGGGCCTGACCGGGCTGGTGTTCACCGCCACCCTCTACGACCTGCTCCTCGCGCCCTTCACGGTGCCGTTCATCATGGCCCTGGCCCGGCGCGCCGAGAACGACCCGATGGCGGTCGAAGCGGGCGGCGGACCGCCCCAGGGCAACGACGTGTCGAGCGGCTGGCTGGCCGGCGGCACCGGACTGCGCATCGGCAGCCAGCGCGGCGGCCTGCGCCTGAAGACCGCACGGGGCCGTGCCAACCGGGCCGGCCGCATAAAGGGCGTCAAGGCAGTGAAGAGCGTGAAGAGCGTCAAGAAACTGTGAGACGGGAGCGGACGTGAGCAACATCCCCGAGACCGGCCGCACCTCCCGGGTGCGGATCCGCCTGGTCATCATCCAGGTGCTCGTCCTCTCCATGTTCGTCACCCTCGGCGGACGCCTGTGGTACCTCCAGATCCGCAACGGCGAGGAGTACTACCACGAGGCGAAGAGCAACCACGTCCAGCGGGTCGTCCAGCCCGCCGTGCGCGGTTCGATCCTCGACGCCCGCGGCATCGCCCTCGCCGACAACGAGACCCGCCTGGTCGTCTCCGCCAGCCGCACGAAGCTGATGAAGATGAAGGACCGGGGCAAGGCCGTCATGACCCGCCTCGCCGGCGTCCTGGACATGGCTCCGAAGGAAGTCATGGACAAGGTCCGGCTCTGCGACTCCGAGACCCCCAAGCCCTGCTGGAACGGCTCCCCGTACCAGCCGATCCCGGTCACCCTCGAAGCCACCACGCAGCAGGCACTGCAACTGCGCGAACGCCCCGAGGACTTCCCCGGCATCACCGCGGAGCCCACCGCCGTCCGCCGCTACCCCGCCCCCGGCGGGACCCGCACCGCCCAGGTCCTCGGCTACCTCTCGCCGGTCACCGACGTGGAGATCCAGAAGGCCAAGGACACCGACTCGCCGCACCTGCGGTCCGACCAGGTCGGCCGTTCCGGCATCGAGCGCACCTACGACACGCAGCTGCGGGGCAAGGCGGAGGTCACCTCGTACGAGGTCGACAACCTCGGCCGGGTCATGGGCCAGACCAAGTCCGACCCGGGCGTCCCCGGGTCGACGCTCGTCACCAGCATCGACGCGCGGGTCCAGTCCGTCGCCGAGTTCGAACTCCAGCAGGCGATGAAGACCGTCCGCAACGAGACCGACAAGATCACCGGCCGCAAGTACGAGGCCGACTCGGGCGCCGTCGTCGTCATGGAGACCAAGACCGGCCGCATCGTCGCGATGGCCTCCCAGCCCGACTACGACCCGAACGCCTGGGTCGGCGGCATCTCCGGCACGGACTACGCCAGGCTGACCAGCAAGAGCTCCAACTACCCGCTGCTCAACCGGGCCATCCAGGGCCAGGCACCCGCCGGCTCCATCTTCAAGGTGGTCTCGGCGAGCGCGGCCGTACGGGCCGGCTACGACTTCGACGGCAAGTACAACTGCAGCAGCTCCTACAGCCTGGGCGGCCGCAGCTTCGCGAACTTCGAGTCCAAGGGCCACGGCCCCATCACCCTCGGGGACGCCCTCAAGTTCTCCTGCAACACCGTCTTCTACGCCCTCGGCCACAAGGAATGGCAACGCGACGGCGGCCTCAAGCCCAACAAGGACGCCCACGACTGGTTCTACCGGACCGCCCGCGAGTTCGGGCTCGGCTCGGAGACCGGGGTCGACCTGCCGAACGAGGTCACCGGCCGCATCCCCGACCGCCGGTGGAAGAAGAGCTTCTGGGCGGCCAACAAGGACTCCTGGTGCAAGCAGGGCAAGAAGGGCGGCACCTACGTCCAGCAGATCGCCTACGAGAGCTGCCTGGAGGGCAACCAGCTCAAGGCGTTCGACAGCATCAACTTCGCCATCGGCCAGGGCGACGTCCTCGTCACCCCCATCCAGATGGCCACGGCCTACGCCGCCATCAGCAACGGCGGCACCCTCTACAACCCCACCGTCGGCAAGGCCGTGATCAGCCCCGACGGCAAGCGCATCGACATGATCAAGCCCGCCTCCCACGGCCGGCTGCCCGTCGACGCCAAGACGATCAACGACCTCGACAAGGGCCTGCGCTCCGTCGTCGCCCCCGGCGGCACCGCGGCCTGGCGGTTCGGCGGCTGGCCCCTCGACAAGATCCCGATGCGGGCCAAGACCGGCACCGCGCAGGTCTACGGCAAGCAGACCACCTCGTGGCTGGCGACCTACACCGACGACTTCACCATCGTCATGACGATCTCCCAGGGCGGCACCGGCTCCGGCGCCTCCGGGCCCGCCGTCCGCAACATCTACAACGCCATGTACGGCCTCGACATGGCCGGCAACCAGGACCCGAAGCGGGCCCTGCTGCCGAAGCCGCAGGCACAACTGCCCAGGGTCAACCCGGACGGCTCCATCGAGGCCCCCGAGATCAAGCCCTACGTGCCGCCGTCCCCGGAGGAGCTGGCACCGCCCGCACTCGCCGGGCCCCCCGCCGCACCCCCCAAGCACCAGGACTGAGGACCGAGGACCGCACGACATGCAGACCGCCAACAAGTTCTCCGTCTCCCGGTACGCGCCCGAGCGCGGGACGGTGGCCAAGCTCACCGCCCGCGACTCCGTCGTGCGCCGGCTCGACTGGCCGATACTCCTGTCCGCGCTCGCCCTGTCCTTCATCGGCGCCCTGCTGGTGTGGTCGGCCACCCGCAACCGGACCCAGCTGAACCAGGGGGACCCGTACTACTTCCTGTTCCGGCACGCCATGAACACCGGCATCGGCCTCGTGCTGATGATCGGCACCATCTGGCTCGGGCACCGCACCCTGCGCGGCGCCGTACCGGTCCTGTACGGGCTCTCACTGGTCCTGATCATCGCGGTGCTCACCCCGCTGGGCGCCACCATCAACGGCGCCCACGCGTGGATCGTGATCGGCGGCGGCTTCTCCCTCCAGCCCTCCGAGTTCGTGAAGATCACGATCATCCTGGGCATGGCGGTGCTGCTCGCGACCCGGGTGGACGCGGGAGACCTCGCCCACCCCGACCACCGCACCGTCGTCAAGGCGCTGTGCCTGGCCGCCGCCCCGATGGGCATCGTCATGCTGATGCCCGACCTCGGCTCCGTCATGGTCATGGTCGTCATCGTGCTCGGCGTACTGCTGGGCTCCGGCGCCTCCAACCGCTGGGTGCTGGGCCTGATCGGCTCCGGCGCGGGCGGGGCGATCCTGATCTGGCAGCTCGGCGTCCTCGACGAGTACCAGATCAACCGCTTCGCGGCCTTCGCCAACCCCGAACTCGACCCGGCGGGCGTCGGCTACAACACCAACCAGGCCCGCATCGCGATCGGCTCCGGCGGACTGACCGGATCGGGCCTCTTCAAGGGCTCCCAGACCACCGGCCAGTTCGTGCCCGAGCAGCAGACCGACTTCGTCTTCACGGTCGCGGGGGAGGAGCTGGGCTTCCTCGGGGCCGGGCTGATCCTCGTACTGCTGGGCATCGTGCTGTGGCGCGCCTGCATGATCGCCCGCGAGACCACCGAGCTGTACGGGACGATCGTCTGCGCCGGGATCATCGCCTGGTTCGCCTTCCAGTCCTTCGAGAACATCGGCATGACCCTCGGCATCATGCCGGTGGCCGGCCTGCCGCTGCCCTTCGTTTCCTACGGAGGATCCTCGATGTTCGCCGTGTGGATCGCGGTGGGCCTGCTCCAATCCATCCGGGTGCAACGGCCCCTCTCGGCCTGACGGCGGGCGGGATCGAACAGGGCCCCACGGCGGGGCCGGAGGCGGGTCGGGACGTTCCCGGCCCGCCTCCGGCCGGTCGTGGCGCCCTCCCGCCGCGGCCCGAACCGGTCTAGATTCGGTTCATGGCGGACAGCAAGCGTGAGATCGAGCGGAAATTCGAGTTCGCGCCCGGCAAGGCCGGGAAGCCCGGGAAGGACGCCAAGCCCCGGAAGGGCGCCAAGGCGGGCAAGCGCGCGAAGTCCGGGGCGGACCCGGCCCGCGTCCCGGACCTGACCGGCACCGCCGGGATCGCGGAGACCCGGGACCGGGGCACCGTCCTCCTCGATGCCGTCTACTACGACACCACCGACCACCGGCTCGCCGCCGGCGGGGTCACCCTGCGGCGCCGAACGGGCGGCGAGGACGCGGGCTGGCACCTCAAACTGCCCGTCTCCCCGGGAGTCCGCGACGAGGTCCACGCCCCGCTCACCGACCCCGAGGGAGGCTCCGACGCCGTGCCCGGCGCCCTGGCCGCCCTCGTCCGCTCCCGGACCCGGCGACAGCCACTCGAACCGCAGGTCCGACTGGTCACCTCCCGCGACGTGGTCCACCTGCTCGACGCCGAGGGGCAACTGCTCGCCGAACTGGCCACCGACGCCGTCCTCGCCGAGCGGGGCACCGCCACAGCCGAGTGGACCGAGGTCGAGGTCGAACTCGCCGACGGGACGGACCCCGCGCTCCTGGACGCCGTCGAGAAGACCTTCGGAGAGGCCGGACTCAAGGTCTCCGACGCCCCCTCGAAACTGGCCCGCGCCCTCGCCGACACCGGCGCCGCACCGCCCGCCCCGCCCGGCACGGAACCCGCCGACGGATCGGCCGGCGCGCACGTCCTCGCGTACCTGCGCGCCCAGCGCGACACCCTCGTGGCTCAGGACCCCGCCGTCCGCCGCGACCTCCCGGACTCCGTGCACCAGATGCGCGTCGCCACCCGCCGACTGCGCAGCGCCTTCAAGAGCTACGGCAAGGTCCTGGACCGCGAGGTCACCGACCCGCTCGGCGAACAGCTGCGCCGACTGGCCGCCGAACTCGGCGTCGACCGCGACCAGGAGGTACTGGCGCGGCGACTGCGCTCCCGGCTCGACGAGCTCCCCGCCGACCTGCGGCTCGGCCCGGTCACCGACCGGCTGCGGACCTGGGACACCGAACGCCGCCGAGCCTCCCGCGACCAGGCCTTCGCCGCACTCGACAGCGCCTGGTACGCGGGCCTGCTCGACACCCTCGACGCCGTGCTGGCGGACCCCCCGCTGCTCAAGGCCGCCGCCCGGCCCGCCGAAAGCGTCCTGCCCGAGGGGATCCTGCACGACGACGAGCGACTCGCGGGCCGCGTCGAACACGCCCTGGCGATGGAACCGGGCAAGGACCGAGACGTGGCGCTGCACGGCGCCCGCAAGGCCGCCAAGCGGGCCCGGTACGCGGCCGACGCCGCCCGGGCGGCGCTCGGCAAGCCGGCGAAGCGGATGTCGAAGGCCGCCCAGTCCGTACAGACCCTGCTCGGCGAACACCAGGACAGCGTGGTCTCCCGGGAGGCGCTGCGCGCCATCGCCGCGCAGGCGGCGGGCGCGAGCGAGGCGTCCTTCACCTGGGGCCTGCTGTACGCCCGCGAGGAGGCGTACGCCGAGCGCCTCGAACGGGAACTCCCGGACGTCTGGGCCGAAGCGCGCGACCCGAAGCTCCGGTCCGCACTCAAGTGATCATGTGGGCAGGGCGTGGCGGCCCTCGGGGTACGCTTGAGAGTCGCCCCCTGCCCGCTTCACGAAAGTCGCGTGATGTCCGAGTCGGTCTTCCCACAGCTCGAAGCTCTGCTCCCGCATGTGCAGAAGCCCATCCAGTACGTCGGTGGTGAGCTCAACTCCACGGTGAAGCCGTGGGAGAGCGCGGACGTCCGCTGGGCGCTCATGTACCCGGACGCGTACGAGGTCGGGCTGCCCAACCAGGGCGTCATGATCCTCTACGAGGTGCTGAACGAGCGGGAGGGCGTCCTCGCGGAGCGCACCTACTCCGTGTGGCCGGACCTCGAAGAGCTGATGCGCGAGCACAAGGTCCCGCAGTTCACCGTGGACAGCCACCGCCCGGTCGGCTCCTTCGACGTCTTCGGACTGTCGTTCTCCACCGAGCTCGGCTACACCAACATGCTGACGGCCCTGGACCTCGCGGGCATCCCGCTGGAGGCCAGGAACCGCACGATCGACCACCCGATCGTCCTCGCGGGCGGCCACGCGGCCTTCAACCCCGAGCCGATCGCGGAGTTCATCGACTGCGCCGTCATCGGCGACGGCGAGCAGGCCGTCCTCGACATGACCGAGATCATCCGCGCGTGGAAGGCCGAGGGCCGCCCGGGCGGCCGCGAGGAGGTCCTGCTCCGCCTCGCCAAGACCGGCGGTGTGTACGTCCCGGGCTTCTACGACGTCGAGTACCTGCCGGACGGCCGCATCGGCCGTGTCGTGCCGAACCGCTCCGGCGTGCCGTGGCGCGTGTCCAAGCACACCGTCATGGACCTCGACGAGTGGCCGTACCCCAAGCAGCCCCTGGTCCCGCTCGCCGAGACCGTCCACGAGCGGATGTCCGTGGAGATCTTCCGCGGTTGCACCCGCGGCTGCCGTTTCTGCCAGGCCGGCATGATCACGCGCCCCGTGCGGGAGCGAAGCATCACCGGCATCGGCGAAATGGTCGAGAAGGGCCTGAAGGCGACCGGCTTCGAGGAGGTCGGCCTGCTGTCGCTGTCCTCGGCCGACCACACCGAGATCGCCGACATCGCCAAGGGCCTCGCGGACCGCTACTCGGACGACAAGGTGGGTCTGTCCCTCCCGTCGACCCGCGTGGACGCGTTCAACGTGGACCTGGCCAACGAGCTGACCCGCAACGGCCGCCGCTCGGGTCTCACCTTCGCCCCCGAGGGCGGCTCCGAGCGCATGCGCAAGGTCATCAACAAGATGGTCTCGGAAGAGGACCTGATCCGGACCGTCGCCACCGCGTACGGCAACGGCTGGCGCCAGGTGAAGCTGTACTTCATGGTCGGCCTGCCGACCGAGACCGACGAGGACGTCCTCCAGATCGGTGACATGGCGGTGAACGTCATCGCCAAGGGCCGCGAGGTCTCCGGGCAGAACGACATCCGCTGCACGGTGTCCATCGGCGGGTTCGTGCCCAAGCCGCACACCCCGTTCCAGTGGGCGCCGCAGCTGTCCGCCGAGGACACGGACGCCCGCCTCGGCAAGCTCCGCGACAAGCTCCGGGGCGACAAGAAGTACGGCCGCTCCATCGGCTTCCGCTACCACGACGGCAAGCCGGGCATCGTCGAGGGCCTCCTCTCGCGCGGCGACCGCCGCATCGGCGACGTCATCCGCGCCGTGTACGAGTCCGGCGGCCGCTTCGACGGCTGGCGCGAGCACTTCTCGTACGACCGCTGGATGGAGGCCGCCGAGAAGACGCTGCCCGCGTACGGCGTGGATGTGGCCTGGTACACCACCCGCGAACGCACGTACGAGGAAGTCCTGCCCTGGGACCACCTGGACTCCGGCCTCGACAAGGACTGGCTCTGGGAGGACTGGCAGGACGCCCTCGACGAGACCGAGGTCGAGGACTGCCGCTGGACCCCGTGCTTCGACTGCGGCGTGTGCCCGCAGCTCGACTTGGACATCCAGATCGGACCGACGGGCAAGAAGCTGCTTCCACTCACGGTCGTGAAGTGACCCCCGGCCGATCCGGCCGCCGAAGCGCCTGACGTGCCCCCACCGGAAATGGTGGGGGCACGTTGCTTTGTGGCCCCGTGCCGCAACGGCTCGGACCCGTGGTGTGTCCTTCAGGGCATGGATACCGAGAAGCCACAGCACGTGCCCGGCGGCGAAGGGTGTTTGGTGGGGGTGCTGCGGGTCCCCGTGAAGATCGTCGCCGTGCTGGTCGTCCTACCCGTACGGCTGATCTGGGACCTGCTCGTCCTCGCCGCGCGCACCACCCACCGGCGGGCCCTGCGCCCGGTCGGCGCGGCCGTGGCCCGGCTGTTCTCCGGCCTGTACCGGTACGTCCTGACCCCCCTCGGGCACGGGATCGCGTGGCTGGCCCAAGGTGTCGCCCTGGTGGTGAAGTGGTTGCTGCTGGGCCTCTTCCATTGGCCGTGGGTGGGGCTGTGGCGGTACGTCCTCGTGCCGGTGGCTGCCGCCGTCCACCGGTACCTGCTCGCCCCGCTCGGGCGCGGACTCGTACGGGCGGTCCTCGCCCTCGGGCAGTACGTACTCGCGCCCCTCGGTCGGGGCCTGGTCCTGCTGGTCACCGCAGTCCACCGCCACCTGCTGGCCCCGGCGGCGGGCGGACTGTACCGGTACCTGCTGACCCCTCTCGGGCACGGGCTGCGCTGGTTCCTGCCGAGGGCGTTCGCCGCGGTCTTCGTGTGGCCGTGGGTCGGTTTGTGGCGGTACGTCCTGACTCCGCTCGGGCACGGGATCGCGTGGCTGGCCCGGGGCGTCGGCCTGGTGTCGAAGTGGTTGCTGCTGGGCCTGTTGTGTTGGCCGTGGGTGGCCCTGTGGCGGTACGTCCTGGTTCCGATCGGCACCGCGACGTACCGGTACCTGCTCGCCCCGGTCGGCCGGAACCTGTACCGCTACCTGCTGGCTCCCCTCGGACAGCTCCTCGTCTCCGCCTGGCGACTCGCCGGGCGGATCAGCCGCGCACTCGGCCGCGGACTGCTGTGGTTGTGGCGCGGCTGTGTCGCCCGCCCCTGCGCCTGGGTCCACCGCCACGTCGCCACACCGGCCGGTCACGCCCTCCGCGCCGTGTGGCGCACATCCCGCACCGCGGTGCGGGAGGCCCGCGACGAGGTGCGCCGCCTGCTGTTCGGTACTCCTCCCGGGGAACCGGTGAGGTCACGGGCGCGTACTCTGGGTAGTACGAAAGCCGCAGGCAACGCGCCCGCTCCCGAGATCTCCCTGCGCAAGACGCAGGGGTGAGCCGGAGGCAGGGCGTGGCCGGCAGGCCCCACAGACACTCAGGGCGACGTGCGAGCCGCGACGCCCCGCACAAGGAGAAGAACCACTGGGCAAGCGACAGCCCGAAGGCCCGCCTCCCGCACCGGTGGTGCAGCGCATTCGACTGCGTTACACCAAGCGTGGCCGCCTCCGGTTCACCAGTCACCGAGACTTCCAGCGAGCCTTCGAGCGGGCACTGCGCCGCGCGGAGGTGCCCATGGCGTACTCGGCCGGCTTCACCCCGCACCCCCGCGTCTCGTACGCGAACGCCGCACCGACCGGTACCGGCAGCGAGGCCGAATACCTGGAGATCGCGCTCGCGGCCTCCCGGGACCCCGAAAAACTCCGTGCGCTGCTCGACGAGTCCATGCCCACCGGGCTCGACATCATCGACGCCGTCGAGGCCCGCACCTCGGGCCTCGCCGACCGGCTGACGGCCTCCGTGTGGGAACTGCGCCTGGAGGGCGTGGAGCCCGCGGACGCCGAACGGGCCGTGGCGACCTTCCTCGCGGCCGAGGCCGTGGAGGTCCAGCGCCGCACCAAGAACGGCGTGCGTACCTTCGACACCCGCGGGGCCGTGGTCAGCCTCGAAGCACTTCCGGCTCAGGCTGATAGGCCGCTGGACAATGCTTGTGCGATACTGCGGCTGGTTGTTCGGCATTTGACACCTGCCGTGCGACCCGACGACGTCCTGTCCGGTCTCCACGCTGTGGCCGACCTCGCGCCGCCGGTCCCCGCAGCGGTGACCAGGCTGGCGCAGGGGCTCTTCGACGAGGAGTCCGGCACGGTGACCGACCCGCTCGCGCCCGACCGCGAGGCCGTCACGGCCGCCCCACCCACGGCCGCCGTAACGACCGACGCGAAGGCGCCGGAAGGTCCCGCCGCGTAGGGATCGTCGTCGTCGCGCAGCCCTGGCACTCGGGAGCCACCTGGGTCGGGCAGCGCATTGACCTGAAGACTTCCGCCAGGCCGTACGGACAACACGTACGGAACCGGCGGCCATGGACTACAGCTCCCGTGTGGCGAACGCGCCCCGGAGGCCGGCTCCGCGCTCATTACGCGGCGGCCGTGCCGGACCGGACGTCAGCCGCGGCGCCCGGGAGCGTGACGGGAGAACCCCGCATGCTCAACACCGAAAACGAGAACACCCCCGCTGCCGACAGTGGCAGCCCCAGCGACAACCTGCCCCCGCGCAGGCGTCGCCGCGCCGCTTCCCGGCCCGCCGGCCCGCCCGGCGGCGTCGTCGCGGCCACCGAAACCCCCGCCGCCGCGGCCCCCGCGCCCGTGGTCGAGAGTCGCCGTCGGCGCTCGCGTTGTCCAGGGAGAGCGGGTACGGGGTGAAGTAGTGGGCGAACACCAGCTTGCGGCCC
>NZ_JANFAK020000144.1 GCF_024721315.2 Streptomyces sp. Isolate_45
AGCCGGTCGTGGCGTTCGACGCGGCCGCCCCGCCCGCGCCGGAGAGGCCCGTCGGCCCGGCGCCCCTGCTCCCGCCGGTGGCGGGTGCCCGGATCCTGTCGCGACGCCCCCCGGAGGAGTGACGTCACTTCGCCCGAACGCGCGTGGCCAGCCCCGAATCGGGGCCGGCCACGCGCGTTCGGGCGGGAGCGTCAGCGCTGGACCTTCAGGATGTCGCCCACCACGTTGTCCGGGAGCAGGGTGTTGCACTGGAGTTCCGCCGTGCGCGTCAGGGCGTCGTCGCGGCAGACGTAGAAGTCCTTGTACGCGAGCTGCAGCGCGTACGAGCTCGCCGCGAGCAGCAGCGCCAGCGAGGCCGTGACCAGGCCGCTGACGGCCGCCGCCCGCTGCGGCCGGGCCGCGGGCCCCAGGGCGGCGAGGCGGTCGGGCTTCGCCGCGGTGCCGGTACCGGAGCCGGTCGCGGAGGCGGTCCCGGACGCGGGCGCGGGCCCGCCCCGGAGCGCGCTGATGCCCCAGTACATGGCGAGCGCGCCCAGCAGCAGCCCCATCGAGGGGATGCCGAAGATGCCGAAGAAGAAGCCCCACATACCGGCCAGGAGCGCGTACCGCGCCCGGCGCTGCACGGGGTCCATCGGGTCCCAGCGTGCCGGGCCGCCGCCTCCCTCGGGGGAGCCGCCGGGGCCGCCGCCGGGCCCCTGGCCGGGGCCGGGGCCCTGGCCCGGACCTTGGCCGGGGGCGTCACCCGGACCGCCGCCGCGCGGCTTCCACGGCTGGTCGGGCCGGCCCTCGGGGGGAGCCGCGAAGGGGTTGTCGTCGGTCGAGGAGTCGGGCTGACGGCGGTCCGGCATCGAGTGCGTTACTTCCCCTGTGTCGTGGACGCGGTACGTGCCGCGTCCGGCGGCGCGCTCCGCGGCGTGCGCGGCTTGTATGCAGACGCTACCGCCCGCCCGTCCCCCCGTCCCTCGGGGGCGGTCGGGTGTGCAGGTATCGTTGCAGGCGGTCGGTGGCTTCGTACGGTTGCCCATGCGTCGGCACGTCGTAGTTTCGTACGACCACACAAGACCAACAACGGCATTCCCGTAAGAAAGGGCCTCCCATGCCCGCCTCCCGCCTGGTCGTGCTGGTCTCCGGCTCCGGCACCAACCTCCAGGCCCTGCTCGACGCCATCGAAGCCCACCCCGGCGGAGCCGAGGGCTTCGGCGCCGAGGTCGTCGCCGTCGGCGCGGACCGCGAGAACATCGCCGGCCTGGAACGGGCGGAGAAGGCCGGGATCCCCACCTTCGTGTGCCCCGTCAAGGCCTACGGCAGCCGTGCGGAGTGGGACGTCGCGCTCACCGAAGCGACCGCCGCCCACGCGCCTGACCTCGTGGTCTCCGCCGGGTTCATGAAGATCGTGGGGGAGGCCTTCATCGACCGCTTCGGCGGCCGGTTCATCAACACCCACCCCGCCCTCCTCCCGGCCTTCCCCGGCGCGCACGGCGTACGGGACGCCCTCGCCTACGGCGCGAAGGTCACCGGCTGCACGGTCCACTTCGTGGACGGCGGCGTGGACACCGGGCCGATCATCGCCCAGGGTGTCGTGGAGATCCGGGACGCGGAGGACGAAGCCGCTCTGCACGAGCGGATCAAGGAAGTCGAGCGCCAGCTGCTCGTTGACGTCGTGGGGCGCCTGGCCCGGCACGGCTATCGCATTGAGGGACGAAAGGTAACGATCCAGTGACCGCCGCAGAGCGCGTAGAGCCCGCAGCCAGCGCGAACAGCAACGAACCGACCACGACCCAGCGGCCGATCCGTCGTGCGCTCGTCAGCGTCTACGACAAGACGGGACTGGAAGAGCTGGCCCGCGGCCTGCACGAGGCGGGCGTCGCGCTCGTCTCCACCGGCTCCACCGCCTCGAAGATCGCCGCGGCCGGGGTGCCCGTCACCAAGGTCGAGGAGCTCACCGGCTTCCCCGAGTGCCTCGACGGCCGCGTCAAGACCCTGCACCCGCGCGTGCACGCCGGCATCCTCGCGGACCTGCGCCTGGAGGACCACCGCAACCAGCTCGCCGAGCTGGGCGTGGAGCCCTTCGACCTGGTGGTCGTCAACCTCTACCCCTTCCTCGCGACCGTCCAGTCGGGTGCCACCGCGGACGAGTGCGTGGAGCAGATCGACATCGGCGGCCCCTCGATGGTGCGCGCCGCGGCCAAGAACCACCCGTCGGTCGCCGTCGTCACCAGCCCCGCCCGCTACGCCGACGTCCTCGACGCGGTGAAGAACGGCGGCTTCGACCTGACCGCCCGCAAGCGGCTCGCGGCCGAGGCCTTCCAGCACACCGCCGCGTACGACGTGGCCGTCGCCTCGTGGTTCACGAACGCGTACGCGCCCGAGTCCGAGGACGCGGCGCTGCCCGAGTTCCTCGCCGGCGCCTGGGAGCGCAAGTCGACCCTGCGGTACGGGGAGAACCCGCACCAGGCCGCCGCGATCTACACGGACGGTCAGCCGGGCGGGCTCGCCAACGCCGAGCAGCTGCACGGCAAGGAGATGTCCTTCAACAACTACGTCGACACGGAGGCCGCCCGCCGGGCCGCCTACGACCACGACGAGCCCTGCGTCGCGATCATCAAGCACGCCAACCCGTGCGGGATCGCCGTGGACACCGACGTGGCCGCGGCCCACCGCAAGGCGCACGCCTGCGACCCGCTGTCGGCCTTCGGCGGCGTCATCGCCGTGAACCGCCCGGTGACCGTCGAGCTCGCCGAGCAGATCGCGGAGATCTTCACCGAGGTCGTCGCCGCGCCCGCCTACGAGGACGGCGCCGTCGAGGTCCTCGCCAAGAAGAAGAACATCCGCGTCCTGAAGGTGGACGGCACCCCGCACCAGCCGGGCGACCTCAAGCCGATCAGCGGTGGCGCGCTCCTCCAGCAGTCGGACCTGTTCCAGGCCGAGGGCGACGACCCGGCGAACTGGACCCTGGCCACCGGTGACGCCCTGTCCGGCGAGGAACTGGCCGGCCTCGCCTTCGCGTGGAAGGCCTGCCGGGCCGTCAAGTCGAACGCGATCCTGCTCGCCAAGGACGGTGCCTCGGTCGGCGTCGGCATGGGGCAGGTCAACCGCGTCGACTCGGCGAAGCTGGCCGTCGAGCGGGCGGGCGCCGAGCGCGCGCAGGGCTCGTACGCCGCCTCCGACGCCTTCTTCCCCTTCCCGGACGGGCTGGAGATCCTGACCGCCGCGGGCATCAAGGCCGTCGTCCAGCCGGGCGGTTCCGTGCGCGACGAGCAGGTGATCGAGGCCGCGAAGAAGGCCGGCGTGACCATGTACTTCACCGGCACCCGCCACTTCTTCCACTGATCGGCCGCGGACCCCGGTCCGCCGCGAACGACGACGAAGGCCGCGCCCCGCACTGCGGGACGCGGCCTTCGTCGTGGAGCGGGGTGATCAGCGCTGGCGGTTGAACCAGGCCGCGCCGTCCGACTTCGCCACGAAGACGATGATCAGGATGGCCAGGATGGTGTGGAGCAGACCGATTCCGACGAACGGCCAGATACCGGCGATGGCCGTGATCGACGCGAAGACGATCGTCGTCACGCGGATGCCGTTGCCGCCCTTGCCGAACTTGACGCCGAGGACGATCGCGAGGATGCCCCAGGCCAGGATCAGCACGGCGAACGCGTACAGCGCGCCGGTCGGGAAGTCCTGCAGCTGCTCGAACTGCGCGTCGGCCTGGACCGTCGGGTCGTCCTTGAGCTTCTGGACGGCCGCACCGGCGACCATGAAGATGCCGGCGCCGATGATCTGGAGCGTGGCGATCACGAACAGCAGCACGCGGGAGGCGGTCACGCCACCGGGCATCGTGAGCGGCGTGCCCGGGTAGCCACCACCGGGGGTGCCCTGCGGGTAGCCGTAGCCGGCCTGCGCGGGGACGCCCTGCGGGGTCTGCTGCGGGTAGCCGTAGCCGGGCTGGCCCTGCGGGGCCTGGGGCTGCTGTCCGTACGGGTTGTTCGGGTCGCCGAAGCTCATCTTTGGGTGTTCCTCCGTGGAAGTGCGGGGACGCACGGCAACACGCGCGGAGGAACTCTGCAACTTGCGGTCCGCCCCCCGGCACTGCCCGCGGCACTCTGGTCGTTGCATCGTCGTCGGGCGGGTGGTTCCTTGTCCAGCCGGTTGCCGTGGGGCCCCTTACTTGTTGTGCAAGTGCAATCAACGGAGGACCCCGTCGAGCACCTTGACTGGAACCGGGGCCACTCCATCCGGGAGGATGGCGACATGACCGCCCAGATTCTCGATGGCAAGGCCACCGCAGCCGCGATCAAGTCCGAACTGACCGCCCGGGTGGCGGCGCTGAAGGACCGGGGCATCACGCCCGGCCTCGGCACGCTGCTCGTCGGCGACGACCCGGGCAGCCGCTGGTACGTCAACGGAAAGCACAAGGACTGCGCCGAGGTGGGCATCGCCTCGATCCAGCGCGAACTGCCCGCCACCGCCTCGCAGGAGGACATCGAGGAGGTGGTGCGGGAGCTCAACGCCAACCCCGACTGCACGGGCTACATCGTCCAACTTCCGCTCCCCAAGGGCATCGACACCAACCGGGTCCTGGAACTGATGGACCCGACCAAGGACGCGGACGGCCTGCACCCCATGTCGCTCGGCCGGCTGGTCCTCAACGAGCCGGGCCCGCTGCCCTGCACCCCGTACGGCATCGTCGAGCTGCTGCGCCACCACGACGTCGCGATCAACGGCGCGCACGTGGTCGTCCTGGGCCGCGGCATCACCGTCGGTCGGTCCATCGGGCTGCTGCTCACCCGCAAGTCCGAGAACGCCACCGTGACCCTGTGCCACACCGGTACGCGGGACCTGTCCGGGCTGCTGCGACAGGCGGACATCATCGTCGCGGCGGCGGGCGTGCCGCACCTGGTCAAGCCGGAGGACGTGAAGCCGGGCGCGGCGGTGCTCGACGTGGGCGTCAGCCGCGACGAGAACGGCAAGATCGTCGGGGACGTCCACCCGGGCGTCGCCGCGGTGGCGGGCTGGATCTCCCCGAACCCGGGCGGCGTCGGCCCGATGACCCGCGCGCAGCTGCTGGCGAACGTGGTCGAGGCGGCGGAACGGATCACCAGTGCGGGCTGAGCAGGACGCGGACGGCGGCCCGGCCGCCGGGAGGACGCCGGAGCCGCACCGCGCGGGTGCGGGCCCGGACGCTCCGGCGGGTGCGGGTGCGGGTGCGGGTTCCGGTGCAGGTACGGACGCGGGCGTGGGCGCCGGCCCGGAGTCGGCGGCCGGGGCGGTGGAGCCCGAGGAGGCCGGGCCCGAAGGGGCCGACGGCCCCGTGTCGTCGGACCGGGCGCGGGCCGGCGCGGTCGCGGCGCGGTCGCGGCGCTTTCCCGCCGTCACCCAGGACACGGCCCGCCCCGAGGGCGGTGGCCGGGCCATACCGGGCGCCGTGTCGACGCCCGCCCGCCAGTGGCCGATGCTCGGCGTCCTCGCCGCGACCGCGGTGGGGCTGCTGCTGACGGCGACGGGCCGTCCCCGCGCGGGCTGCCTGGCGATCGGCATCGCCCTGATCGCGGCGGCCGTGATGCGGCGCGCGTTGCCCTCGGTGGGCATGCTCGCGGTGCGCTCCCGCTTCACGGACATGGTCACGTACGGGTTGCTGGGCGTGGCGATCACGCTGCTCGCGATGGTCATCGAGCCCCAACCGTGGCTGAAGATCCCGTTCCTGGAAACCGCGGTCCGCTTCACCGTCCGCTGAGCGGGCCGAGGACCCGGTCCGAGCGGGCCGGGCGCCGCGCGGGACGGGCGCGCGCCGGGCCGACCCGGCGCACCGGTCCGAACCGCGCGCCGGCCCGTCACCCTCGCCGTGCTGCCGGGTCCCGGTCGGCGGAGAGGGGCGTCAGGGCGTCGAGGGCCGCCGCGACGGAGGGCCGGGTCTCCGTGCCCGCCCTGACCTGGACCTCCAGGGTCCGTCCCCGGCCCGGCGGCTGCACCACCCGCCGTGCCCGGCGGCGGCGCGAGCCGGCAGAAGGTGCTCCTGATCGGGCGGACGGAACGCTCGGCCGGGCGGTGCGCGCCGCGCCGCGCGAGCGCGGCCACGAGGTCGTGACGGCCTCCCGTACGGGCGCGGACGTCCACGTCGACATCACCGACCCGCAATCCGTCCGGGCGATGTACGACGCGGTGGGGGCCGTGGACGCCGTGGCCTGTGTGGCGGGCGGCGTGCCGTGGCGGCCGCTGGGTGAACTGACCGTCGAGGAGGTGCGCGCCGGGCTGGAGGGCAAGGCCGTGAGCCGGATCGAGCTGGTCCGCCAGGGCGCCCCGCGGCTGCCCGCGCACGCCTCGTACACGCTGATCACGGGGATCCTGGCCCGCGAGCCCCTGCTGGCGGGTTCGGTGGCCCCGCTGGTCAACGGCGCGGTCGAGGCCTTCGTGCGGGCCGCCACGATCGAGCTGCCCGGCCGGCAGCGGATCAACGGCGTCAGTCCGACCGTCTTCACCGAGTCCATGGACGTCCACGGGGACACCTTCGCCGGATTCGATCCGGTCCCGGTCGCCCGCGCGGTCAACGCCCACGTCAGGTCCGTGGAAGGGCACCGGACGGGCGAGATCCTCCGCGTGGAGTAGCCCCGGAACCGGGTCCGTGTGCCGTGGACCACACGGGGCCGGGGGTTGGGGGCCCCGCGGGTCGGATAGCCTGACGGCGGATGTCTCTTCACGTCAAGATTCACAGGCTGCGAAGCGGCGTCCGCCCCGCACTTGGGGTCCAGCACATGGGGCAGGGACGCCCCACCGCCAGCTGTCTAACGGAGAAGGCCATGACCCGCACTCCCGTGAATGTCACCGTGACCGGCGCTGCCGGCCAGATCGGCTACGCGCTGCTCTTCCGCATCGCCTCCGGCCACCTGCTCGGCGCGGACGTGCCGGTCAAGCTCCGCCTCCTGGAGATCCCCCAGGGCATGAAGGCCGCCGAGGGCACCGCCATGGAGCTCGACGACTGCGCCTTCCCGCTGCTCAAGGGCATCGACATCTTCGACGACCCGAACCAGGGCTTCGCCGGCGCCAACGTCGCGCTGCTCGTGGGCGCCCGCCCGCGCACCAAGGGCATGGAGCGCGGTGACCTGCTCTCCGCCAACGGCGGCATCTTCAAGCCGCAGGGCGCCGCGATCAACGCGCACGCCGCGGACGACATCAAGGTCCTGGTCGTGGGCAACCCGGCCAACACCAACGCGCTCATCGCGCAGGCGGCCGCTCCGGACGTACCGGCCGAGCGCTTCACCGCGATGACCCGTCTGGACCACAACCGGGCGATCTCGCAGCTCGCGAAGAAGACCGGCGCGGACGTCACCGACATCAAGCGCCTCACCATCTGGGGCAACCACTCGGCGACCCAGTACCCGGACATCTTCCACGCGGAGATCGCCGGCAAGAACGCCGCCGAGGTCGTGGGCGACGAGGCGTGGCTGGCCGACACCTTCATCCCGACCGTCGCCAAGCGCGGCGCCGCGATCATCGAGGCCCGTGGCGCGTCCTCGGCCGCCTCGGCCGCCAACGCCGCCATCGACCACGTGCACACCTGGGTCAACGGCACCGCCGCGGGCGACTGGACCTCGATGGGCATCCCGTCGGACGGCTCCTACGGCGTCCCGGAGGGCATCATCTCCTCCTTCCCCGTCACCACCAAGGACGGCAAGTACGAGATCGTCCAGGGCCTGGACATCAACGAGTTCTCCCGCGCGCGCATCGACGCGTCCGTGGCGGAGCTCGTCGAGGAGCGCGACGCGGTGCGCGAGCTCGGCCTGATCTGATCCGCCCGTCCGGTTCGCCCGGACGGCCGATCCCCCGAACGTCCGAGCGCCCCGGCCAAACCTGGCCGGGGCGCTTTGGCGTGAATTCGGCTGTCGGGTGCGCGCGGGACGAAAATAGGGTCGCCCGGTGAGCGAGGACGAGCGGAACCCGCAGTCGCAGCGGTGGGACTGGGGCCCGCGGCCCGCCGAGCCCCCGTACCCCGGCCCCCCGCCCGGGCTGCCGCCCGTGCCGCCGGCGGGGGCCGATTCCCCGTACCCCGAGCCGCCGTCCGGGCTTCCGCTTCCGCCCCTGCCGCAGTACGTGGCCTGGGCCCCCGAGCCGCCCGTGGTCGCTCCGCCGCCGCCCCGGGCCCGGGGCGCTTCGACGTCGCGGGGTCCGTTGCTGGTCGGAGCGCTGGCCGTCGTGGTCGCCGGGGCCTTCGTGGCGGGGTGGTACGTACTGACCGGCCAGGGGGAGTCGGGGAACGCGGCGGGCCCCGGCCCGGCCGTCTCGCTGACCACCACCGGGGAGCCGTCGGCGGCCCCCACCGGCGCCGCTCCCGCGCGGAGCGAGGTCCCGAGCCCGGTCCCGAGCGCGACGTCGAGCACGGGCGCGGCGCCGGGTCCGAGCGCGGTCCCGGGTACGGGTGCCGGTACGGGCACGAGCGCCGACCCGTCCACCGGCACGGCCGCCGCCGGTCACACCGTGGTGCGCGACGGGGCGGGCTTCTCGGTCGCCGTCCCCGACGGCTGGGAGCGCAGCCGCGACGAGACCGGCAGCGGATCCTTCTACCGCCCGCCGGGCGACCGCAGCGCCCTGCTCCAGGTCTTCCGGGTCACCGAGCCCGCCTCGACGGGCGAGTGCGAGTTGCTGCGGCTGTCCTCCCGGACGCTGGGCGCGAACCCGGGCTACCGGCAGGTCTCCCTCGAACCGGTCGCCGGCAGTGCCTGCGAGCTGGTCTACGAGTACGACAGCGCGGAGAGCGGCGGCCGCCGCCGGGGCGTGGAACGGATCGTCACCGCGCCGGGCGGCGGCCGGTGGGCGCTGCTGGCGGCCGGCCCGGCCGCCGACGGCGAGACCGTACGGGCGCACCTGACGGCGGCCCTGGAGTCGTTCCGGCCGGAGTGACTCCCGCCGCCCGGGGCGGCCGGCGGCGACCCGGCCGGGCCCCCGTCAGCCCTGCTTGTACTGGCCCGGGGTGTAGTGCCCCGGGGTGCTGCGGGTGGTGACGCCGATCCGGTTCCAGACGTTGATCGTCGCGATCACGGCGATCAGCTGGGCCAGTTCGGCCTCCTCGAACTGCGCGGCGGCCCGCGCGTACACCTCGTCGGGCACGAAACCGTCCGTCAGGACGGTGACGGCCTCGGTCAGCTCGATCGCCGCCAGCTCCTTCTCCGTGTAGAAGTGCCGCGACTCCTCCCAGGCGGCGAGCTGCACGATGCGTTCGACGCTCTCGCCCGCCGCGAGGGCGTCCTTGGTGTGCATGTCGAGGCAGAAGGCGCAGTGGTTGACCTGCGAGGCGCGGATCTTGACCAGCTCGACGAGGGACGGGTCCAGGCCCTTGCGCGCGGCGATCTCCAGGCCGAGGACGGCCTTGTGGACCTCGGGGGCCAGCTTGGCCATCCGCATGCGGGGGGCGTGTTCGGCGGCGAGCGCGGTGGTGTCGGTGTGGTTGTCCATGTCTCCACCGTAGGGAGCGGGCGGCCCGCCGCTATGGTCCACATCCATGACCGGATCATGGGCCACTTTCGGCGCCGACCTGCACCTCGACCTCGCGGCGGGGCGGGGCCTGCGCGCCGCGCTGACCGAGGCGCTGCGGGAGGCGGCGCGCAGCGGACGGCTCGCGCCCGGCACCCGTCTGCCGTCCTCCCGGTCCTTCGCGGCCGACCTCGGGATCGCCCGCAACACGGTCGCGGAGGCGTACGCCGAACTCGTCGCCGAGGGCTGGCTGACGGCCCGGCAGGGCTCCGGCACCCGGGTCGCCGAGCGGGCCCGGCCGCGCCGGGCGGCCGCGGCGGCAAGGACCCGGCACCCCGCGCGCGGGGGGCCCGCGTACAGCCTGCTGCCCGGCTCCCCGGACCTGGGCGGCTTCCCCCGTACGGCCTGGGC
The DNA here is from genome assembly GCF_024721315.2 of Streptomyces sp. Isolate_45. Lineage (GTDB taxonomy): Bacteria > Actinomycetota > Actinomycetes > Streptomycetales > Streptomycetaceae > Streptomyces. The sequence continues at coordinate 9,868 of NZ_JANFAK020000144.1, forward strand.
GGCGGCGGCCCGGCGGGCGCTGATCGACGCCCCGAACGAGGCTTTCGGGTACGCGGTGGACGCCCGCGGCCGGGTGGAGCTGCGCGAGGCGCTCGCCGGCTACCTGGCGCGGACGCGCGGGGTGTACGCGGACCCGGACCGGATCGTGCTGTGCGCGGGCTTCGCCCACGGGCTGACGCTGATGGGCCGGGTGCTGCGGGAGCGGCGGGTCCGGGAGGTGGCGGTCGAGGGCTACGCCCTGGACATCCACCGCGACCTGCTCACCCGCGCCGGCCTCACCACCCGCCCGCTGTGGCTGGACGGGGGCGGGGCCCGCACCACGGACCTGGTCGGCCTCGGCCCCCTCACGGGTGCGGTGCTGCTCACCCCCGCACACCAGTTCCCGACGGGCGCGGCCCTCACCCCCGGCCGGCGGGCGGCGGCGGTGGACTGGGCGCGGACGAGCGGCGGCCTGATCCTGGAGGACGACTACGACGGGGAGTTCCGCTACGACCGCCGGCCCGTCGGAGCCCTGCAGAGCCTCGACCCGGACCGGGTGGTGTACCTGGGGACGGCGAGCAAGTCCCTGACCCCGGCGCTGCGAATGGGCTGGATGGTGGTCCCGCCGGGCCTGTTGGACGAGGTACTGGCGGCCAAGGGGCCCGCCGATTGGGCCTCCAGCGCCCTGGACCAGCTGACGCTGGCGCGGTTCATCACCTCGGGGGCCTACGACCGACACGTGCGCGGCATGCGGCTGCGCTACCGGCGCCGCCGGGACGAGCTGGTGGCGGCCCTGGCCGGGAAGGTCCCCGTGTCCGGCATCGCGGCGGGGCTGCACGCGGTCCTGGACCTCCCGGCGGGGGCGGAACGCTCGCTGGTGCAGGCCGCGGCCTGGCAGGACCTGGCCCTGGAGGGCCTCGCGCGCTACCGGCACCCGGACTCGGACCTGCCCGTGCGGGACGCCCTGGTGGTGGGGTACGGCACCCCGTCCGACAGCGCCTGGGCCCCGGCCCTCGCCGCCCTGCTGGCGGCCCTTCCCTGACCGTCCCGCGGCCGGCCGGGCTCAGTGGATGACGCTGAAGCTGCGCCAGGGCAGGCTGTGGGGGGCGGTGACGTTGGAGAGGGTGGTGGCGACGTAGATGCCGCCCTCCGCCTCCAGCTTCTTGCAGTCCGGCGTCCGGTACAGCACGACGTCGACGAGGGTGTTGTTCTCGACGTGGGTGGCGCCGTCCGGCACCCTGATGCGGTGGCAGCCCTTGACCGGCGTGTTGGTGTAGGTCACTTCGAGCGGGGAGTCGTGGCCGCGGAAGGTGAGGGTGCCGACCGTGCTCCGGCCGAGGCCCGAGCAGGCGGTGGCGGTGAGCAGCAGCGCGGCCGCCCCGGTGATGACGCCGATGCGCCGGAGGTGGGACATGGCACGGTCCTCGTCTGTGCGGTGATGGCTGTCCTTGCCCGCAGCCTGCACCGGCCGGCCGCGGGCGGCATCCGTTGCGCGGCCGGCCGGATGAACGGGGCACCCACCGGACGACGGCCCGGTCAAGCGAAATCAGACGTCTCGGGTCGGCGCCGCGGCCTCGACCCCGGGCTCGGGCCCCGGCTCCCCGAAGCGGGACAGGGCGAGCGAGCCCGCGACCGCCACCGCGAAACCGAGGACCGCCAGCCAGGCCAGCCCCTCACGGGTCCGGTCGCCGAGCCAGATCACCCCCACCAGCGCCGGGCCGACCGTCTCGCCCAGCACCATCCCGGCCGTCGCCGCCGTCACCGAGCCGCGCTGCAGGGCCGAGGTGAGCAGCAGGAACCCGGCGGCCCCGCCCAGCAGCAGGGCGTACAGCGCCGGGTTCGCGAACTCGCTCGGCGTGAGGGAGTCGATGAGCCGGACCGCCACCTCGACGACCCCGAACCCCGTACCCGCCGCCAGGCCCAGTACCAGCGCGCGCGGCCCGTCCGGCAGTCGGCCCGCCGCCGCCCCCACCACCAGCACCAGGGCGGCCGCGGCGAGCAGCCCGAACGCCAGTGCCGTCGACCCGGTGCCCGAGCCCTCCGCCCCCGAGGCCAGACCCAGCATCAGCAGCCCGGCACACACCACGGCCACCGCGCCCCACTCCCGCCCCGACAGCCGTACGTGCAGCAGCCGCGCCGCCACCACCGCCGTCACGGCCAGGCTGGACGCCATCGCGGCGCCCACCGCGTAGATCGGGAGGTGCCGCAGGGCCACGATCTGGAGCACGAAGCCGGCCCCGTCGAGCCCGAGGCCGACCAGATACCGCCACTGCCGGACCGCCCGCAGGAACAGCGCTGCGTCCACGCCGGAGCCGGTCCCCGGCTCCGTCGCCCGCGCCGCCACCGCCTGCAGGACCGACGCCGTACCGAAGCAGGCCGCCGCACCCAGTGCGCAAATCATCCCAATCAGCACGAAGCGACTCTAGGTCACGACCGTGACAAGGGTGTGACGGCGGCCGGATTCCATCCCCGCGTGCCCCCGCTCTACGCTGTCGGACAGCCGTCGGCAGTACACGTCACACAGGGGGAGCGAAATTCACATGGACACCAGCAACACCACCCGGCGCCGGATGCGGTCGGGAGCGGTCGCCCTGGGCGGCATGGGTCTGCTCGCCGCCACCCTCGTGGCCTGCGGAAGCAACGACGAGCCGGACAAGCGCTGCGCGTCGCGCACCACGCTGAACCACCTGAACAGCAAGGACTGCAAGAGCGGCGGCACCGGCTCGTACTACTACGGCGGCTACGTCAGCGCCGGCAAGGTGGCCGGCGGCAGCTTCGACAAGTCGGCCGTCACCCGCGGCGGCATCGGCGGCCACAGCAACTCCGGCTCCAGCGGCGGCTGATCCCGTGGAACGCCACACCATCGAACCCCGCCCCGACTGGCAGAAGACCGTCGAGGAGCAGGGCCTGATCTATCCCCTCACCCGGTTTCCCGACGACTCCTTGCGCCCCTACTGGGACGAGAGCGCGTACTACTCCTTCACGCTCCCGGAGGTCGAGGCGCTGGAGGGGGTCGTCGAGGAACTGCACGCCATGTGCCTGGCCGCGGCCGCGCACATCGTCGAGCGGGACCGCTTCGCGGACCTCGGGCTCACCGACCCGAAGCTGATCGCGCTCATCACCGAGTCCTGGCGGCGGCGGGCCGAGCAGCCCTCCCTCTACGGCCGGTTCGACCTGCGCTACGACGGCTCCGGCAGCCCCGCCAAACTGCTGGAGTACAACGCCGACACCCCCACCTCCCTGGTGGAGGCGGCGAGCCCGCAGTGGTTCTGGATGGAGGAGCGCTTCCCCGGGGCCGACCAGTGGAACTCCCTCCACGAGCGGCTCGTCGAGGCCTGGCGCCGCCAGGCCGAACTGCTGCCGCCCGGCCCGCTGCACTTCGCGCACTCCGAGACGGACGAGCTGGGCGAGGACCTGATGACGGTCGCCTACCTCCAGGAGACCGCCGAGCAGGCCGGACTCGACACGCACGCCCTGTCGGTGGAGCAGATCGGCTGGGACAGCCTGTCCGGCCGCTTCGTGGACGAGAAGCTCGGGTTCATCCGCGCCTGCTTCAAGCTCTACCCGTGGGAATGGCTGGCCACCGACGAGTTCGGCCCGCAGGTGCTGGGCACCTACGACCACGGCGGCGGCTCCGGAACCACCGCCTGGATCGAGCCGGTGTGGAAGATGCTGCTCGCCAACAAGGCGCTCCTGGCCATCCTGTGGGAGCTGTTCCCCGAGCACCCGAACCTGCTCCCCGCCTACCTCGACGGCCCCCGCGAGCTCGCCGAGCCCGGCTCCGCCGGCTACGTGGCCAAGCCGCTGCTGGGCCGCGAGGGCGCCGGGGTCACGCTCCACGAGGCGGGCGCGGAGGGCGAGCCGTTCGTGCCGGCCGAGGGGGAGACGTACGTCTTCCAGGCCCTGGCGCCGCTGCCCGACTTCGACGGCAACCGCGTCGTCCTCGGCGCATGGGTCGTCGAGGAGGAGTCGGCGGGGCTCGGCATCCGGGAATCCGCGGGGCCGGTCACGGACGAGTACGCCCGTTTCCTGCCCCACGTCATCCTCTGACCGGCCGGCGGGCGCCAGGCCCGCCGACCGGTCGCCCGGTCAGTCGGCGAGGACGGTCCTGAGCTGGTCCAGCCCCCAGTCCAGGTCCTCCTTGGAGATCACCAGCGGCGGCGCGATGCGGATCGTGGAGCCGTGGGTGTCCTTCACCAGGACCCCCAGCTCCATCAGCCTCTCGGAGATCTCCCGGCCCGTCCCGCGGGCCGGGTCGATGTCCACGCCGGCCCACAGCCCGCGTCCCCGTACGGCGGTCACCGCGCCGCCGCCGACCAGCAGGTTCAGCTCCCGGTGCAGGTGGTCGCCGAGTTCGGCGGCGCGCTGCTGGTACTCGCCCGAGCGGAGCATCGCGACCACCTCCAGGGCGACCGCGCAGGCGAGGGGGTTCCCGCCGAAGGTGGACCCGTGCTCGCCGGGCCGGAACACCCCGAGGACGTCCCGGTCGGCCACCACCGCGGACACCGGTACGACGCCGCCGCCGAGCGCCTTGCCCAGGACGTACATGTCGGGGACGACCCCCTCGTGGTCGCAGGCGAAGGTCTTCCCCGTCCGACCGAGGCCCGACTGGATCTCGTCCGCGATGAAGAGGACGTTCCGTTCGCGCGTCAGTTCCCTTACGCCCGGCAGGTATCCGGCGGGCGGGACCAGGACCCCGGCCTCGCCCTGCACGGGCTCCAACAGCACGGCGACGGTGTTCTCGGTGACGGCGTGGGCCAGCGCCGTGAGGTCCCCGTACGGGACGATCTCGAAGCCCGGTGTGTAGGGACCGAAGTGGTCGCGGGCCTCGTGGTCCGTGGAGAAGGACACGATGGTGGTCGTGCGGCCGTGGAAGTTGTCGGCGGCGACCACGATCTTGGCGTGGCCGTCCGGCACGCCCTTGACCTCGTAGCCCCACTTGCGGGCGGTCTTCACCGCCGTCTCCACGGCCTCGGCGCCCGTGTTCATCGGCAGGACCATGTCCTTGCCGCACAACGCCGCCAGCTCCGTACAGAAGTCGGCGAAGCGGTCGTGGTGGAAGGCGCGGGAGGTCAGGGTGACCCGCTCCAGTTGGGCGCGGGCGGCGTCGATCAGCCGGCGGTTGCCGTGACCGAAGTTGAGCGCCGAGTACCCGGCGAGCATGTCGAGGTACCTGCGGCCCTCCACGTCGGTCATCCAGGCGCCCTCCGCCGACGCGACGACGACGGGCAGGGGGTGGTAGTTGTGCGCGCTGTGCGCGTCGGCGGAACGGATGGCATCAGCAGTAGTCGACACGGGGTCTCCGATCGTCCGTCAGGGCCTGTGACGAGGGTGGCGTCACTGTCCATCCTCGCTCGCGGACCGGACGGAGAAACCTTTCTCGTGGCGCGCCCGCTAAGGTGGGCGGCACGCACGGCGACTGGCGCACGGAGAACGGACTCCGGGGGAGTCGTGCGCGCACGACCGCACACAGGGCCGCTCGCCTGGGCCTCGCGGGGACGAGATGTCGACATCGACCCCGGAGGAGCCGCCATGAACGCGCGCCGCCACCCCGCCCTCTTCTCGACCGACCCCGAACTGGCGTCCTTCGTCGAGGCGGAGGAAGCGTTGCAGGCCGAGACCCTGCGCCTGATCCCCAGCGAGAACTACGTGTCCGCCGCGGTGCTCGAAGCCTCCGGCACGGTGCTCCAGAACAAGTACAGCGAGGGCTACCCGGGCCGCCGCTACTACGAGGGCCAGCAGAACATCGACCGCGTCGAGGCCCTGGCCGTCGAGCGGGCGAAGGGCCTGTTCGGGGTGGACCACGCCAACGTGCAGCCGTACTCGGGCTCCCCGGCGAACCTGGCCGTCTACCTGGCGTTCGCGAAGCCCGGCGACACCGTCATGGGCATGGCCCTGCCGATGGGCGGCCACCTCACCCACGGCTGGGGCGTCTCGGTGACGGGCTCCTGGTTCCGGGGCGTGCAGTACGGCGTCTCCGCGGAGACCGGCCGGATCGACTACGACGCGGTGCGCGAACTGGCCCTCGCCGAACGCCCGAAGATCATCTTCTGTGGCGGTACGGCCCTGCCGCGCACGATCGACTTCGAGGCCTTCGCCTCGATCGCGAAGGAGGCGGGCTCCGTCCTCGTCGCCGACGTCGCCCACATCGCGGGCCTGATCGCGGGCGGGGCGCACCCCTCCCCGGCGGAGCACGTCGACGTGATCTCCACGACCACCCACAAGACCCTGCGCGGTCCGCGCGGCGCGATGCTGATGTGCCGCGAGGAGCACGCCAAGGCCATCGACAAGGCCGTCTTCCCGGGCCTCCAGGGCGGCCCGCACAACCAGACGACCGCGGGCATCGCGGTGGCCCTGCACGAGGCCGCCCAGCCGTCGTTCACCGCGTACGCCCACGCGGTGGTCGCCAACGCGAAGGCGCTGGCCGGCGAACTGTCGGCCCGGGGCTTCGACCTGGTGTCGGGCGGCACGGACAACCACCTGATCCTGCTGGACCTGACCTCGCGCGAGGTCCCCGGCAAGATCGCGGCGAAGGCGCTGGACCGCGCGGGCATCGTGGTCAACCACAACACCGTCCCGTTCGACACGCGCAAGCCGTTCGACCCGTCCGGCATCCGCATCGGCACCCCGTCGCTCACCTCGCGCGGCCTGTCGACGGAGCACATGCCGTTGGTCGCGGACTGGATCTCCCGGTCGGTCGACGCCGCCGCGAAGGGGGACGAGGCTGCCCTCGTAGCGGTCCGCGCGGAGGTCACCGACCTGATGGCGGCCTTCCCGGCGCCGGGCCTGCCGCTCGCCTGACCGCCCGCCCGCCCACTCGTCGGGCACTCGCCCCCGTTCCCCCGTTCCCCCGTTCCCCCGGTCCCCGCCCCGGGGAACGGGGTGCGGGGCCGGGGCCGAAAGCGGTCGCCCGGCGGGTGCGGCAAGCGCCGACCCGGGGGCGCAAAGCGGTCGCTCGGCCGGGGCGGGATCCGGCCGCCCCGCTACCGCCCGGTACTCGGACGGGTCCCGTCGCACGTCAGGGCCGGGGTGCCCCGCCCGTCGCCCGCGCGCCGCCGGCGCGGACCTGTTCCGGCCGGCGCCGGGCCGGAGCGAGCCCCCGCACCTGAGAGAATGTGGCCATGGCTTCTGACCGTCCTCGCGCGCTCTCCGGTATCCAGCCCACCTCCGGTTCGTTCCACCTCGGGAACTACCTCGGAGCCATCCGTCAGTACGTCGCCCTGCAGGAGACGCACGACGCCTTCTACATGGTGGTCGACCTCCACGCGATCACCATGCCGCAGGATCCGAAGGACCTCCGCGCGAACACCCGCCTCTCCGTCGCCCAGCTCCTCGCGGCCGGCCTGGACCCCGAGCGCTGCACGCTCTTCGTCCAGAGCCACGTGCCCGAGCACGCCCAGCTCGGCTGGGTCATGAACTGCATCACCGGCTTCGGCGAGGCCTCCCGGATGACGCAGTTCAAGGACAAGTCCGCCAAGGGCGGCGTCAACAACGCCACCGTCGGCCTGTTCACGTACCCGATCCTCCAGGTCGCCGACATCCTGCTCTACCAGGCGAACGCGGTCCCGGTCGGCGAGGACCAGCGCCAGCACATCGAGCTGACCCGCGACCTGGCCGAGCGCTTCAACACCCGCTTCGGCCCGACCTTCACGCTGCCCGCCGCGCACATCGTCAAGGAGGTCGCGAAGATCTACGACCTCCAGGACCCGGCGATCAAGATGTCGAAGTCGGCGTCGTCCCCCAAGGGCCTGGTCAACCTCCTCGACGAGCCCAAGGTCACCGAGAAGAAGATCAAGAGCGCGGTCACGGACACCGAGGCGGAGATCCGTTTCGACGCAGTGGAGAAGCCCGGCGTCAGCAACCTGCTCACCATCTACTCCACCCTCACGGGCGAGAGCATCCCCGACCTGGAGATCAGGTACGAGGGCAAGGGGTACGGCGCGCTGAAGACCGATCTGGCCGGCGTGATGGTCGACTTCGTCACACCCTTCAAGCAGCGCACCCAGGAGTACCTGGACGACCCGGAGACCCTGGATTCCCTGCTGGCCAAGGGTGCGGAGAAGGCTCGGGCGGTCGCCGCGGAGACCCTGGCGCAGACGTACGACCGCCTCGGTTTCCTGCCCGCCAAGCACTGACGGACCGACGCCCCTGGCGGTAGGGGGGGTGCTGCCGCCACACTGGCGGCAGCACCGCACGACCGGCGGTGCCGCACCGCCCGGACAGGCGGCCGCACCGTTACGCCACCGCGCACACAGACACACGGAGGAGACAGACGTGGGGACCGCAACGCTCGGCGTTTCGATCGCGGTCCCGGAGCCGTACGGCAGCCGACTCCAGGAGCTGCGCGCGGGCTTCGGGGACGTCGCCGCGCACGGCATTCCCACGCACGTCACCCTCGTACCGCCCACCGAGGTGGACACGGACCGGCTGCCGCGGATCCGGGCCCACCTGGCCGAGGTCGCGCTGTCCTTCCGTCCCTTCGCCATGCGGCTGGCGGGGACGGGAACCTTCCGCCCCCTCTCGCCGGTCGTCTTCGTCAAGCTCGCCGAGGGCGTCGCGGGCTGCACCCGGCTCCAGGGGCGGGTCCGGGACCCCGAGGGGCCGATCAGCCGCGAGTTGGCGTTCCCGTACCACCCGCACGTCACGGTCGCCCACGGGATCTCCGAGGAGGCGATGGACCGGGCCCACACCGAGCTCGCCGACTACGCCGCCGAGTGGCTGTGCGAGGGCTTCGCACTCTACGAGCAGGGCTCGGACGGCGTCTGGCGCAAGCTGCGCGAGTACCCGTTCGGCACGGGCCCGACGGGCATCCCCGCACAGTCCGGGTCACCCGCCGACGCGGCCGCCGAGGCGACGGGCCGCCGCTCCTGACGCAGCGGTCGCAGGGCCTGGACGGTGCGGAACCTGAGGCTGCGCAGGACCAGGACGTGGAACGGACGGGCCGTCGGGCAAAAAGTCACAATCGACGACCGTAGTCCCCGAAACCGGCAATCCCTGCTATTTCCGGCAGCTCAATTACGGTGGCCCCATGGACTGGCTGACGAAACTCCCGGTGATCGGGCCCCTGGTGTCCGCCGCCATGCGGACGCACGCGTGGCGTTCCTACGAACGGCTCGACCGCGTGCACTGGACCAGGCTCGCGGCCGCCATCACCTTCATCAGCTTCCTCGCGCTCTTCCCGCTGATCACCGTGGCGGCCGCCGTCGGCGCCGGCCTGCTCAGCCAGGAACAGCTCGACCGGCTCCAGAAGAACCTCTCCGACCAGGTCCCCGGCATCTCCGACCAGCTCGACATCGACGGACTCGTCGCGAACGCGGGGACGGTCGGGCTCGTCGCCGCCGCCCTGCTGCTGTTCACCGGCATCGGCTGGGTCGGCTCGATGCGGGACTGCCTGCGCGCGGTGTGGGACAGGGACGACGAGGACGAGGGCAACCCCATCGCCCGCAAGGGCAAGGACGCCCTCGTCCTCCTCGGTCTCGGCGGCGCGGGCCTCGCCTCCGCCGCCGCGTCGATCATCGGATCCAGCGCGGTCGGCAAGTCCGGCGAGGCGCTCGGCCTGTCCTCCGGCGGCGCGGGCGGTGTGCTGCTGCGCACCGCCGCCTTCCTCGTCGGCGTCGTGGCGGCCTTCCTGCTGCTGCTCTACGTCCTGACCCTGCTGCCCGGCGTCGAACCCCCGCGCGTCCGACTGCTCCAGGCGGCCCTGATCGGCGCCGCCGGCTTCGAGCTGCTGAAGCTGCTGCTCAGCGGCTACATCCGGGAGGTCGCCGGCAAGAGCATGTACGGGGCCTTCGGCGTGCCGATCGCCCTGCTGCTGTGGATCAACTTCATGGCCAAGCTGCTGCTCTACTGCGCCGCGTGGACCGCGACCCGCGACGGCGACGACGCGGTCGAGGCCGGGACCGAGGGCGCGGCCGGGGACGGCGAGGGGGACCCGGAGCCGGTTCCGGACTCCGGTCCCACGCCGCGGACGGCCTGACCGCTGTCGCTTGGCGGCCCGCCCGCCCGACCGTCCCGGCGCCCGACTGTCCGAGCGCCTGGCGGCCCGGCCGCCTGATCGTTCGAGCCCTGGTCGGCCGAAGGCCCGACCGTCCCGGCTCCGGCCGCCCGCGTTTCCGGCCGCCCGAGCCCGTCCCCCCGCCCGGCCGGGGCTCAGGCGCCCCGGAGCTCGGG